>NZ_AP019371.1:1332500-1632500 GCF_004001265.1 Actinoplanes sp. OR16 | reverse complement strand
GACGAGGAGAACAAGCCGGGCGTCAGCAACCTGCTGACGATCTACGCGGCGCTCACCTCGCGGACCATCGACGACCTGCTCGAGGCGTACGACGGACGCGGCTACGGCGACCTGAAGAAGGACCTCGCCGAGGTGCTCGTGGAGTTCGTGAAGCCGATCCAGGAGCGCACCAAGGTCTACCTCGACGACCCCGCCCAGCTCGACAAGGTCCTCGCGATCGGCGCCGAGAAGGCCCGGGCGGTCTCCGCCGCGACGCTCGCGCAGGCCTACCGGAACATCGGGTTCGTCGCCCCGGCGCGCGGAGCCTGACCCGGTGTCCGACCCGGCACGCACGCGTATCGGCGTGGCGATCGACATCCCGGAGCCCTGGGGCTCCGAGCTGACCCGGCGCCGCGCCGAGGCCGGCGACCCGCAGGCGGCCTACACACCGGCGCACGTCACCCTCCTCGGCCCGACCGAGGTGGCCGGTGACGCGCTGCCCGCGGTGGAGAAGCACCTGGAGGCGATCGCCGGCGCCCAGCCGCCGTTCACCATCCACCTGCGGGGCACCGGAACCTTCCGGCCGATCACCGAGGTGGTTTTCGTGACGCTGGCGAAGGGCATCAGCGAGTGTGAGCTGCTGGCCGAGGCGATCACGCGGTCGGAGGACGTGCGCCGGGACACCCGTTTCCCGTACCACCCGCACGTCACGGTGGCGCAGGACGTGTCGCCCGAGGCGCTGGACGCGGTCTTCGAGGAGCTGGCCGGATTCTCCGCCAGTTTCGAGGTCACCGCGTTCACCCTCTTCTCGCACGGCGGCGAGGGACCTTGGCGGCCGCGGCGGGACTTCCCACTCGGGCGCTGACAACTCGGTTACGGTCTGCCGGTGAACCCGATCGACCGGGCGTACGACGTCGCCGAAGCCCGGATCATGACGTGGCGGTACCGGACGCCGTACTTCGACCATTTCTGCCGGGCCATCCTGCGCTACGAGGACGTCCAGGGTGGCCGGCTGGCGGCCGCGATCGCCTACTACGGATTCTTCGCGGTCTTCGCCCTGCTGCTCATCGGCTACTCGATCTTCGGCCTGCTGCTCTCGAACAACGTCGAGCTCTTCGAGCTGGTGACCGAGTTCCTCCGGGACAACCTGCCCTTCCTCGACGTGCAGGCCATCGTGGACAGCAAGAAGACGGTCGGCATCGTCGGCCTCATCGGGCTCACCTTCACCGGCATCGGCTGGGTCGAGTCGATCCGCTCCTCGCAACGGCTCATCTGGCAGTTACGGGAGCAACCGGGCTACATCGGCGTACGACAAGCTGTTGATCTCCTGGTCCTGATCGGTCTCCTGGTGCTGCTCGCGCTCACCCAGCTCGCCGTCTACGGCCTGGAGCGGCTGCTGCACTGGCTGGCCGGCGGCGGGTTCACGACGCTGCTCTCCGCGGTGAGCGTGGTGCTCACCCTGGGCGTCAACATGCTGCTGGCGGCGGCGCTGCTGACCGGGGTGCCCCGGCTCAAGATGACGGCCCGCCGGATGGCGCCGCCGGTGCTGCAGGTCGGCATCGGGCTGATGCTGCTCAACACGGTGGGCAAGTCGTTCGTGGCGATCGTGGAGCGGAATCCGGCGTACGCCCTCGTCGGTTCCGCCGTCGGCGCGCTGGTCTACCTCTACGTCTTCAACCAGCTGCTGCTCTTCGGCGCGGCCTGGGCGGCGACCAGCCCGCACGGGCGAGTCGTGGATCTGTCAGCTGACGATAAAACCGCCCCGGTGGGGCAAAACAGCTGGATCCGGGAGACCCACCCGCGACACTGAGCCTGTGGGCACTCTTGTGACTTTGCAGCTGCCGGCCGGATCGCCGCTCGTGGATCTGCCGTGGGTCATCACGATCGGCGGGCTCGGCGACGAGATCGACGAGTGGGATCCGGTGGTCTGCGGGCCGTACGAGCGGGCGCACGCGCTGGCCCTGGCCCGCGCCGTGGTCGCCGACGAGGATCTGATGGCGGTGGTCGAGCCGTTGCAGCCGCTCGCCGGTGCGGAAGCGATCCGGCGGGAGGTGGACCTGGCCCGCTCGGCCGACTTCACCGAGCAGGACGAGCCGCCGGAGGCCGCCGAGGCGCCCGGCGAGCCGCCGTCACCCGGTGAGGTGCGGGAAAGCTGGCGGCGGATCACCACTGGGATACTCGCCGTGTGATGATCAGCAAGCGGTGGGCGGTGTTCCTGGTCGGCGTCGGCGTGTGGACCTGGGTGATCTGGCCGAGGTTCGGCGTGGCGATCTGGAACGACGACAGATCCTTCTCGGACGGCAGCCCGACGTCCTTTCTCTGGATCCACGCCTTGCTGATCGTGGCCTCGCTCACTATCGGAACGGTTGTGGGCATTCTCGGCGTGAAGGCGTGGCGGGCCCTCCTTGTAAAATCGAATCGCCTCTGAGCACCCCAGATGCCCGTTTCCGCCCGTACAGAGTGATACAGAAACGGGCCGAACGGGATGTGGGATTGCGGAGTGGTAACGGTGCGCGAACAGTCCGGAACGATTGCCTGACGGGGCGTTTAGCCCCGGCTACGCTGCCGTCCTTAGGTTCACCGAGCGGGTCGGTGCGCACATGAAGAAGGAGGGCGTCTTGCGCCCAGTACGTGGGAAGCGGATCCTGGCGATTCTCGCGGCAGGTGGGCTGACGCTCGCTGCCGCCGCCTGTGGCGATGCCCCTGAGGAGACCCCGACCGGCGGCTCCAGCGCCGCCGCCGCCGCATACAAGGCTTGCATGGTCACCGACACCGGTGGCATCGACGACAAGTCGTTCAACGCGTCCGCCTGGGCCGGCCTGGAGGCCGCCAAGGCCGAGGCGAGCAACGTCGAATCCAAGTACGTGGCGTCCTCCTCCGAGGCCGACTACGAGCCGGGTCTGCGCAGCTTCGTGAGCCAGAAGTGCGACTTCATCCTGGCGGTCGGCGGCCTGATGGGCGACGCCACCACCAAGGTCGCCAAGGAGAGCGCCGACTCGCAGTTCGGCATCGTCGACAGCGTGAGCGGCAACACCAACGTCTTCCCGATGCAGTTCGCCACCCAGCAGGCCGCGTTCCTCGCCGGCTACCTGGCCGCGGGCTACACCAAGTCCGGCAAGGTCGCGACGTACGGCGGTCTGAAGATCCCGCCGGTCACCATCTTCATGGACGGCTTCTACGACGGCGTCGAGTACCACAACAAGACCAAGGGCACCAAGGTCACGGTCCTGGGCTGGGACAAGACCAAGCAGAACGGCACCTTCGCCGAGAGCTTCGTCGACCAGAACAAGGGCAAGAGCATCACCCAGACCCTGGTCTCGCAGGGCGCCGACATCGTCATGCCGGTCGCCGGCGGCACCGGCCTCGGCACCGCCCAGGTCGCCAAGGACTCCGCCGGCAAGACCTCGGTCATCTGGGTCGACCAGGACGGCTGCAAGAGCGCCGAGCAGTACTGCGACGTGTTCCTGACCACTGTCGTCAAGAACATCGAAGAGGCCGTCAAGGAGGCCGTGGTCAAGGGCGCCAAGGGCGAGGCCCTCGCCGCCAGCCCCGGCTACGTCGGCACCCTGGAGAACAACGGCGTCGGCATCGCGCCGTACAACCAGTTCGACTCGAAGGTCGACGCGGCTCTCAAGACCGAGATCGACACGCTGAAGGCGGACATCATCTCCGGCAAGGTCAAGGTCGAGTCGGCCAGCGCCCCGGCCTGATCCACTAGTTAGGTAGCATTCCGGCCGCCGCCCAGCCGCGGGTCACCACCTGCGGCTGAGCGGCGGCTCGTCATTCAGTCCCTCAGTTGGCCTTACCGAATCCGGGAGATTCCGCTGAAACTCGAACTGCGCGGCATCACCAAGCGCTTCGGCGACCTGGTGGCCAACGACCACATCGACATCACCGTCGAGCCGGGGGAAGTGCACGCCCTGCTCGGCGAGAACGGCGCCGGCAAGTCCACGCTGATGAACCAGCTGTACGGACTGCTGCAGCCGGACGAGGGCCAGATCGTCGTCAACGACGAACCGGTCGTCTTCCGCAGCCCGCGCGACGCGATCGCGTCCGGCATCGGCATGGTGCACCAGCACTTCATGCTCGTCCCGGTCTTCACCGTCGCGGAGAACATCGCCCTCGGCCACGAGGAGGTGCGCGGCGGACCGCTCGGCTGGCTCGACCGCCGCCGCTCGCGCCGGGACGTCATCGAGACCTCCGAGCGTTACGGCCTGCCGGTCGACCCGGACGCGCTGGTCGAGGACCTGACGGTCGGCGCGCAGCAGCGCGTCGAGATCGTCAAGGCGCTGACCCGCGACGTCGACCTGCTGATCCTGGACGAGCCGACCGCCGTGCTCACCCCCCAGGAGACCGACGAGCTGCTCGCCGTGATGCGCTCGCTCACCGCGATGGGCAAGTCCATCGTCTTCATCACCCACAAGCTCAAAGAGGTGAAGGCGATCGCCGACCGGATCACCGTGGTCCGCCGCGGCAAGATCGTCGGTACCGCTTCACCGGACACCAGCGAGGACGAGCTCGCCGCCCTCATGGTCGGCCGCGCGGTGAGCCTGGAGGTCACCAAGACCCCGGCGGAACCCGGCCGCAGCGTGCTGAAGCTCTCCGGCCTGGTGGTCGACGACGACCGGGGCATCCGCGCCGTCGACGGCGTCGACCTGGAGGTCCGGGCCGGCGAGGTGCTCGGCATCGCGGGCGTGCAGGGCAACGGGCAGACCGAGCTGGTCGAGGCCGTCATGGGCCTGCGCGAGGTGCGGGCCGGCACCGTCGAGCTGGACAACGAGAGCCTCGCCTCGCTCGGCACCAAGCAGATCCTGCGCGCCGGCGTCGGCTACATCCCCGAGGACCGCAGCCACGACGGCGTGGTCAAGGAGTTCTCGGTCGCCGAGAACCTGATCCTCGACATGTACGACCGGCCGCCCTACGGCAACGCCTTCAAGATGAACCGCGGCAGCATCGGGAGCAACGCTCAGGAGCGGGTCGACCAGTTCGACATCCGCTGCCAGTCCCCGGAGACCGCGGTCGGCACGCTCTCCGGCGGCAACCAGCAGAAGGTCGTGGTGGCCCGGGAGATGTCCCGCCCGCTGCGCCTGTTCATCGCCTCCCAGCCGACCCGCGGCGTGGACGTCGGCTCGATCGAGTTCATCCACGGCCGGATCATCCACGAGCGTGACCGGGGCACCGCGGTGCTGGTGGTCTCCAGCGAGCTGGACGAGGTCGTCGGCCTCGCCGACCGGATCGCCGTGATGTACCGCGGCCGGGTCCTGGCCATCGTCTCGCCGGACACCCCGCGCGAGGAACTGGGCCTGCTCATGGCCGGCATCACCGGGAACGCACCGGAAGAGGGGACGAAGTGACCACCGAAGCGCCGGTCAAGAAGGAAGCCGGGCAGAAGGACGACGAGTCCTTCCTCAGCGTCTTCACCCGCAACCTCTGGTCCTCGAACACCATCACGGTCACGTTCCTCTCGATCGTGCTGGCGTTCGTCATCGGCGCGGTCCTGATCGTCGTCTCGGACTCCGAGGTGCTGGCGAAGTTCGCGTACTTCACCGCCCGCCCGGGCGACGCGCTCGGCGCGAGCTGGACGCTGATCAGCACGGCCTACTCCGACCTGCTCAAGGGCGCCTTCGGCGACCCGGAGGCGTTCAGCGCCTGGTTCAGCGGCGCCGGTACCTGGCAGGACGCGCTGGCACCGATCTCGGAGACCCTGACGTACGCCGCCCCGCTCGTCTTCACCGGCCTCTCGGTGGCGCTGGCGTTCCGTGGCGGCCTGTTCAACATCGGCGCGCAGGGCCAGGCGGTCATCGGCACCATCACCGCCGGTGTCGCCGGTTTCGCGTTCGGCCTGCCCATCGTGCTGAACCTGGTGGTGGCGGTCCTGGCCGGGGCGCTCGGCGGCGCGCTCTGGGGCTTCATCCCCGGCATCCTCAAGGCGCGCACCGGCGCCCACGAGGTGATCACCACGATCATGCTCAACTACACGGCCGCGCTGTTCCTGTCCTGGCTGGTGCTGCAGAAGGGCGTCCAGGACCCGAACCGCACCGACGCGATCAGCAAGGCGATCGACGAGTCGGCGAAGCTGCCGTCGTTCGGCGGCGTGCTCCGGGTCCACCTGGGCATCCTGCTCGCGGTGGCGGTCACGGCCGGCGTGGCCTGGCTGCTGAACCGCTCCTCGTTCGGCTTCGAGCTGCGCGCGGTCGGCGCCAACCAGCACGCCGCGAAGACCGCCGGCATCAGCGTCGCCAAGACGTACGCGGTGCTCATGGCGGTCGCCGGCGGTCTGGCCGGGCTCGGTGGCGCCACCCAGGTGCTCGGTACGGCGTACGCGCTGACCCCCTCGGTCGCCGGCAACATCGGCTTCGACGGCCTGCTGGTCGCCCTGCTCGGCCGCAACAAGCCGTGGGGCACCCTGTGGGCCGCGCTGCTCTTCGGCGCGCTGCGAGCCGGCGGTAACCGGATGCAGTCCTACTCCGGCATCTCGCTGGAGCTGGTCACCGTGCTCCAGGCGCTGATCGTCATCTTCATCGCCGCCCCCGCCCTGGTAAAGGCGATCTTCCGACTTCGCGCCACCCGCCTCGTGCGGCCGGGCGCCTCGCTGGCGAAGGGCTGAGACATGTCGACGGCAACTGTGGAGGAGAGCACCGAGCTCGCGGCGCCGGAGCCGTTCTGGAACCGGCAGCGTCGTCTCGGCGTGGCTCTCGTCCTGATCGGCATCCTGGCAGCGGCCCTGTTCGGCTCGCTCGCACCGGGCGAGACCGCCCGTTTCACGCTCAGCGAGGATGCCGAGGGCGCGGCACTGTCGATCAACGGCCAGCTGGGCGCGATCCTCTTCGGCCTGGTCACGATCGTGACCGGTGGTCTGCTCTTCGCCAGCTTCGCGAAGAAGTTCCAGAACCTGCTGCTTTCGCTCGGCATCCTCTCCTTCGTCCTGTCGTTCCTCTGCTGGCAGGTCGCGGGCAAGTTCCTGCCGCTCGTCGACACCACCAGCGGCACGCTGCAGCTGGCGCTCCCGCTGATCCTCGGCGCGCTCGCCGGTGTGCTCGGTGAGCGGTCCGGCGTGGTGAACGTGGCGATCGAGGGCCAGTTCCTGATGGGCGCGTTCGCCGGCGCCCTGGTCGGCACGATGGCGACCAGCGTCTGGGCTGGTCTGATCAGCGCGGCGGTCGGCGGCGTGATCATCGCGGCGATCCTGGCCGTGCTCTCGATCCGGTACCTGGTCGACCAGACCGTCGTCGGCATCGTGCTCAACCTGTTCGCACTCGGCGTCACCGGCTTCCTCTACGAGCGGCTGATGCAGAGCGACTCGAGCACCTACAACGAGCCGCCGCGGCTGCCCGAGTGGCGGATCCCCGGGCTCGCCGACATCCCGGTCATCGGCCCGGTGCTGTTCGACACGAACCTGCTGGTCTGGGTCGCGCTCGGACTGGTCGTGCTGATTCACTTCGGGCTCACCCGGACCCGGTGGGGCCTGCGGACCCGCGCGGTCGGCGAGCACCCGACCGCGGCCGACACGGTGGGTATCCGGGTTCGCGGCCTGCGCTACATGAACGTGCTGCTCGGCGGCGTGGTCGCCGGTCTCGGCGGGGCGTACTTCACGCTCGTGGCGACCGGCAGCTTCACCAAGAACATGACGGCCGGCGCGGGCTTCATCGCGCTGGCGGCCCTGATCTTCGGCCGGTTCACCCCGTTCGGCGCCCTCGGTGCGGCGCTCTTCTTCGGCTTCGCGCAGAAGCTGGCGACCTACCTGAGCGCGGTCGGCAGCCCGGTACCGAGCCAGTTCCTCAACATGCTGCCGTACCTCGCGACGATCATCGCGGTGGCCGGTCTGGTGGGCCGCGTGCGGGCCCCGGCCGCGGACGGCGTCCCGTACATCAAGAGCTAGAAGCTGGACAGTCAGGCAGAATTGGCGGATATGGAGATCGACTGGGCGGCGCTGCGTGCGTCCGCCATCGAGACGATGCGGCGTGCTTACGTGCCGATTTCCGACTTCCCGGTCGGTGTGGCGGGCCTGGTCGACGACGGCCGGGTGATCGTGGGCTGCAACGTGGAGAACGCCTCCATCGGCATGACCCTCTGTGCGGAGTGCGGGCTGGTCAGCACGCTGCACGCGACCGGCGGCGGGCGCCTCGTGGCGATCTCGTGCGTGGACGCGACCGGCGCGCCGCTGATGCCGTGCGGCCGGTGCCGTCAGCTGCTCTGGGAGCACGGCGGCCCGGACCTGCTGGTCGAGGCGCTGCCGCGGCCGCTGCGGATGACCGAGCTGCTGCCGCACGCGTTCGGCTACGAGGACATGGAACGGGTGACCGGACCGGCCGGCGGCGCCGAGGTGCCCGCCGAGCTGGCCAAGTGGCGTGGCCGCGGCTCGGTCTTCGTCCACCCGGACATCTCCGGCGGCGAGACCATCTGGACCGCGTACTGGGAGCGTTCGTCGGGTGAGCCCGGCAGCGCCGACGAAAAGGGCATCCTGGAGGAGGGCCCGAACTTCCCGGCCACCGCCGCGGCGGTCGCCTGGGGACTCCTGCGGACGCCGCGGGTCGTGGTCGTGGACGCCGAGGGCAGCCTGTCCTGGGCCGGTGAAGGTGAAGCGCCCGAGGGGATCGGACAGCGCTGGGAGGACAAGTCGTGAGTGGGTTCGCTGCGGTAGACGTGATCCGGGCCAAGCGGGACGGGCACGAGCTCTCCGACGCCCAGATCGACTGGGTCGTCGACGCGTACACGAAGGGTGTGGTCGCCGACGAGCAGATGTCCGCGCTCGCCATGGCGATCCTGCTGCGCGGCATGACGCCGCGGGAGATCGCCCGCTGGACCGCCGCGATGATCGCGAGCGGCGAGCGCCTGGACCTCTCCTCGGTCACCCGGCCGACCGCTGACAAGCACTCCACCGGCGGCGTCGGCGACAAGATCACGCTGCCGCTGACCCCGCTCGTCGCGGCCTGCGGCGTCGCGGTCCCGCAGCTGTCCGGCCGCGGCCTCGGGCACACCGGCGGCACGCTGGACAAGCTGGAGTCGATCGCGGGCTGGCAGGCCCGGATCTCGAACGACCAGTTCAAGTCGCAGCTGCAGGACATCGGCGCGGTCATCTGCGCGGCCGGTGAGGGCCTGGCGCCGGCCGACCGCAAGCTCTACGCCCTGCGCGACGTGACCGGCACCGTCGAGGCCATCCCGCTGATCGCCAGCTCGATCATGAGCAAGAAGATCGCCGAGGGCACCGGCGCGCTGGTCCTGGACGTGAAGGTCGGTTCCGGCGCGTTCATGAAGGACCTCGCCATGGCGCAGGAGCTGGCCCGCACCATGGTCCAGCTGGGCAAGGACAGCGGCGTCACCACCGTCGCGCTGCTCACCGACATGAGCACCCCGCTCGGCCTGGCCGTCGGCAACGCCAACGAGGTGGCCGAGTCGGTCGAGGTGCTGTCCGGCGGCGGACCCGCCGACGTGGTGGAACTCACTCTGGCCCTGGCCCGGGAGATGCTGGCCGCCGCGGGCGTGGACGCCGACCCGGAGAAGGCGCTCTCCTCCGGCGCGGCCATGGACACCTGGCGAGCCATGATCAGGGCACAGGGCGGTGACCCGGAGGCCCCGCTGCCCCAGGCCCGGCACACCGAGGTGCTCCGCGCGGCGCAGGGCGGCGTCGTCACGGCGCTGGACGCGTACGGGATAGGCATCGCCGCCTGGCGCCTCGGCGCCGGTCGTGCCCGCAAGGAGGACCCGGTCAGCTTCGGCGCCGGCGTGCAGCTCAAGGTCCGCCCGGGTGACCGGGTCCGCGCCGGTGACGTGCTGCTGGAGCTGCGCGCCGACGACGAGTCGCGGATCCCGGTGGCCCGTGACGAGGCGGCCGCGGCGGTGGTGATCGGGACGGAGCAGCCCTCCTCTCCCCAGCTGCTGCTCGACCGCATAGCCTGACCGACCATGACGAAGGCCGCCCCCGATCCCCGCGCGGTCCGCGAGGCCAGTCTCGACGAGCTCGCGCGGCTCGGCCTGCCCCTGCCACCGCTGGCGTTCCCGCTGGTGTGGGAGCCGGGGGACACGGTCGAGCTACGCCCCACCTCCGAGCTGGAGGCCCGGGCCGCGGTGCTGCACGTGGTCGTCGCGCGCTGCTTCGGCATGCCCACCGAGGCCGCGATGAGCTGGCTGCTCGGTTCACACCTGGTCGACCTGGTGACGCCGCCGGAATGGCAGTTCGTGATCGGGGCCAAGGGTGACCATCGCTCGTTCGTGCTGCACCACGACGCCGTCTTCGCGCTGGCCTGGCTGCTCGGCCTGAGCCGGCACCTGGACCCGACCGTGCCGCCGGACGACGGGCTGATGACGCAGATGCCGGACCTGCCGTCCGGGGAGACGTTCGGCAGCTGGCGGTCGCGCTCGCTGGTCGCGGTCCGGGACCCGGCGGAGGCGGCCGTGCTGCTCGACCTCTACTACTGCCTGGACTGGGCCTTCCAGGAGTCCGAGCAGGTGGGCCGGACGCTGCCCGGCGAGGTGGACAGCAACGCGATCGGGCAGCGGAGGTGGGCGCTGGAGTGGGCGGTGATCTTCACCGGCCCGTACCACGAGGCCCCGCCGGAGTGGGAGGAAGTCGACCTCTCGGTCTAGCGGTAGACGGTCAGGTCCACGGCGGCAGTCACCGTCGCTCCACCCGACAAATCGGATATGTCAACGTGCCGGGCGCTCGGCGTCATGCCGATCAGAGTGCGGGTCTCGGTGACATCCAGCTTCAGGGTCCGCCGAAGCGTGATCGTGGAGACCGGGGAGAAGTGCGCTCCGAGACTCCCCGACACCCGGGCCGCCTTGTCCGGGTCGACCGAGATCAGCCCGTGCTCGGCGATCAGCTCGGCCAGGTGATCGGCGGCCGGGGTGACCACCAGCAGCACGCCGTCCGGCCGCAGCACCCGGTGGAATTCGGCGCCGTTGCGCGGCGCGAAGACGTTCAGGATCACCGACGCCACGCCGTCGGCGACCGGCAGCGGCCGCCACAGGTCGGTGAGCACCGCGGCGGCACGCTCGTGCGCCCTCGCGGCCCGGCGCAGCGCCGGCTTGGAGACGTCCAGCCCGAGGCCGACGGCGGACGGCGAGGCGTCGAGGAAGCGGGCCAGGTAGTCGCCGGTCCCGGTGCCGGCGTCCAGGACCAGGCCGTCCGTGTGGTGCCCGGCGAGCGCGGCGGCGATGAAGTCGTAGTGCCCGGCGCCGAGGAAGGCGGACCGGTCGGCCACCATCGGGGCGGTGTCGCCGCTGTGCGGGAGCCGTCCGGCGCTGAGGTCGGCGTACCCCTGCTTGGCCATGTCGAAGCTGTGCCGCCGGGCGCAGCGAAGCGCACGCTCCTCGCGGGCGAGTGGTTCCCGGCACACCGGGCACCGCAGATACGGAATTGCTCCGTCGATCATCGGGTGCTTCCCTCTAGGCTCTTCTGATGGTTGGCATCGCACACTCGGACATCGTCAAGGCACCGAAGGTTCTGCTCCACGACCACCTGGACGGCGGGTTACGCCCCTCGACGATCGTCGAGCTGGCCGCCGCCGTCGGCCACGAGCTGCCCGCCCAGGACCCGGAGAAGCTCGGCGAATGGTTCGTCGCCGCCGCCGACTCCGGCTCGCTGGAACGGTACCTGGAGACCTTCGCCCACACGGTCGCGGTCATGCAGACCGAGGAGGGCCTGCGCCGCGTCGCGAAGGAGTGCGCGCTCGACCTCTCCGCCGACGGCGTGGTCTACGCCGAGGTGCGGTACGCGCCGGAGCAGCACCTGGAGCGCGGCCTCACCCTCGATGCGGTCGTCGACGCCGTGGAGGCCGGTTTCCGTGAGGGCAGCGCCGAGGCGGCCGAGGCCGGGCGCCCGATCCGGATCGGCACCCTGCTCACCGCGATGCGGCACGCGGCCCGCTCGCAGGAGATCGCCGAGCTGGCGGTCCGCTACCGGGACGCCGGCGTGGTCGGCTTCGACATCGCCGGCGCGGAGGCGGGCTTCCCGCCCACCCGGCACCTGGACGCCTTCGAGTACCTGCAGCGGGAGAACTTCCACTTCACCATCCACGCCGGCGAGGCGTTCGGCCTGCCGTCGATCTGGGAGGCGATCCAGTGGTGCGGCGCCGACCGGCTCGGTCACGGCGTGCGGATCGTCGACGACATCACGGTGCCGCCGCGCGGAACCCCGCTGGAGATCCCGGCGCTGGGGCGGCTGGCGGCGTACGTGCGGGACAAGCGGATCCCGCTCGAGCTCTGCCCGTCGTCGAACGTGCAGACCGGCGCCGCCGCATCGATCGCCGAGCACCCGATCAAGCTGCTGCACGACCTCCGGTTCCGGGTCACCGTCAACACCGACAACCGGCTGATGAGCGGCACGTCGATGTCGCGGGAGATGGCGCTGCTGACCGAGGCGTTCGGCTGGGGCTGGTCCGAGCTGCAATGGCTGACCATCAATGCGATGAAGTCGGCCTTCATCCCGTACGACGAGCGCCTGGTGCTCATCAACGAGGTGATCAAGCCGGCGTACGCGAAGTTGCTCGGCTGACGCCGGTTTTCGCCCTTTTCTCGGATACGGGCGAACGTCCGTCAAAAGAAATCGACGCTTAGGTACGTCCCGTCCTCCGTTCGGCTAGACTGCCGCCTGCAAACTCGGCAGAAACCGGCATCTCGCCTTGCCGATCGCGGCGAAGCGAGCCATCGTCACTTCTATCGCGATCGACTACGATCGGGACCCGGTCGTGCTGCACCCACCCCCCAAAGGCAGCCGGCCGAGTGAGTGACCTTGAGAGATGTGCAGCCATACACGCTGTGATAGTGGACCGGCGATGTCCAACTCCGATGTTGCAACATCGCGTCACACAACCGGTCCGTGTCCGCCTGCCCTTTCTCTTTGACACTTGTCGTGATGGAATCTCGGGGGCCCGACCCGGCGAGTCGGTCGTGCGCGGTGCCGGCGAGCCGAATGCCGGGGCCCGAATCAGGAGGACGGTGACGTGAGCAAGCGCCCCAAGGCGGCGAACGGCGTCATGTCGCGTCTGCGTCGGCCGGCAGGCCGGCTGCGAGACCTACCGATCTGGTCGAAACTCGGCCTGATCATGCTGGTGCCTACGGTGGCGACGATCATTGTCGGCGTCCAAGGCCTCGTAGACCACATCGATGAGGCGAGCAACGCTGAGCGTGCCCGGACCCTCTCGGTGCTGTCCGAGGCGGCCGGTGGTCTCGTCGACCACCTTCAGGCCGAGCGGACCTACGGCATCATGGTGGCGCTGGCGAAGGACGCGAAGAACAACGACGCCGCCGATGCGGCCGTCGGGCTCTACAACGGCGAGCACGAGGCGGTCGACACCGCCAAGACGCCGTACGTTCAGCAGAAGGGCGCGCTGGAGGACGTTCCGGAGAACGTCGGCCGGCTCCTGCTCCGTCTCGACAACAACCTCGAGGACCTCCCGGCGTTCCGCAGCAAGGTGGCGAACGGGCAGGTCAAGGGAGAGGACGTCAAGGAGACGTACGACCGCCTGGTCGACGACCTCCTCCAGGTCCGCGACTCGTCGGCGCAGCTGGCGACCGACCCCGCGCTGGCCGACCACCTCCGCGCGGTCTCCGCGATCGCCGAGGCGAAGGACTACATCGCGCAGCAGCGGTTCATCGGTCACGAGATCCTCGACGAGGGCGAGCTGACGAACGGCCTGCGGCAGGACTTCCTCGGCACCCAGACCGGTTACGCGCTGGCGATCAAGACCCTCCAGGCCGTCGGGACCGACTCCGAGAAGCAGCTCTTCGACAACACGGTGAGCGGCCTCAAGGCCCAGGCCGCGACGAACCTGACGACGCCGCTGATGGCGCAGCAGGGCGCCAACGTCAAGATCCTCCGCTTCGACTCGGCCTCATGGGAAGAGGCGATGAAGGGGTACAACGACCTCTTCCGCCAGGTCGAGGTCGAGTTCGACAAGGACATCGTGGCCAGTGCCACGGAGCTGCGCGACGACACGAACCAGCGGGTCTTCCTGGAGACCAGCCTCCTGCTCGCGCTGCTGCTGCTCGGCATCCTGTTCGCCTGGCTGGTCGCCCGCTCGATGGCGCGCTCGCTGCGTGAGCTGCGTCAGGGCGCCCTCGCGGTGGCCCAGTTCGGCCTGCCGCACGCGGTCTCCCGTCTGCGTGACCCGGCGCTTTCCGCGTCGCTCACGCCGGCACAGGTCGCCGACCAGATCGCCGAGCCGCTGCCGGTCCGCAGCCGGGACGAGTTCGGCCAGGTGACCGAGGCGTTCAACGCGGTTCACCTCGAGGCCGTGCGTACCGCGGCCGAGCAGGCCGCGCTCCGTGCCTCCGTCGCGACGATGTTCGTCAACCTCGCCCGCCGTTCGCAGATCCTGGTCGACCGCCTCATCGGTCACCTGGACCGGCTGGAGCGCGGCGAGGAGGACCCGGACCGCCTGGCCGAGCTCTTCCAGCTCGACCACCTGGCGACCCGGATGCGCCGTAACGACGAGAACCTCCTGGTTCTCGCGGGCGCCGACTCGACCCGTGTGCAGCGGGAGCCGGCCGCTCTGATCGACGTGCTGCGCGCCGCGCAGTCCGAGGTCGAGCACTACACCCGCATCGAGTTCGGCCAGATCGACCGGGAGATCGAGGTGGCGGCGCACGCCGTCAACGACATGGTCCACCTGGTCGCCGAGCTCTTCGACAACGCGACCGCCTTCTCCCCGCCGAACTCGAACGTTCTCGTCGAGGCGCGGCGGATCGGGGAGAACGCGGTGCTGACGGTCGAGGACCACGGCATCGGCATCAGCCGTGAGCAGCTGCGCGACCTCAACGAGCGTCTCGCCAACCCGCCCACGGTGGACGTCGCCGTCTCCCGCATGATGGGCCTCGTCGTGGTCGCCCGGCTGGCCAACCGCCACGCCGTCCGCGTCGAGCTCCGTCCCGCCGACCGCGAGCGCGGCACGGTGGCCGAGGTCGGCCTGCCCGCCTCGGTGCTGGCTGCCGCCGCCTCCGCCCGCGTCCAGTCGATGCAGGCCGCCGTCGGTGGTTTCGACTCCGGCCCGCAGCCGTCCGTCCCGTCCTTCGGCGAGCCTCTCGCCCTGGAGAGCGGCCGTGGTGGCTTCGGCGGCAACGGTGGCTTCGGTGGCAACGACGGCTTCAACGGCGGTGGCCGTCCGTTCGAGCCGGCCAACGGCACGAACGGTTCCGTTCCGGCCTGGTCCGACCTGACCGGCGCCGCGCCCACCGGGTTCGGCGGGCTGAACGGCAACTCCGGCCCGGCCAACGGCAACGGTTTCGCCAACGGCTTCCACGGTCCGCGCAGCAACGAGGTCATCCCGCCGCTGCCGTCCGGCCCGCAGGGCTTCGCCGGGCTCGACGAGCTCGCGCAGCGCCGCAACGGCGATTTCCCGCGTCCGGAGGACACCAACGGCTTCGGCGGGGCCATCCCGCGTCAGCTGCCGTCCAACCCGGAGAACTTCGGCCGCGGTCCGGCGATCCCGCCGGTCTCCGCGCCGCCGGTTCCCCCGGTGTCGGCGCCTCCGGTGCCGTCCGCCCCGCCGTTCTCGGAGCGTCCCGTCTCGGCCGCCCCGATCTCGGCGAACCCGATCTCGGCCAACCCGGTTTCGGCCAACCCGGTCTCGGCGCCTCCGGTGCCGATGCCGCCGGCTCCCGACGAGCAGTCGAACCCGTTCGCCGCGGCGCCGCCGGCCTGGCCGCCGGTCGCCGCCGACCGGGAGCAGGCCGCCACTCCGCACGTGCCCGAGAGCCTCGCCGCCGCGCTCGACATGACGGCCGAGATCCCGCGCTACCGCCCGGAGAACTTCGAGCCGCAGCCGCAGGTGGCCCGGCCGACGAACCCGCAGACCGCTCCGGTCCCGTCCTCGGCGCCGCCGGCCCCGGTGGCCGACGACGCGGCGGCAGCCGCCGCCCGCGCCGGGCACGAGGCGGCCACGGTCCAGGCAGCGGAGGCCCAGGCCACCGCCGCCGCGCAGATCGCCGCGGCCCAGGCCTCGGCACGTCAGCGTGAGGGCTCCGTCCCGTTCGCTGACGAGACCATGGAACTGCCGATCTTCCGGGAGCTCGAGTCGGCGTGGTTCACCACGACCCACCCGAACGAGAACCAGGCAGCCTCCGGCCCGGCTGACGACTCGGTCGTCTCCTCGCGCCGGATCCCCACCGGTGAACCGACCCGCACGGCCGGTGTGCCGCAGCAGGCCGGCTCGCCCGAGTCGCGTGACCTCGACACCGCGATCGTCGGCGCCCCTGCGGCGGCGGCTGTCGGCGGCTCCTACAGCAACGGCAGCGCGGCGGCCACGAACCCGTGGCACACCGCTGCCGACGACGGCTGGCA
The DNA here is from genome assembly GCF_004001265.1 of Actinoplanes sp. OR16. GTDB lineage: Bacteria > Actinomycetota > Actinomycetes > Mycobacteriales > Micromonosporaceae > Actinoplanes. Next base: position 1,616,242 of record NZ_AP019371.1, on the reverse strand, counting down.
GGCGGCCCGTGCCGCGTCTGAGGCGCAGGTCGAGACCACAACCACGGCTGGCCTTCCGAAACGCAAGCCGATGGCGCAACTCGTCCCCGGCGGTGTCGACCGGGGCGGTCAATCCGTCCAGCGCCGTACTCCCGAGAACGTCCGCGGTCTGTTGTCCGCGTACCACCGGGGTGTGCAGCGCGGTCGCACCAAGGAACAATCGACCAACCTGGAGGCGACTCCGGGAGGGCAGCAGCCCTCGCAGGCTGGCAAGGAGCATGAGGCATGACATCTACGCAGGATCTCGGTTGGCTTCTGGCCAACTTCGCCGACCGCGTTCCCGGGGTCGCGCACGCGATCGCGGTCTCCGCCGACGGCCTGCTCCTGGCGGCCTCACGGGACCTTCCGCGGGACCGTGCCGACCAGCTGGCGGCCATCGCGTCCGGCCTGGTATCCCTGACCCAGGGTGCCGCGCGTTGCTTCGAGGGTGGCGCCGTCCTCCAGACGGTGGTCGAGATGGACAATGGATTCCTGTTCCTGATGTCGATCTCCGACGGCTCCTCGTTCGCGGTTCTCGCGGCGCGCAGCTGTGACGTCGGTCAGGTGGGCTACGAGATGGCTCTCCTGGTCGATCGCGTCGGCGAGGCTCTGACCCCCGCGCCGCGTTCCGCGGCCGGGGTGCTGGGCTGAAGCGGGCAGTGAGCCGACCCGGTCGGCTACTGTCAGAAACCTTGACAACTAATACACTTCGAGGGGCCGAGGGAGGGGTTGACGGTGACTATGCCCGAACGCGATGAGCCGACCGGTGCGCTGGTCAGACCATATGCCGTGACCCGCGGTCGGACCCGTCCGAAGCTTGAGATAGCGCTGGAAGCGCTGGTCGAGACAACCGTGCGCGGCCGTTCCGGAATTTCCCGCGGCGGGCAGGGTGGAAGCGAGCATCAGTACATCGCGGCGATGTGTGACGGCGGGCGGGTTCAATCGCTCGCGGAGATCGCCGCACGCATGCAACTGCCGCTCGGTGTGGCTCGGGTGATCGTGGCAGACATGGCCTCGGACGGCCTGCTTGCGGTCTACGAGCCCACCTCGCTCGAGGACGAGACCGACGCGGTAGGCACGGAACTGCTGGAAAGGGTGCTGAGTGGACTTCGCAGGCTCTGACATGTCTCGTCCCGCTGCGGGACGCGTGACATCGGCGAAGATTGTCATCGCCGGTGGCTTCGGCGTCGGCAAAACGACGCTGGTGGGGTCGGTCTCGGAGATCACCCCACTGACCACTGAGGCCATCATGACCTCGGCCGGTGTGGGTGTCGACGACAACCGGCAGGTGCCGGGCAAGATGACCACCACCGTGGCCATGGACTTCGGCCGGATCAGCATCGATCGCGACCTGATCCTCTACCTGTTCGGAACGCCTGGCCAGACGCGTTTCTGGTTCATGTGGGACGAACTGGTCCGGGGTGCCATCGGTGCGGTGGTCATGGTGGACACGCGTCGGCTCGCCGACTGCTTCGCCGCCATCGACTTCTTCGAGCACCGGCGCTTGCCGTACCTGATCGCCATAAACTGCTTCGACGGCATGCAGTACCACAACGCGCAGGACGTTCGGGACGCTCTGGCGATCTCGAGCGACGTGCCCGTCGTGAGCTGCGACGCCCGCAACCGTGAGTCGACGAAGAACGTGCTGATCTCCCTGGTGGAGTACGTTCTGACCATGCGTCGCACGCGCGCGGTAGCGCCGGCCTGACAATCGGTTGAAGCCCCGCTCCGGTCGCCGGAGCGGGGCTTTGCCATGTCCGCCACCCAGCGTCATCCGAAGTCACTCACTCACCCTAAGTGATTCGCTTCCGGTTTGAAAGATCAAAGTCCGGTCGCATCGGGGTGGGGTGTGCAGACCGTCGCTCACGCCGAGGGCGCGGCAGGGTCTCGCTGCGCTCGCCATGCCGCGCGACCTGAGTGAGTGGTCGCGCCCCTCTCCTCTCAGTCCCGCAGCAGGCGGAGAAGGTCGGGCAGCTCGTCGACGCGGTGCGGCGGGATGAACGAGTCCGGGTCGGTGCGGAACGCCGCAACGCCCGGATAGGACACGTTGGTGACCAGGACCGGGCGCATCCCCGCGAGCCGGGCACCCTCGTGCTCCCGGCTGCCGCCGTCACCGACGTACCAGCACGAAGCCGGCGGGACGCCCAGGCGGGCGGCGACCGTGGCGTACAGGGCCGGGTCGGGCTTGCGCCGCCGCTCCCGCCACGAGAAGACCGGCTCGTCGATGAGGGGCGCATAGGGCGTCCCCGGCCACGCCTCGCACAGCTCACTGGAACAGTCACTGAGAAGCCCTGTGCGGAACCCGAGCCGCTTGATCGTGTCCACGGTGGCCAGAGCGCCGTCCCGGGGCCTGCGGACCCGTTCAGCCCCGGCGTGATGCGTCCGCACCGCGGCTCCGAGCGTCGCCGCCGTCGGGGAGATGCCGCAGGACCGGGCGATGGCGAGCAGGGTGGCGGCCGTATCCCCGTAGGCGCCGACGATCCGCTGCGGGAAGCTGCCCGACATCGCCGTGTAGAAGACGTCCGGTTCGATCCCCAGAACCCCGGCCGTCGCGTCGAAGGCGGGACGGCGTTCCTTCTCGGCGACGGGGTCGGTCAACGTACCGAAGAAATCGAAGACGACCGCGCGCATGCGAAGAGGCCGCAACCCCACGCGGGGTTGCGGCCTCCCTGGTTCGCTCAACGTCCGCCGAAGCCGGCGTTGTTGTCGCGGTAATCGTCGGCGGGCTGGCCGTCACGGGTGAAGTCCCAGCCGCCGGCCGCTTCCCGGCCCGGGCGACCGCCCATGGCGAATCCGCCGATCTCCTGGCCGCGCCGCCAGCCACGGAAGTAGCCCGTGGTGTGCGCGGCGATCGAAGCCGCGTCCCGGACGATCCGCAGCGGGCGCTCCTCACGCAGGGGCGAGCCCGGCACCAGGTTGGCCTGCGGAACCCGCTTCGGCAGGCCGGCCGAGGTCTCGGCGGCGACGGCCGGGGTGGCCGCCTTCTCCGCCGCACGCCAGCCGGTGTCGTTCGGGTTGGCCCAGTCCGGCTTGTCCGAGTCGGACTTGCCGGTGAACCACGCCGACCGCGCCGCCGCGAAGATCAGCAGGTCGCCGTCGCTGCCGTCGGCCGGAACCGGCGGCGTGGTGCTGCGATCCAGGGCGGTCAGCTTCTTGCTCGGGCCACCGGCCCCCTCGACGACCCGCAGCGGCGGCGGTCCGACCGGGTCGAGGCCGGAACCGCCGGGCCGGCGGTTCAGAGCCTGCTCGGCCAGACGCAGCGCCGGCGGCTCCTTCGGCATGTCCTGCCACGGCGGTTTCACCCGGCCACCGGCCGGAGCCGGGCTGACCGAGGCCGCCGCGGGCGGGGTCGCCGGCACGTCGTCCTTGCCGGTGTTGAGCAGCGGCCAGTTCGCCCGGGAACCGGGGTCGGCGATCTCCTGACCGGGACGCTGTGACGGCGCGGCCGGAGCAGCCGGCGACTGCGGAGGCAGCGGCAGACTGAAATCGGTCGGCCCACCGGGCACGCCGTTCGCCGGCGTCGTCTTCGGCCGGGACGGGATGACGGTGCGCTGACGCTCGGCGCGGGCCCGGTTGAGCTCCGCGTTGGTGAGCGTCGGCCGGAACGGTTCGCCCGCGTCGGCCGGGGTGGAACGGCCACCCGGTGACGTCGGCGTCGCCGGAGGGCGGGACGACGGCACCGGACGCGAACCCGGTGTGATCGGGGTCATGCCGGGCGGAGGCGGCGGCACCGAGACCGGCCGGTTGCCGGGCGTGCTCGCGCGGCCGGGAAGCCCGTTCGCCGCTGCCGGGGCCACCGGCGGCGGAGCGATCGGATCCGGAGCGACCGGCGGAGCGGTCATCGGCTGCGGCGTGGCCGGCCCACTACCCGCCACCGAAGGCTCAGGCCGGCTGCGACGCCCGAACCGCGAACTGTCCCGCGACTCGTCAGGCCCACCATCGCGCCCGCCGAGAGCGGCTGCGCCATCGCGTCCGCCGAGAGCGCCTGCGCCGTCGCGGCCACCGAGGGCGGCAGCGCCGTTACGGCCGCCGAGCGCGGCGGCGCGGGACGGCAGAGCGTCTCCGCGGCTGTCGTCGCGCGATCCGAGTCCGGCCGCGCGGGACGGCAGAGCGTCTCCACGGCTCTCATCGCGCGAGCCGAGTCCGGCCGCGCGGGACGGCAGAGCCTCGGAACGGGACGACAACGGGTCCGGGACGGACTGCAGCGACGCCGGCTCGGTCGACCGTCGTGCTGCCGAACGCCGGCCCATGCTGCCGGCGACGGTAGGCATGGTCGCCCGGGCGCTCAGCGTGCCGACCAGGGCGGAACAGGCGGCGTCGCAGGAGCGGACCGCGGCGATGGCCTGCCGGACAGCGTCGGCGGCGGCCGGAGCCAGCGACTTGTTGACCCCGCCACGGCGCGGCGACTCGCTGATCGCCACCTGGAGAGCGGTGACCGCGGCGATCAGCTGATCGTCGCTGCCGGCGCCGTTACGTGCCAGCTCACCGGCGATCTCCCGGGTGACGTGGGCGGTGTCGCCGGGGCGGCCGGTGATCCGGCCGGGCTCGGGCACCGCATCGAGGACGGCCAGGGCCAGCGGGTGTGCCGGATCGGGGTAGGCCCGGAGAGCAGCCGGGTAGAGCTCGCGCAGCACCTCGCGCAGCGCCATCGCCGACGCGTTGCGCCCGACGAGCATCGCCACGTGCGCGGCCAGGACCGGCTTGTAGCTGACCAGCTCGCGGGGTGTCGGCAGGTTGATCGCGGCGATGGCGCCGGCCTGCAGCGCCCGGGCCAGGCCGACGGCCCGGCGGGCGGCGACCGGCGCCGCGATCTCCTCGGGGGAGTCGTCGTCGGAGAAACGCTCGGCGAAGTCGTCCGCATCGTCGTCGTCGACCACGACCAATGGCCGACCAGCGGCGGTGAGCAGCGAGGTGACGACGTGGTCGTCACTGTCGGCGGCGACCGCCGCGTCGCTGAACCCCGTCGTCCGCTCCACGAGCAGCGTCCCCAGCTGGGCGTAGCCCGCCGGGTCGTCGCTGATCTCATGGACGCCGAGCAGCCGGCCTGCGTCGTCCACCACGGCGATGGTCAGTGGTGCGGCCGAAGCCGAACGCACCGAATCATCAGCCGACGCCAGACCGCAGTACACGCGCACGAGCGCCACGGCGTCGTCCTCCTCCCCGGGACTGCTGCTTCTCTCTGCCCAACGTTTGATGTTCCCTGGTAATCGGTCAGTCACGCCAGTCCACAGCGGCAGAGATCTTGCCGATGACCGAACGCCAGCCGAGACTCGCCTGTTGTGCCCCGATTTTCTTCAAACGGCGGCGCCCGAAGAACCCGCCCACTCCACCGTTCTCCGCCGAACGCAGGGACTCGTCCAGGTCGTCGAGCGGGGAACCGGGCGACAGTGCCAGGATCACCGGCTTGATGCGGAGAGCGTGCCCCAGGTCGCGGGCAATCTCGCCGGCGGCGATGAGGAGCGGAAGGTCCCACGAGTCGTGCCCGCCGCGCAGGTTCTCCACCACGAGGTCGAGCTCGTAGCGGTCCTCCGGCTGCGGGTCGATGTCGCTCGACTGTACCCGCTCGGCGAGGTCAGCCCAGGTGTCCAATTGTGCGAGATCGTGCGGAGCACCCGAACGAAGGAAGGAGACGAGCGATTCGGAGCTCTTGAACGCGAGCAGCCGGCCCTTGTGGCTGAGGAAGAGGGGGACTTCCTCATCGTCCGCCTGGCTGGAGGTCTCCTCCGGTTCGCTCTTGTCCTCGTCGGTCTCCTCGTCTTCCGCGGACGACGAGGCGGACTCGTCCGCGACACCGCCGGCGTCGAGCGCCTGACGCTCCAGCTCCTCGTCGCTGACCTCGACGAACTCCTCGCCGTCATCCTCGCGCACCCGCTTGTGGGCGTCGAAGATGTCCTCTTCCTCCGCCGCGAGCTCGGTCGGCGTCACCTCGCCGGCCTTCCGATAGGCACGGAGGGTGAGACCCACGCCGCCAGGCAGCGCGATCTCGACCGGCTCGATGCGGACGGAGTCCCAAAGCTCCCGCCCGGTCAGCCCTTCGGACGAGGACTTCTCGGCCACCGGCGCGGACGCCTCGGGCTCGTCGGACTGGCTGGTCACGGTTGACCTCCGGATGCTCATGGGGATGGCGGGACTGGTGACTCTGGGCACACACCCTAGTCCGCAACGCTGTGTGACAGAGGCCCCGGTCGTATCACTCGCCCTTCGGGTGCCACACAGTCTTGGTTTCCAGCAGGGCGGTCATCGGCCGCAGACCCGGATCGGCGGTGAAGTCGGCGTCCTGCCGGGGGCGGATCACCCGCTTCAAGGTCCCGGCCGCGGTGCGTTCCAGCTCGGCGGCGAGCTCGCCGGACGTCACTCCGGTGAGGTCCAGCGCGTTGACATCGGCGTGGGCGGCCAGCCAGGGGGCGGTTTCGGCGTACTTCCCGGTGAGAATGTTCACCACGCCGCCGGGCACGTCCGAGGTGGCGAGCACCTCGGCCAGGGTGATCGCGATCTGTGGCTCCGGAGCGAGCACGACGACGGTGTTGCCGGTCACCACGGCCGGGGCGATCACGCTGACCAGGCCGAGCAGCGAGGCCGGCGCGACCACGGCGACCACCCCGGTCGGCTCCGGGGCGGAGAGGTTGAAGAACGGGCCGGCCACCGGGTTCGCCCCGCCGGTCACCTGGGCGATCTTGTCGGACCAGCCGGCGTACCAGACCCAGCGGTCGATCACCGCGTCCAGCTCGTCGGCCTTGACGCCGAGCGAGGTGAACTCGCGGCGGCGCGCCTCCAGCATCTCGGCGACCCGGTAGAGCACCTGGCCGCGGTTGTACGCCGTGGCGCCCGCCCATTTCGGCTGCGCCGCCCGCGCCGCCACCACCGCGTCCCGGGCGTCCTTGCGGGAGGCGAGAGCAACGTTGTCGCCGTTCACCACGAAGGTCCGTCCTGATTCGCTGCGGGGGAAGGCGCCGCCGATGTAGAGCTTGTAGGTCTTGCGGACGGCAAGACGAGCGGACTTAGGCAAGGTACGCCTCCAAGCCGTGCCGGCCACCCTCGCGGCCGTAACCGGACTCCTTGTAACCGCCGAACGGCGACGTCGGGTCGAACTTGTTGAACGTGTTGGCCCAGATCACGCCGGCGCGCAGTTTCGACGAGATGGCGAGGATCCGGGAGCCCTTCTCCGTCCAGATGCCGGCCGACAGCCCGTACGGCGTGTTGTTCGCCTTTTCGACGGCCTCCGCCGGGGTCCGGAACGTCAGCACCGAGAGCACCGGCCCGAAGATCTCCTCGCGGGCGATCCGGTGGGCCTGCGTCACCCCGGTGAAGATCGTCGGAGCGAACCAGAACCCGCGGTCGGGCAGCTCGCAGGCCGGCGACCAGCGCTCGGCGCCTTCCGACGCCCCTATTTCCGACAATTCGGTAATGCGAGCGAGTTGTGCGGCGGAATTGATCGCGCCGACGTCCGTGTTCTTGTCGAGCGGGTCGCCGACCCGGAGCGTGGACATCCGCCGCTTCAGCGAGAAGAGCAGCTCCTCGGCGATCGACTCCTGGACCAGCAGCCTCGACCCGGCGCAGCAGACGTGCCCCTGGTTGAAGAAGATGCCGTTCACGATGCCGTCCACGGCCTGGTCGATCGGGGCGTCGTCGAAGACGATGTTCGCCGCCTTGCCGCCCAGCTCCAGGGTGAGCCGCTTGCCGGTGCCGGCCACCGAGCGGGCGATCTCCCGCCCCACCTCGGTCGAGCCGGTGAAGGCCACCTTGTCCACGTCGGGGTGCTGCACGAGGTAGGCGCCGGTGTCGCCGGCCCCGGTCACGATGTTCACCACGCCCGGCGGCAGCTCGGCCTGACGGCAGACGTCGGCGAAGAAGAGCGCCGAGAGCGGGGTGGTCTCGGCCGGCTTGAGGACCACGGTGTTGCCGGTGGCCAGGGCCGGCGCGATCTTCCACGCGAGCATGAGCAGCGGGAAGTTCCACGGGATGACCTGACCGGCGACGCCGAGGGGTCTCGGGTCGGGGCCGAATCCCGCGTACGCCAGCTTGTCGGCCCATCCGGCGTAGTAGAAGAAGTGTGCCGCGACGAGAGGAAGGTCGACGTCGCGCGACTCCTTGATCGGCTTCCCGTTGTCCAGGGACTCCAGAACGGCCAATTCGCGCGATCGTTCCTGAATTATCCGAGCGATCCGGAACAGATACTTCGCGCGTTCCGAGCCTGGCAGCGCTGACCAGGAGCCGAAAGCGTGCCGAGCCGCCGCGACCGCCCGGTCCACGTCTTCGTGGCCGGCGGCTGCGACCTCGGCGAGAACCTCTGCGGTGGCAGGGTTCACCGTCTTGAAGGTGCCGCCCTCTTTGGAAGAGGAGAAGGAGCCGTCGATGAAGAGGCCGTAGGAGGAGGCGATGTCGACGACGGATCGGGACTCGGGTGCGGGTGCGTACTCGAACATGCGCGGCCTCAGTCCAGGGTGAAGTAGTCCGGACCGGCGTAGTGGCCGGTGGTGAGCTTGGTGCGCTGCATGAGCAGGTCGTTGAGCAGCGACGACGCGCCGAAGCGGAACCAGTCCGGGCTCAGCCAGTCGTCGCCGACGGTCTCGTTGATGAGGACCAGGTACTTGATGGCGTCCTTGGTGTTCTTGATGCCGCCCGCGGGCTTCACGCCGATCTGCCTGCCGTGCCTGTCCCGGAAGTCGCGCACCGCCTCCAGCATGACCAGCGTGATCGGCAGTGTCGCGTTCACCGACACCTTGCCGGTCGAGGTCTTGATGAAGTCGGCCCCGGCGAGCATGGCCAGCCAGGAGGCACGGCGGACATTGTCGTACGTCGCCAGCTCCCCGGTCTCCAGGATCACTTTGAGGTGGGCGCTCCCGCAGGCCTCCTTGACGGCGACGATCTCCTCGAAGACCCGGCCGTAATCCCCGGCCAGGAACGCGCCACGGCTGATCACCATGTCGATCTCGTCAGCGCCGGCGGCCACCGCGGACCGGGTGTCGGCCAGCTTCACGTCGAGCGGCGCCTGACCGGACGGGAACGCTGTCGCGACGCTCGCCAGGTGCACCCCGGATCCGGCCAGCGCTGCCGCGGCGACCGGGGCCATGGCCGGGTAGACGCAGATCGCGGCGACCGGCGGGCAGCTCGGATCGGCCGGGTCGGGCCGCCTGCCTTTCGCGCAGAGAGCCCGGACCTTGCCCGGCGTGTCAGCGCCCTCGAGGGTGGTCAGATCGACCATCCGGATGGCCAGGTCGATCGCTTTCGCCTTGGAGCTCGTCTTCACCGATCGGGTGCCGAGCGCCGCCGCCCTCGCCTCGACTCCCACCTTGTCGACCCCGGGGAGGCCGTGCAGGAAGGAGCGGAGATCGGACAGCCCGATGGACGCTGTCGCAGTCATGAAACCGATTCTAAGCAACCCTGTGACAATTGATCTTGAATGAACGGTAGGTTGGGCCGCGTGGACGTCCTTGTCGTAGATCATCCGTTGGCACAGACCCGGCTCACCGCGATGCGCCGCACCGAGACCGAATCCGGTGTCTTCCGCGCCTCGCTGCACGAGCTGACCACGATGGTGGTCTACGAGGCGGCCCGTCTCTTCGCCGTCGAGAAGTACCCGATCGAGACGCCGGTCGCCGCGACCGAGGGAACCCGCCTCGCGAACCCGCCGCTGATCGTCCCGGTCCTGCGCGCCGGTCTCGGCATGGCCGACGCCGCCCTGGGCCTGCTCCCCGAGTCGTCGATGGGCTTCGTCGGCCTCGCGCGCGACGAGAAGACGTACGAGCCGCGCGCCTACATGGAGTCGCTCCCCGCCGACCTCTCCGGTCAGCCGGTCCTCGTCCTCGACCCGATGCTCGCCACCGGCGGTTCACTGCTGCACTGCTGCAAGCTCCTCGCCGACCGTGGCTGCACCGACATCATCATCTGCTGCGTCCTGGCCGCCCCCGAGGGCATCGAGCGCCTGGCCGCCTCCGACCTCCCGCTGCGCCTCGTGACCGCCTCGATCGACGAGGGCCTGAACGAGAAGGCCTACATCGTCCCGGGCCTCGGCGACGCCGGCGACCGCCAGTTCGGCGGCATGCGCCGCTTCTGATTCACCGGTTCCCCGAAAGGCCGCGTCCACCCCAGGGCGCGGCCTTTTCTTCCCTGTACGCCGCCCGAACCCAGAAGCCGGACTCCCCGAAGCCCAAACCAGAGCCCCTCGAAACCGCTCCAAGATCCGCCATCAGTCGGCAGCCAGCGCACGCAAGCCGGCCGCGTGTGCGTTCACGGTCTTCAGAGGGGCTGTCAGTGCAACGCAATCTGGTTGCGTGTGCGTTCGCCGTCTCGGGAGGGGCTGTCAGCGCACGCAGGCCGGCTGCGTGTGCGTTCGCCGTCTCGGGAGGGGCTGTCAGCGCACGCAATCCGGCCGCGTGTGCGTTCACGGTCTTCGGAGGGGCTGTCCGCGCACGCAGGCCGGCTGCGTGTGCGTTCACCGCCTCGGGAGGGGCTGTCCGCGGACGCAATCTGGTTGCGTGTGCGTTCGCCGTCTCGGGAGGGGCTGTCAGCGCACGCAATCTGGGCGTGCGTGCGTTCGCCGTCTCCGGAGGGGCTGTCAGCACACGCAGGTCGGCCGCGCGTGCGTTCGCCGCCTTCAGAGGGGCTGTCAGCGCACGCACTCTGGCTGCGCGTGCGTTCACCGTCCTCGGAGGGGCTGTCCGCGCACGCACGCCGGTTGCGTGTGCGTTCACGGTCTTCGGAGGGGCTGTCCGTGCACGCAGGCCGGTTGCGTGTGCGTTCGCCGTCCTCCGGAGGGGCTTGTCAGCGCACGCAATCTGGCCGCGCGTGCGTTCACCGTCCTCGGAGGGGCTGTCCGCGCGGACGGTCAGATCGTGTAGCTCCATGAAGTGGCCTTGCCGGCGGAGAAGGGCATCACGCCGTGGAAGACAGTGGGCTCGTCGGCGAAGACCAGCGGGAGGAAGTGGCGGTCAGACTCCCACATCGGGATTTTTCCGGATAAAATTGACTCGATATCGACCCAGTGCAGCGAGCCCTCCGGGTTGGAAGTGGCGGGCGTTCCGGTCCACTCCGTCACGCGGAAGAGGAAGCCCAGCCAGTTTTCGCCATTGCGGCCGAAGCCGGGCCAGGAGATGGTGCCGGCCAGTTCGACGCCGGTGCAGTCGAGGCCGGCCTCCTCGTGGATCTCGCGGCGGATGCCCGTGACGACGTCCTCGCCGGGCTCCAGCTTGCCGCCGAGGCCGTTGTAGTAACCGAAATGGATGTCATCGGGGCGGGCGTCCCGGCGGATCATCAAGATCTGACGCCGATCGGATGAGAAGACGTAGCCCAGCGTGGCGACGATGGCCTGCACATGGCCCACCCTAGAGCATGACGATGGGTGATAAACAGACCAAACCGTGATGAATCGTCCTCACGTCGTCACATGGCGTTCTGCTAACGTTCGCCGAACAGCCGACGCATAGAGTGAAGAGTCGGGTTGCGGTCTCCAGGAGGTTTCACGGCATGGATTCCGTGCTGAGCATCGTCGTGCCGGTCTACAACGTGGCACCCTACCTGGAGGAATGTCTCTCCTCGATCGCAGCTCAGTATTACCGGCAGATCGAAGTCGTGATGGTCGACGACGGGTCGACCGACGAGAGCGGCGAGATCGCTGCGGACTTCGCGGCTCGTGACTCTCGGTTCAAGTTGGTGACGAAGGCGAACGCCGGCCTCGGCGCGGCCCGCAACACCGGCGTGGAGCACGCGACCGGCGAGTTCCTGATGTTCGTGGACAGCGACGACGTGCTGCCGCCGGCCGCCGCCGAGCTGCTCATCGCGTCGATCACCGAGACCGGGTCGGACTTCGCCTCCGGCAACGTCTACCGGCTCACCAGCCGGGGCGTGCACCAGTCCGGCCTGCACCGGACGCCGTTCGCCACCACGCAGCTGCGCACCCACGTCAGCAAGCAGATCTCGCTGATGGACGACCGCACCGCGTGGAACAAGATCTTCCGCCGGTCGTTCTGGGACCAGCACAAGCTGGCGTTCCCCGAGGGCGTGCTCTACGAGGACACCCCGGTCATGGTCCCGGCGCACGTGCTGGCGAAGAGCGTGGATGCGCTCGACGTGCCGGTCTACTACTGGCGCGAGCGTGAGGGCGCCGACAAGTCGATCACCCAGCGGCGTGACGAGATCAAGGGCTTCATCGACCGGCTGGCCGGCGTCGAGCAGGTGAGCCGGTTCCTCGCCAAGCACAAGCAGAACAAGCTCAAGCGCCTGTACGACGCGTCAGCGCTCAAGGGCGACCTGATGCTCTTCATGCGCGTGCTGCCGAAGGTCGACGACGACTACCACCAGCAGTTCCTGGACGGCTGCAACCGATTCCTGGACACCGTCGACTCCCGGGTCTACGACGAGATCCCGGCCGCCCAGCGGGTGCTCTGGCAGCTGGTTCGCAACCGGATGCTGCCCGAGCTGCTGGAGATGATCCCGACCGTCCGGGCGCGGCACCGGATCGTCCGCAAGGGCCTGCGCCGCTACCACAAGCTGATGTTCCTCGAGGACCGCCTGCCGAACGTGCCCCGCACGCTGTTCCTGGCCGGCACCCCGCGGCCGCGGACCCGGGTGCACGACGTCCAGTGGCGCGGCGACAAGCTGCAGGTCCGCGGGCACGCGTTCATCCCGGGCCAGGCCGCCGGGCACGCCTGGTCGACGACCCGGCTGATCTGGCTGCGTGATGAGAGCGGCCGGCGTACGAAGCGCCAGGCCCTGATCAACCACAAGTGCCTGGACGCGACGGCGGTGCACGGCAGCCAGACGGTCAGCTACGACTGGTCCGGCTTCGAGTCGGAGATCGACGTGCAGTCGCTGCGCGGCGAGGACGGCAAGTGGAAGGACGGCATCTGGACCGTCGTGGTGGGCGTTCTCGGCCTCGGCCAGAAGAGCAAGGGCCCGCTGACCGTCGGCGAGCACGCCAACCCGATCCGGCTGACCAGCCTGTACGTCGACAAGGACGTGCGGATCACCCCGGTCGTGACGAACGGCAAGTTCCAGCTGCACGTGGAGCACGTCGGCGCCCGGCTGACCGGCGGCCGGCTGGACGGCGACGTCGTCGAGATCCGCGGCGAGGTGACCGGCGCGAACCGGCAGCCCGCCACGGCGCGGCTGTCGCGCACGTCGGGGATCGCCTGGCGCAGCTACCCGGTCGAGATCCAGAACGACGAGTTCATCTTCCGGGTGCCGGTCGCCGACCTGCAGGACGAGAAGTTCGACTACCCCGAGCTGCTTCCGGGTGAGCCCGGCGAGCGCTGGGACGTGGAGCTGTCCGCCGGTGACGAGCACGCCGCGCCGATCCGGCTCGCCATGCACGACTACTTCACCTTCCCGCCGCTCTACCTGTCCGGCCGCACGATCAACCTGCTGCCGGACCGCAAGGGCCACCCGGTGCTGACCGCGCAGCCGCTCACCCCGGTGATCGCCGGTGTCACGTCGCTGAGCACCGGTTTCCGGCTCACCGGCACGCTGCCGCCCGCCGGCGACTGGAGTGACCTGCGGGTGGCCGTGCGGTTGTCGAACGGCCGGGAGACCAAGCACTTCCCGGTCACCGTCGACGGCGAGACCTGGAGTCTCGACCTGGACCCGCTGCGGGTGCCGAACTTCGGCTGGGACATCCGGCTCAAGGCGGGCACCTGGAACGTCTACTACCGGCTCGGCGACGGCCCGATCCGCCCGCTGCCGCTGGCCGCCGGTTCGCTGGAGAGCCTGCCGGTGGGCCACCCGGCCGACCCGCAGCGCGTCACCCTGGAGTGGCTCGTCGACCAGCGTGCCGTGGTCCGGGTCCGGACCGCTCTCACCGATGAGGAGCGCGGCAAGGCCAACGGCTTCCGCAGCCGGACCGAGCTGTACCCGAAGATGCGCAAGACGCCGCTGCGGGACGTCGTGCTCTACAACAGCTTCACCGGCCGGCAGTACTCGGACAGCCCCCGCGCGGTGCACGAGGAACTGGTCTCCCGCGGTCTGCCGCTCGGCCACCTCTGGGTGGTCACCGACGGCCAGGCCGCCGTGCCGGAGTCGGCCCGGGCCATCGCGCTCTGGCGCCACGAGTGGTACGAAGCCCTCGCCACGAGCCGCTACATCGTGACCAACCAGCACCTGCCCGGCTGGTTCGAGCGCCGCCCCGACCAGGTCGTCATCCAGACCTGGCACGGCACCCCGCTCAAGCGGATCGGCTTCGACATCGAGGACCTGCACTTCGCCGACAAGCAGTACTTCGAGAAGCTGGAGACGGAGGCGAAGAACTGGAGTCACCTGGTCTCGCCGAACACCTTCAGCACGCCGATCCTGAAGCGGGCGTTCCGCTTCCCCGGCGAGATCCTGGAGATCGGCTACCCGCGGAACGACGTCCTCTTCCTGGAGGGTGAGAAGCGCGACGCCCTGGTCGCCGACGTGCGGCGGCGGATCGGCCTGCCGGACGGCAAGAAGGTGGTGCTCTACGCGCCGACCTGGCGCGACGACGAGTACTACCGCGGTGGCGCGTACAAGATGACCATGATGCTGGACCTGGAGGCGGCTCGGGAGCGTCTCGGCGACGACCACGTGCTGCTGATCCGGCGCCACCCCAATGTGGTCGATGAGATCCGCGGCGCCGGGAACGGGTTCGTCTACGACGTGTCGACGTACCCGGACATGGCCGACCTGCTGGCCATCACCGATGTGCTGATCACCGACTACTCCTCGGTGATGTTCGACTTCGCCAGCACCGGCCGGCCCATCCTGTTCTTCACGTACGACCTGGAGAACTACCGGGACAACCTGCGCGGCTTCTACTTCGACTTCGAGGCGGAGGCGCCCGGGCCGCTGCTCGCCACGTCCGACGAGGTGATCGATGCGATCGCCGGCTCGGATCGGATCGTGGAGAAGTACGCAGCCCAGTACCAGGCGTTCAAGCAGCGTGCGAGCGACCTCGACGACGGACACGCGGCGGCCCGATTGGTCGACGCGATGCTGACGGCGGGGCGCAAGAGCAAGTGACCGACCTGGGGATCGGATCCCGTGACGCGGAGCACTATCGTTGTCAAATATGACCCCCATCCCGCTCGCCGAGGAACTCCTCCTCCTCGCGTACGACGACCAGACCGGTAAGGCGACCGGCTCGCGCATCGGGCTCGACCTGGGCATGGCCGCGGCTGTCCTGATCGACCTCGCACTGGCGAACCGGGTCGCTTACGCCGCAGACGGCTACCTCAAGGTCGTCGATGCCACTCCGCTCGGCGACCCGGTCGCCGACGCGGTCCTGCAGAAGGTGGCCGCCGACGAGCCGCACACGCCGGCGCAGTGGCTGCAGCGTCTGCGTCACCGCCTGCGGACCCGGGTCCTGGAGGACCTGTGCGACCGGGGTGTCGTCCGTGACGTCGACGAGACACAGCTCGGCGTGATCCACGTGCACCGCTACCCGACCAGCAACCCGGCGTACGAGCAGGAGATCCGACAGCGGCTGGCCGCCGCGCTGATCGGCAACTCGCTTCCCGACGAGCGAACCGCCGCTCTCGCCACACTGCTGGTCGCCGCTCGGATGGAACCGGCCCTGAAGCTGCCGGCCGACGAGTCCGAGCGGGCGCACGAGCGGCTCGCGGAGATCGCCAGCAACGCCGGGTTCGTCGGTGACGTGTCGCTGGAGGACTCGATCGTCCGCCCCAGCGTGGCTCTCGTGGTGGCGACGCTGGGCCGGGCCATCCAGGCGGCTCTGGGCACTCCCAAGCCGCTGTAGAGATCTTGGCCTGAGGGGCAGAGACCTGCCCCTCAGGACCGTCAGACGCCCAGGATCGCGGCGATCTCGCCGCGGAGGGTCAGAAGCGCGGCCGCCGCGGTGGTCCGGGCCGTCTCCAGGTCGCCCTCGGCGACCGGTTCCACCACTTCGAGGTACGCCTTGAGCTTCGGCTCCGTGCCCGACGGCCGGATCACCACGCGGGTCGTGGCCGTCCTGAACGTCAGCACGTCGTTCTCCGGGAGCAGATCGGCGATCTCGGTGACCGGCGAGCCCAGCAACGTCGCAGGCGGGTTCTGCCGGGCACGGCCCATCGCCAGCCCGATCTCGGCGAGGTCGTCGACGCGTACCGACAGCTGGTCGGTGGCGTGCACCCCGAACTCGGCGGCCAGCTCGTCGAGGCGGTCGGCGAGGGTGCGGCCCTCGGCCTTCAGTCGGGCGGCCAGCTCGGCGACCGTGAGGGCGGCGGTGATGCCGTCCTTGTCGCGGACCATCGCCGGGGCGACGCAGTAGCCGAGGGCCTCCTCGTAGCCGAACGCCAGCTCCTCGGCGGCCCGGACGATCCACTTGAAACCGGTGAGGGTCTCCGCGTAGGGCACGCCGCGCGCGGCGCAGATCCGGCCCAGCAACGACGACGAGACGATCGTTGTGGCGTACGTGCCGGCGACTCCCCGCCGGATCAGGTGGTCGGCCAGGAGCACGCCGAGTTCGTCGCCGCGCAACGGACGCCATCCAGCCGAGGTGGGGATGGCCACGGCGCAGCGGTCCGCGTCCGGGTCGTTGGCGATCGCCAGGTCGGCGCCGTTCGCCTCGGCCAGGGCCAGCAGGTGGTCCATCGCGCCCGGCTCTTCCGGGTTGGGGAAGTGGACGGTCGGGAACTCCGGATCGGGTTGTCGCTGGTCCGCGACGATGGCCGGGTCGGCGAAGCCGGCCTTGCGGAAGGCCTTCTCCAACGTCTCGCCACCGACCCCGTGCAACGGCGTGTAGGCGATGGTCAGCTCGCGCGGGCCACCCTCGGTCAGAACGGACGCGGCGGTCTCTACGTATCCGTCAGAGAAATCCGTATCCAGCACGGTGCCGGCGTCACCCAGCGGAACCGCGGAGAGACTGCCGACCGCCCGGATCGCCGCCTCGATGCCGGCGTCGGCCGGCGGCACGATCTGCGCGCCGTCCCCGGCCGGGCCACCGAGCTGGGCGCCCAGATAGACCTTGTAGCCGTTGTCCTGCGGCGGATTGTGGCTCGCGGTCACCATCACCCCGGCCACCGCGTTCAGGGCGCGCACGGCGTACGCCAGGACCGGCGTGGGCAGGGTGCGCGGCATCAGCAGAGCCTCCCGGCCCGCTCCCGTCGCCACCCGGGCCGTCCGTTCGGCGAACTCCCGCGAGCCGTGACGGGCGTCGTACCCGATGATCAGGGGTCCTTCACCGCTCTGCGCGGCCAGCCAGGCCACCAGGCCGGCCGCCGCCTGGGTGACCACCGCGAGGTTCATGCCGTTGGGGCCGGCGCGCAGCGGTCCGCGCAGGCCGGCCGTGCCGAAGGTGAGCGGGCCGGCGAACCGGTCGCGCAGCTCCGCGGTGGTGGCCGGCAGCCGGTCGATCAGCTCACGCAGCTCGGCCCGGCTCGCCGGGTCGGGATCGTCGGCGAGCCACGCTTCAGCCCGGTCTCTCAGGTCAACATCAACTTCGGACGCCATCAGGGATTGATAGCACAGCGTCACGCGGTGATCTGAAAGGTCTCCGCCATCTTGTCGAAGTACTTCTTGCTTTCCGCGAAGTTCGCTTCCGGCGTGGTCAGGTAGAACGAGTACATCCGGTTGCCGACGGTGGTCATCCGCCAGATGCCGTGACGTCGTGCCTCACCGTCGCCGCAGGTGTACTCGAACTGCGCGCCCGGGTTGCCGGACACCTCGACCTCGACGGTCTCGCCCTGCGCGTACGGCTTGGGGCAGTTCTTCGACTTCTTCAGCGTGCCGGGCGCCGTCTCGTTGACGAACCGGGTCGGCGCGATCGAGCCCTTCTCGACCAGGATCCGCACCTTGACCGAGGTGTTGTCCGGGTTCACGTAGTCCACGTAGGTCCCGCCGGTGGACCGGGTCCAGCCGGCCGGGACCTGCACGCTGATCGGCGCGCCACCCTTGAAGGGCTGCGTCTCGAACGGCGTGTCGGCCGGCGGCGCCGCGCTGGCCACCGGCTGGGCCTGCGGCTGCTGTGCCGGATCCTCGCCGCCACCCAGCGAGAAGACCAGGATCAGCACGAGCACCACGGCCGCCGCGGCACCGCCGGTGATCAGCTGCTTGTTGCGCGGCCACGACTGGAACGTGCCGACCAGCTTGCCGGTGGTCTCCTTCGCACCGGTGCTGACCTTGGCGAAGGTGGCCCGGCGCTTGGCTGCCGGGCTCATCACCACGGTGCCGGGGCGCGGCCCCTGCGGCGGGATGAGGCTGGTCGCGTCGGTCGAGCCGCCCTGGTGGGCCGGCATCAGCCCGGTCGGGTAACCACCGGGCGTCGCCTCGGGTTGCTCGGGGGCACGGCGGCGGCCACCGGACGGCTTGTTCTGCGCCTCGAGCTTGTTCAGGTGGTCGGTGAGCGACTCACCGGGCGAGAGCATGGCCCGGCCGCCGATCTGGCCGCTCGGCTGCGGCGGGATCTGCTGCGTCGCAGCCGAGGGCGCCGGGCTGGTCGGCCGGGACGACGAGACCACCGAGTAGGGGTCGGTCATCATGTGCGGCGGCTGCTTGCTGGCGAGCGGACCGGCCAACTGCTGGCGCAGGATGGTCCGCGCGGTCTGCACGTCCATCCGGCGGGACGGGTCCTTCTCCAGCAGGCCCATCAGCACCGGGGTGAGCGAGCCCGCGCGCACGACCGGCGCCGGCGGGTCCTCGACGACCGCGTGCATCGTCTCGATCGGGTCGCCCTTGTCGAACGGCGGGCGGCCCTCGATCGCGGTGTAGAGCGTGACGCCCAGCGAGAACAGGTCGCTCGGCGGGCCGAAGTCGTGGCCCATGGCCCGCTCCGGGGAGATGAAGTGCGGCGAGCCCAGGACCATGCCGGGCGTCGTGAGCTGCACGTCGGTGGGCATCCGGGCCACGCCGAAGTCGGTCAGCACGCAGCGGCCGTCCTGGCAGATCAGCACGTTCGCCGGCTTCACGTCACGGTGCAGGACGCCGTGGGCGTGCGCGACCTCGAGCGCGCCGAGCAGCGCGATACCGATCTTGGCGACGACGCGCGGGGAGACCGGGCCGTCCTCGATGACCATGTCGGCGAGGCTGCGGGCGTCCAGCAGCTCCATGACGATCCATGGCCGGCCGTTCTCGTGGACGACGTCGTAGACCTGGACCACGGCCGGGTGCTGGAGCGCGGCGGCGGCGCGGGCCTCCCGCATGGTGCGCTCGTACATCGAGTCGCGGTCGCTGGGCGCGAGACCGGGCGGGAGGATCACTTCCTTGATCGCCACGTCCCGGCGCAGCAGCGTGTCAGCCGCGCGCCACACCGTGCCCATGCCGCCGTGGCCCACCGCGGCGCGCAGCGTGTAACGCCCGCCGATGAGCGTGCCAGGGGCTGCACGTCCGCTGAGGGGGGAGGTGTTGCCACCGCTCCACGTCGGAATCTGAGTCACTGAGGATGCCACCGAGGGGGTATAGGGGGCTGTCGTCCAACCCCGCTATCTTGCCCGTTGGGTGGGGTTCAACGAAAGTCACTGTGCGAGTGTTCAGCTCACTTCGACAGTGGGTGATCGCTGGGTGGCCGAGGGTGGAGCGCAAGAGAACGCTCGGTGCAAAATCCCTCACTGTGGGCGTCCTGAACGAACACTAGGATCACGATGTGAATGCAGAGTCCGGGTTCCCGATCAAGCCGGTCTACGGTCCCGACGACGTTCCATCAGGCGTCGGAAACGAACAGCCGGGTCAATATCCGTACACCCGTGGTGTCTATCCGACGATGTACACCAAACGGCCGTGGACCATGCGGCAGTACGCCGGGTTCGGTACGGCCGCCGAGTCGAACGCCCGCTACCACCAGCTGCTGGCGGCCGGGACCATGGGCCTGTCGGTCGCGTTCGACCTGCCGACCCAGATGGGTTACGACTCCGACGACCCCATCGCGCACGGTGAGGTGGGCAAGGTCGGTGTCGCGATCGACTCGATCGACGACATGCGGCTGCTCTTCAAGGACATCCCGCTCGATCAGGTGTCCACTTCGATGACCATCAACGCACCCGGTTCGGTGTTGCTGCTGCTCTACCAGCTGGTCGCCGAGGAGCAGGGCGTGCCCGGCGCGGCTCTGCAGGGCACGATCCAGAACGACATCCTCAAGGAGTACATCGCCCGCGGGACGTACATCTTCCCGCCCAAGCCGTCGCTGCGCCTGGTCGCCGACACCTTCGCCTACTGCAAGGCGGAGATCCCGAAGTGGAACACCATCTCGATCTCCGGGTACCACATGGCCGAGGCCGGCGCCTCGCCCGCGCAGGAGATCGCGTTCACCCTGGCCAACGGCATCGAGTACGTGCGCGCCGCGATCGCGGCCGGCCTGGCCGTCGACGACTTCGCGCCGCGGCTCTCGTTCTTCTTCGTGGCCCGCACCACGCTGCTCGAGGAGATCGCCAAGTTCCGGGCGGCCCGGCGGATGTGGGCGCGGATCATGCGCGACGACTTCGGCGCGAAGGACCCGAAGTCGATGATGCTGCGCTTCCACACCCAGACCGCCGGCGTCCAGCTGACCGCACAGCAGCCCGAGGTCAACCTCATCCGGGTGGCGATCCAGGCTCTGGGTGCCATCGCCGGCGGCACGCAGTCGCTTCACACCAATTCGTACGACGAAGCCATCGCCCTCCCGACCGAGAAGTCGGCGCGGCTCGCCCTGCGCACACAGCAGGTCCTCGCGTACGAGAGCGGGCTGACCGGCACGGTCGACCCGTTCGCCGGGTCCTACGCGGTGGAGGCGCTCACTGACGAGGTGGAGCGGGAGGCGACCCGGCTCATCGAGCGGGTGTTCGAGCTGGGCTCGGCCGTCGACGCGATCGAGCAGGGCTTCCAGAAGGGTGAGATCGAGAAGTCCGCGTACCAGATCGCCAACGAGATCGACTCGGGCGAGCGGGTCGTGGTCGGCGTGAACCGGTTCGCCGCCGAGAGCGAGGAGAAGTACGAGCCGCTGCGGGTCGACCCGGCGATCGAGACCGCCCAGGTGGCTCGTCTGGCCACCCTTCGGGCCGAACGTGACAACCCGGCCGTACAAGCCGCGCTCGCGGATCTCGGTAAGGCCGCCGCCGGGAGCGTGAACGTCCTACCGTTGATGAAGGAGGCGTTGCGACTCCGTGCAACGGTGGGGGAGGTATGCCACACGCTGCGCGGGGTATGGGGCGTCCACCGGCCGGTCGAGCGCTTCTGACCGGCACAACGTACCGGTAGTACGTCGCGTCACCTCCGCGATTCGCTACCCGTTGAGGGGTTGGCGGGCCGGGACGATCTCCCGTGAGCCCGCCTCGCCCCGCTGTGGCCTCTTTACACACCCGTTACACAGCGTGACTGAATTCGGGCTAAGCTGGCGCGCGTCGCGAAACCCGACAAACCTCTAGAACGAATACGGAAGCCGACGTGACTACTGCTCTGACGGCGCCGGAAGGTGTCGATACGTCGTGGCCGGGAACTCCTCCTGGTACAGACCCGCTCCCCGGCCAGCTGGACCGCTGGCTCGCCGCGAGGGGCGCAGAGCTGGTAGCCATTCGCCGTCACATTCACGCCCACCCGGAACCGTCACATTCCGAGTTCGAGACCGCCGCGCTGATCTTCCGTGAGCTTGCCGTCGCCGGCCTCTCCCCGAAGATGCTGCCCCGCGGCAACGGCGTCATCTGCGACATCGGCGAGGGTGAGCGGGTCATCGCGTTCCGGGCCGACATCGACGCGCTGCCGCTGCAGGACCTGAAGGACGTGCCGTACCGCAGCACCGTCGACAACCTGGCGCACGCCTGCGGGCACGACGTGCACACCACCGTGGCGCTCGGCCTGGGCATGGCCCTGGCGCAGCTCCACGAGCAGGGCGAGCTGCCCGGCCGGGTCCGGCTGATCTTCCAGCCGGCCGAGGAGGCGATGCCCTCCGGCGCTCCTGAGGTGATCAAGGCGGGCGCGCTGGACGACGTCGCCGCCATCTTCGCGCTGCACTGCTACCCGCAGCTGCCGGCCGGTCTGGTCGGCGTCCGCTCCGGGCCGTTCACCGCCGCCGCCGACGCGGTCGAGGTCAAGCTCTCCGGTCCCGGCGGGCACACCGCCCGGCCGCACCTGACCGCCGACCTGGTGCACGCGCTCGGCCGGGTCATCATCGACGTGCCGGCCCTGCTGAACCGCCGGATCGATCCCCGGGCCGGGATCTCCCTGGTCTGGGGCGCCGTGCACGCCGGGCAGGCGTTCAACGCGATCCCCGGCGCCGGCGAGGTGCGCGGAACCGTCCGGGTGCTCAGCCGGGAGGCCTGGCGTGAGGCCCCGGAGCTGGTCACCAGGCTGATCCACGACGTGGTCGCGGCGACCGGCGCCCAGGTGGAGGTCGACTACAAGCGTGGCGTGCCGCCGGTGATCAACGACCGGATGGCCTCCGCGATCGTGGCGGGCGCCGCCGGGGCCGCGCTCGGCGCCGACCGGGTGGTCGAGGCCGAGCTCAGCATGGGCGGCGAGGACTTCTCGTTCTACCTGGAGCACGTGCCGGGCGCGATGATCCGGCTCGGCACCGGGGTCCCCGGCTCGGACGAGCGCCACGACCTGCACCAGGGTGACTTCGACGTGGACGAGCGCAGCATCGGTTACGGCGTGCGGGTCATGGCGCACACCGCCCTCGCGGCGCTCACCTCCGGCGCTTTCTAGTTGCTCTCGGCCGGCGGTGGCAGTTGCCGCCGCCGGTACCGCCGGATCAGGTAGACGGCCACCGCTGCCGGGATGCCGAGCGCGATCAGCCAGGGCAGCAGCGCGCCGAGCACCGTCGCCAGGACGGCCAGGGACGCCTTGAGCGCGTCCCAGCCGCCGGACAGGCCGGCCAGGAAGCCGGGCGGCTCGTCGTCCGGGGCGGCGCTGGTGGCGTCCGGATCGAGCAGCACCACGGTGATCGTGGAGAGCGACGTGAGGTCGGAGAGCCGGCGCTTCTTCGCCTCCAGCGAGGCCAGGTCGGCCTCCCGGGTGGCGACCTCGCGCTCCAGCATCACCAGGTCGTCCAGCGAGTTGGCCTGGGCCAGCAGCTTCTTGCCGCTCTCCACCCGGGCCTTCTGCACCGAGATCCGGGCGTCCAGGTCGACGACCTCCTCGGTGACGTCCTCGGTGTTGATGCCCCGGGTCTCCTCGACGCCGAGCTTCGACAGCTGGTCGACGACCGAGCTGAACTCGGCGGCCGGGATCCGCAGCGTCAGGTTCGCGGTGTCCGCGCCGGAGCCGCTCTGCCGCTCGTCCGAGCCGACGAACCCGCCCGCCGCCGAGGCTATGCCGGTGGCCTGGGCCGCCGCCGTGGTGACGTTGTCGACCCGGACCGTGATCGAACCGGTGTAGATGATCGAACGCTGGTCGACACGCAGGTCCGGTGCCTCCGCAGTGGTGTTCGCCCCGGCGGAGTCGGCTTCCGCCTTCCCCTGACCCGCGGTGCCCTCCTCGGCGGCCGGGGCATCGGCGCGGCCGACAGCCGGTTCCGCCTGGGAGGCGTTGCCCCCGGAATCCGATGAATCAGCCCCGCAGCCGGCCAGCAACGCACCCGCCAGCAGTGCTGCCGCGATCAGTTTCGTGGTTCCCCGCTCATGCATCGTCGCTCCGATCTCGTCATGCTTGACCGTTGGGACGTACGCCACACGTCTCGTGGTTCCGGCAGACTGCTTGCTGAGCGGTCACAATTGAGCAGCGGAGGGATCCCGTGCGCGTCACGAAGTTCACGCATTCATGTCTGCGAGTCGAAGGCGCGGGCGTTCTCGTGGTGGATCCCGGCGAATTCTCCGAGTCGTCCGCATTGGCCGGTGCCGATGCCGTGCTCATCACCCACGAGCACTTCGACCACCTGGACGTGCAGGCGGTGACCGCGGCCGTCGCCCGGCGACCCGATCTGCGGATCTTCGCGCACGAGGCGGTGCTGCCGCTGCTCGACGGCGTCGCCGAGGCGACGACAGCGGTGGCGGCGGGGGAGGAGTTCGAGGCGGCGGGTTTCCAGATCCGGGCGTACGGCGGGCAGCACGCGATCATTCACCCGTACGTGCCGGTCTTCGCGAACCTGGGTTTCCTCGTCAGCGACGGGACCGCCAACTTCTATCATCCGGGTGACTCGTTCGTGGTCCCCGAAGGTGCTGACGTGGAGACGCTCTTCGCGCCGATGAACGCGCCCTGGGCCACCATCGCGGATTCATTGGAATTCGTCCGGTCGGTGCGGCCGGGGCGGGCGTTCGCGTTGCACGACGGCCTGATCAACGAGCGCGGCGCGGCGGTGTACGGCAAACACCTGGAGAGCTTCTCCGAAACGAAGTTCGCGCGGGTCACGCCGGGAACCGTGCTCGACTGACGTGGCCATCGACACCGACGGGAGCGTCCGGAAGCTCTACGAGGAACCGCCGGACGGCTTCGTCGCGGCCCGGTCCGCCGCCATCGCCGAAGCCCGCAAGTCCGGTGACCGGGACGCCGCGAAACGCCTGGCCGCCCTGAAGAAGCCCACGGTGGCCGCCTGGGTGGTCAACCTGCTCGCCCTGAAACGCCCCGATCTGATCGACGAACTGGTCGAACTCTCCACCGCGCTGCGCGCCGCCCAGCGCGACCTGAAGGGCGACCAGCTGCGCGAACTCTCCAACCAGCGTCGGCAGTTCGTCTCCGCGCTGGTCGCCGCGGCCCGCAAACTGGCAGTCGCCGCCGGTACGCCGGCAGCCCGCCTGCCGCTCGGCGAGGTGGAGGCGACCCTCACTGCCGCCCTCGCCGAACCGGAGATCGCGGCCCAGGTGCGAACCGGCCGCCTGATCCGCGCGACCAGCTACGCGGGCTTCGGCGAGGTGCCGCGTCCCCGCCTGCGCCTGGTGACCGACCTCTCCGACGATGCGGGCGACATTTCGGATTTGTCCGGCGAGAGGGCGGGTGAGGGCGGCGAGGCAGGCGAAGGCGGCAGGACGGGGGAGGGCGGCAGGGCAGGTGAGGGCGGCAGGGCAGGCAAGGACGGCAGGGCAGGCGAAAGGCGTGGTAGAGGGCGAGGAGGGGACGGCGACGGCGACGGCGACCTGGACGACGACGGCGACTTGGGCGAGGACGGTGGGAGTGAGGGTGGTGCGGACCGTCGCCGCTTCCCGAGGAGAGAGGCCGCTGAGCGGGAAGCTCGGGAGCGGGCGGCGGCTGAGCAGCGGCGGCGCGAGGTCGAGCGGAAGCGGCGGGAGCTCGAGCGGGAGATGGGTGTCGCCACGGCTGCCGAGCGGCGGGCCGACGCCCAGCTGGAACGTGCCGAAACGGCCGAACGGGACGCCGGGCACCTGGTCGAGGACCTGGACGCCGAACTGGCCGAGCTGGAACGGCGCCGCACCGAGGCCGTAGCCGATGTGGCCCGCCGCAAACTGGCCCGCCGTACCGCCGAACGCGAGGCCGCCGCAGCGCGCCGCCGCGTAGGCGACGTCCAGGCCGCCCTGGACGACCTGACATCCGACTGACGCGGCGACCCGCGGGTGGGGAAGGGAGAACGGATGGACGGGGAGCGTTTTCTTTAAGCGGTCACTGAGGGCAGAATCGGGCGGGTGACCCCCGAACAGGCTGCCGCCAACGCCAAGGCGGGACTCGCCGCCATCGTCGGAGCCTTCGCGGAATCACCGCAGACCCTGCGCCGAGCCCGGCTGCTCGGTCTCTCCGGGTGGGCCTACCACGTGTCGGCGCGGGCCGGCGCGCTCGGTGAGGTGCGGCCGGAGACGGTGGCGGCCGCTATCGCGTTCATCGCGCCCGAGGCGGTCATCGACGGCTGGGAGGCGACCGCCAAGACGTCGGCGCCCGTCGAGGTCGCCACCTGGCACCTGCACGAGCTCTGCGCCTGGGGCGCCGACCAGCTGGGGGCGTTCCCGCGGCTGACCCGGCTGCTGGAGCTGGCCGGGCAGGTGGTGGACGCCGTGGACGCGGCGGGGCTGACACTGTTCGCGGCGTGGCGTGCCATGCCGGTGCCGGACGCCACGCCCGGGGCCCGTGCGGCGGTGCTGCTGCACCTGCTGCACGAACACCGGCTGGGTGTGCACGTCATCGCGGTCCGGGCCAGCGGGCTCACGCCGCTCGAAGCGATCATCGCGGGGCCGGACGGCGAGACCGGGGCGGTGGCGTTCGGGTGGCAGGCGCCGTACCCGCACGCCGGTCCGCTGGTCCGCCGGCTCATGTGGGCCGAGGCGGTGGCGAACTCGCTGGCCGGGCAGGCCTACGCGGCGCTGGACCGCAGCGAGCGGGTCGAGTTCGCCGGGCTGCTCGAATCCCTGAGCCACCGCCTGACCCGCTGAGACAGGCCGGCGCGGAGGAGAAAGCGGGGGAGGAAGCGGGAGAAGCAAGCGGGCGAGGAAATTCGATTGGCAGAGACGGCACGGCGTGGTCGGATGGCCCGCATGTCCGATCTGCCGCCCGGCTGGCAGCTGCGCCGGCCCACCCTCGCCGACGCGCCCGCCATCCTCGCGCTCGTCCACGCCAGCGACATCGCCGCGGTGGGTGAACCCGACTTCACCCTGGACGAGGTGCACGAGGAGCTGACCGGGCCGCACACCGACATGAGCCGCGACTGCTGGCTGGCGATCGATCCGGCGGGCGCGATCGCCGGATGGGCGTACCCGCGGAATCCGACCGGGAAGGCCCGGGACTTCGCCGAGGTCTACGTGCACCCGGAGAACGGCCTGCCGGCGCAACGGCCGCTGCTGCGCCTGCTGATGGACCGGATGGCCGAGCGGGCCGCCGAACTGGGTCACCGGGTCTACTCGGTGCGGGCCGGGGCGATCCCGACCGAGACGCCGTACATCGAGGCGCTCACCGACGCCGGGTTCGTCTTCCTGAAGCAGCACGCCCGGATGCAGATGCCGCTCGCCGGTGTCGCGCACGAGCCGCCGGCGCCGCCCGCGGGCGTGACGGTACGGCCGGTGCGGGCCGCCGACGAGGACGAGATGCGCCGCTTCCACGCCGTCATCGAGGAGGCGTTCCAGGACTCCGACCACCGGGCGCTGACCTACCAGGCGTGGCGGGAGCAGGTCCGCGCGGAGTCGGATGTGCGTTTCGACGAGTGGTTCGCCGCCGAGGTGGACGGGGTTCTGGCCGGCGTGCTGCAGTCCGGAGGCTCGGGTGGCGACGAGACGAACGCCGAGGGGTGGGTGCGGTCTCTCGCGGTGCTCCGCCCGTACCGGAAGAGGGGGTTGGGTGAAGCTCTCCTCCGCCATGCCCTCGCCCGATATGCGCGCCAGGGGCGCACGAAGGCCGGGCTCGGCGTCGACCTGGCGAACCCGACCGACGCCGCGAGCCTGTACTTCAAGGTCGGTATGACGGCGTTGTACCGCGCGAACGTCTACGAGACGACGCTAGACCTCGGGTGAGCTCGTCCCGGTAGGGCGGGACCGCAGCTCCTGGACGTAGTCGTCGGGCGCGCCCGCTTTCTCCGCCGCATTGGCGATCTCGGAGAGGTACCACGCGGTGGGCAGGCCACCCTCGTACCCGGCGAAGACGTAGATCCAGGCGGGTACGTCACCGTCGAGCGTCGATACACGCACGGTGAGCTTCTGGTACGCCCCCGCTGTCACCCCCTCGACCTCGTCGAGTTGCGCGGCATCCCATTGGTGGACGTCGTAGAGGGAGACGAACACCCGGTCGCCTGGTGACTCGACGACCGTGGTTACCGCCCCCTCCCAGCCCATATCTCCCTCACCGGCGAAGGTGAGGCGCCAGCCTTCGATCCACCCCACGCCGACCATCGGCGAGTGCGGACAGTAGGCCCGCATGCGGGCGGGATCCAGATTCGAGCCATACGCGGCGTAGTGACGCACGGCGACGACGATAGCTGGCGAAGGGGGTAGTGAGAATATGGAACGTGCGTGTCGGCACGTTCAACCGGTTTTACATGGGTTTTCCGCTGCGGGTTGGCGGAGCCGTATTTGGAGGGGTTGTCGTCGTGAGTCGGATTGTCATCATCGGTGGGGGACCCGGGGGTTATGAGGCGGCTCTCGTCGCGGCCCAGCTCGGCGCCGAAGTCACCCTCGTCGAGGCGGACGGGCCGGGTGGCGCGTGCGTGCTGACCGACTGCGTCCCCTCCAAGACGTTCATCGCCAGTTCGGAGGTGATGACCGGTTATCGGCACAACGAGCGGTTCGGCATCTCCTCCGCCGGGCTGGACGGAGTGAGCGTCGACGCGGCGGCGGTGAACCAGCGGGTCAAGAAGCTGGCGCTGGCGCAGTCCGGTGACATCCAGACCAAGCTGATCAAGGCCGGGGTGGACGTGGTCCGGGGTCGCGCCAAGCTCGGCGAGGACCGGCTCGGGCACACCCACCAGGTGCTGATCACGCCGGAGGGGCGGGACACGTACGCGGTGGAGGCCGACACCGTGCTGCTCGCC
Source organism: Actinoplanes sp. OR16 (assembly GCF_004001265.1). Classification (GTDB taxonomy): domain Bacteria; phylum Actinomycetota; class Actinomycetes; order Mycobacteriales; family Micromonosporaceae; genus Actinoplanes. Next base: position 1,587,981 of record NZ_AP019371.1, on the reverse strand, counting down.
ACCGGCGCGACCCCGCGGGTGCTCTCCTCGATGCGCCCGGACGGCGACCGGATCCTGGACTGGCGGCAGGTCTACGACCTGACCGAGCTCCCCACCCACCTCGTCGTGATCGGTTCCGGTGTGACCGGCGCCGAGTTCGCCAGCGCTTACCTCGCCATGGGCGTGGAGGTGACGCTCGTCTCCAGCCGGGAGCGGGTGATGCCGCACGAGGACGCGGACGCCGCCATGGCGATCGAGCGGGTGTTCCGCGAGCGGGGCATGACGATCCTCAGCCAGGCCCGCGGCAAGTCGGTGGAGAACGCCGGCGACGGGGTCCGGGTGACCCTCGGCGACGGCAAGGTGATCGAGGCCTCGCACGCGCTGATCGCGGTCGGCGCCATTCCGAACACCGCCGACCTCGGCCTGGCGGAATACGGCGTGGCGGTCGGCGACGGCGGCTACGTGACGGTGGACCGGGTGTCCCGGACCAACGTGCCGGGCATCTACGCGGCCGGTGACTGCACCGGCGTGCTGCCGCTGGCCAGCGTGGCCGCCATGCAGGGCCGGATCGCGATCTGGCATGCGATGGGCGAGGCGGTGGCGCCGCTGCGGCTGCGTACGGTCTCGGCGAACGTCTTCACCGACCCCGAGCTCGCCACCGTCGGCCTCACGCAGAACGAGGTGGATTCCGGGCGTACGCCGGCCCGCCAGGTGATGCTGCCGCTGACCGGCAACGCGCGGGCCAAGATGGCCGGCCTCCAGGACGGTTTCGTGAAGCTCTTCTGCCGCCTGGCGACCGGCCAGATCATCGGTGGTGTCGTGGTGGCGCCGAAGGCGAGCGAGCTGATCCTGCCGATCACGATGGCGATCGAGAACAACCTGACTGTCGATCAGCTGGCGCACACCATCACGATCTACCCCTCACTCTCCGGGTCGATCGCGGAAGCGGCTCGTCAGCTGATGCAGCACGAGATCCAGTAGCGGGTTCGTCGCCTTCGTTGGCGGGCCTGCCTTCAGTGGGCCTGCCTTCGGTGGGCCCGCCTTCTTCGGTGGGCCCGCCGCCGAACAGGGCGAGGATCCAGCCGGCTGTGCCGAACACCACAGCGGCCGTGGCGGCCACCGCGAAGAGCCGCCACGCCGACTGGGTGATCGCGGTGCCGCCGAGGTGGCCGACCAGCCCGCCGTAACTGGCCCAGGCCAGCGAGGCGAGCCCGTCGTAGGCCACGAAGAGCTTGACCGGGTATCGCGTCCGGCCGGCGTGGTAGCCGGACGCCATCCGGCCGCCGGGCACGAACCGGCAGAGCAGCATCACGAGCGGGCCGGGCCGGCGCAGGCCGCGGGTGAACCGCTCGGCGGCCTTGCGGGTGCGGCCGGGCTCGCCGGCATCCTCGCCACGCGGCGCGAAGCGTTCGCGTAATGCGCTCAATCGGGCACCCGTCGACCGGCCCAGGACGAACGCCGCGGTGTCGCCGGCGAACATGCCGACAGCCCCGAGAGCGATCACCAGGGCGAGATCGAGATTGCCGTAGACAGTGAGCGCCCCAGAGGTGATCATGATGGCCTGAATGGGCACGACCGGCACGAGAGCGTCGATCGCCAGGAAACCGAACAGCGCGAGGTACGCCCAGGCGGGCGTGGCCAACATGGTCAGCAGTTCGGTCATCGGCTAGGTCACCTCGCGGCTTCGGGGCTCACGGCATTGTGCTGCGCCGTACCTGAGAGTGCGCTGTGCTGTGAATGCTCTGTCATCAGAATGCGCTTCGGTCAGACGTTCTCCGCCGTGACGACGGACACGGTACGTCCGAAGTTCACCCCGGCGCGCCTGGTTTTCGATGCGCCTGGAATCGGCGGCGTACGGTTGTCCTGCCCGTGCAGCCGGACCTCGGATCGTTCCGGCCGTGCGGCGCGGGCCGCCGGTAGGTCCCGTATCGGCGGCCCGCCCCTGGACTCCACACAGCGTTCTCGGCACAGCGCCTGACTCAACGAAGCAGCACGCCCGGCCGGTATGGCACCGGCCGGGCGTGGAAGTGCGGAGACGGTCAGGCGATCTCGCAGATCACCGTGCCGGCGGTGATGGTGGCGCCCACCTCGAGGGTGAGGCCGGCGACCGTGCCGGCCCGGTGCGCCTGGAGCGGCTGCTCCATCTTCATCGCCTCGATCACCACGATGGTGTCGCCCTCGGCCACCTCGTCGCCGTCCTGCACCGCGACCTTGACGATCGTGCCCTGCATCGGGGCGGTGAGCCCGCCGCTCGTGGCGGCCGCCGCCGCGCCACCACCACTGCGGGAACGGGCCGGGCTGCGCTTGGGGGCGGCTCCCGGCGTACCGGAGAAGAAGGTCTTGGGAAGTCGCACCTCGATGCGCTTGCCGCCCACCTCGACCACGACGGTCTCCCGCTCGGCGGCCTCCGCGGAGGTAGCCGCGGGAGCGGTGAACGGCGGCACCGTGTTGTCCCACTCGGTCTCGATCCACCGGGTGTGCACGGTGAACGGCTCGCCGGTGAACGCCTCGTCGCGGATCACCGCGCGGTGGAACGGCAGAACCGTGGCGATGCCCTCGATCACCGTCTCGTCCAGCACACGACGGGACCGTTCCAAGGCCTCGGCCCGGGTCGCGCCGGTCACGATGATCTTCGCGAGCATCGAGTCGAAGTTGCCGCCGATCACGCTGCCCTTCTCCACGCCCGAGTCGACCCGGACGCCCGGCCCGAACGGCCAGGTCAGCTCGGTGACCGTGCCCGGCGCCGGCAGGAATCCGCGGCCCGCGTCCTCGCCGTTGATCCGGAACTCGATGGAGTGGCCGCGCGGGATCGGGTCCTCGGTGAACGGCAGCGGCTCACCGGAGGCGATCCGGAACTGCTCGCGGACCAGGTCGACACCGGCGGTCTCCTCGCTGACCGGGTGCTCCACCTGCAGACGCGTGTTGACCTCCAGGAACGAGATCGTCCCGTCCTGGCCCACCAGGTATTCGACAGTGCCGGCGCCGTAGTAGCCGGCCTCCCGGCAGATCGCCTTCGCCGACTCGTGGATCTCGGCACGCTGCTCGGCGCTGAGGAACGGCGCGGGCGCCTCCTCGACCAGCTTCTGGTGCCGGCGCTGCAGCGAGCAGTCCCGGGTGCCGACCACCACGACATTGCCGTGCGTGTCCGCCAGAACCTGCGCCTCGACGTGCCGCGGCCGGTCCAGGTATCGCTCGACGAAGCACTCACCCCGACCGAAGGCGGCCACCGCCTCGCGGGTTGCGCTCTCGAAGAGGGCAGGGATCTCTTCGATCGTACGAGCGACCTTCAGCCCGCGACCGCCACCGCCGAACGCCGCCTTGATCGCCACGGGCAGCCCGTGCTGCTCGGCGAAGGCGACGATCTCCGCTGCCCCGGACACCGGGTCGGGGGTGCCCGGCACCAGCGGGGCGCCGGCCCGCTGCGCGATGTGACGTGCGGTGACCTTGTCGCCCAGGTCGCGGATCGCCTGAGGGCTCGGACCGATCCAGATCAGGCCCGCGCCGAGCACCGCCTCGGCGAACTCGGCGTTCTCGGAGAGGAACCCGTAACCCGGGTGAACCGCGTCGGCGCCGCTGCGCGCTGCCACGTCGAGCAGCTTGTCGATCCGCAGGTAGGTGTCGGCGGCCGTCTCACCGTCGAGCGCGAAGGCCTCGTCGGCCGCTCGCGCGTGCAACGCGTCCCGGTCGCTGTCCGCGTAGACGGCGACGCTCGTGAGGCCGGCGTCCTTGCAGGCCCGGATCACCCGGAGGGCGATCTCGCCACGGTTGGCGATCAATATCTTCCGCACGTGGAGAGCCTAACGGTCGTTCTGCTCTTTCGGGCGTGCTGCGAATCTGGATTTACTTTTACTTTCTCCACAAGGCGGTGATCGGGACACCCATCTGCGCCAGGAGGTTGCGCAGCAGCGGCAGCGACAGGCCGATCACGTTGCCCGGATCCCCCTCGATCCGGTCGACGAAAGCGCCACCCCGGCCGTCCAGCGTGAAGGCGCCGGCCACCTGCAACGGCTCGCCGGACGCCACGTACGCCTCGATCTCGGCGTCGCTCACATCGGCGAAGTGGACCGTCGTCGTACCGACCGCCTCCGCCTGCAAGCCGCTGACCAGACCCGTCAGATGGTGGCCGGTGTGCAGCACGCCGGACTTGCCGCGCATCGCCGACCAGCGCTTGATCGCCTCCTCGGGACTGGCCGGCTTGCCGAAGACCTCGCTGCCGAACGCCAGCACCGAATCGCAGCCGAGCACCAGCGCCCCCGGATCCGCCGGCAGGTCGGCGGCCACCGTGCGGGCCTTCATCCGGGCCAGGGCCAGGCACAGCGTGTACGCGTCCTCGGCGTCGACGACGCTTTCGTCCACGCCGCTCACGATGACCTCGGCGTCGATGCCGGCGCCGGTCAGGAGGGCGCGGCGGGCCGGGCTGGCCGAGGCGAGGATCAGGCGGTACGTGATGTCGGTCTGCACGGGAAAGGAGCCTACAAGGCATCCGAGTGTCACGGTGGGCGCAAGCTGCATGTTTCCGCCGTTCAAGCCCGGTTCCGGGGGATCCTGCCGATCGTGGGGCCGGGGTCGGGCGGGTCCTCGGGGGTGGGCTCGATGATCGGGGGGACGCCCTCGGCGATCTCCCAGAAGGGGTCCGGGAAGTGGCCGGGCGGTCGGGGTGGCTGGTGGCCGATCGGGCCGTTGAGGGGTGGTGGCAGGGTCTGAGACGGGTGGGGCGGGGTGGCGCCGATGACGCCGTGCAGGGCTGAAAGCGACATTTCGAATTTGTCGGGCGCGGGATGGCTCGGTGGCGACTGGCCCAGGACGAGGCCCTCGGATCTTGGAGTGGTGGTATTCCGGCTCGGCTCCTGATGAGGGCTTGCGGGGCTCCTTGCTTCGCCTCCTGTCGTCTCCGCGCTGCCTGCTGCCGGGTCGGGTCTGCTGCCGATGGGCCTTGCGGTGTCGGGCGGCGTTCTTGCGGATCTTGGATTGGCTTGTATCGCCGATATCGCAGATCTCGAAGCGGCCTGCGTCGCCGCGTTACTTTCCGGCGCCGCAGATCTCGGAGCGGCGGTGTCTGCTCGCGGGGTCGCAGATCTTGGAGTGGCGCTGGTCCCTCGCGGTGTCGTAGATCTTGGAGCAGGGGTGGCTCCGCGTGGCGTCGCGGATCTTTCCGCAGGAGTGGCTCCGCGTGGTGTCGCGGATCTTGGAATGGGTGTGGCTTCTCGCGGCGTCGCGGATCTTGGAATGGCAGCGCCTGCCTTCGCTCCCGGCGTCGTGGATCTTGGAACGGCAGTGCCTGCCCCTGCTCCCGGCGTCCTGGATCTTGGAAAGGCAGTGCCTGCCCTCGCTCCCGGCATCGTGGATCTTGGGGCTGCGGTGGTCCCTCGCGGTGTCGCGGATCTTGGATTGCCGGCGGCTGATTCCGACGCCGTGGATCTTGGATCGGTGAGGGTGGGTGCTGTGCGGGGGAGGGGGAGTCGCAGACCGGCCGTCGTGTCGAGGTCGGGCTCGTAGGGTCTGGGGACCACCAGTGCGCTCTGTGCCTTGGCCAGTTCGGTGCTCAGCGACTGCATCACCATCCGGGCCCGCGCTTCCAGCAGCGCCTGCCGGCCCTCCGGGACCGGGCGCTGTGGTGGAACTCCGCGCGCCTTGCCCGGTGACAGCTGGTAGAGCCGTTTCGCCTCGGCGAACGCGGCGAGCAGCACCTCGTTGGCCGCGTGTTCCCGGTGAATCTCGGCCATCTGTTGTCGCGCTGATTGCAGGGCGCCGGTCGCCCCGCTGAAGGCGCGCTGGTTGGCGATCGCGGCCTCGGACGTCTCCTCCAGGTCGGCGATCAGCGCGTCCAGGCGGGTGAAGTAGGCGGCCGCCGCCCGGCTGCGGGACGGATCCCAGGCCGTGGCCAGCCGATCGCGGTAGTCCCGCACGTCGGCGAGGTGTCGCAGCGCCAGATCGTGGGACTGCCGCCAGCCGCCGATCAGCCGGGCGTTGGCCTCCGGATCGTGGGAGGCGAGCATCGCCCACATCTGGTCCAGCCGCAGGGACGCCCAGTCGGTCCCGCCACCGCCGCCGGTCGAGGCGATCATGTTCTGCTCAGGAGATCGCGGGCCGCAGTGTCGCTCCGCGCGTACCGGGAACCGGTCTCCCGTGCCGCCTCGGCGAGACCGAACGTGCCGTTGGCGAAATGGTGGACGTTGGCGAGGGTGACCTCCTGTGCCCGCTCGTGCGCGTGCAGGAAGAGGTGGAGCTCGGTGAACCCGCGATCGGCGGCAGGCATCCGGGTGGACATGGCGTCGCTGACCGTCACGGCCCGCGGGGCGTAGTCGCGCTCGACCGCGGAGGCCAGCCGGGCGGCGGCCTCCTCCATGGCGAGGAGGTCCGCCTCGATGTGACCAGCGTCGCGGAGATCAAGACTCACGGGGGGCCTCCGAACGCGAAGGGGTGACGCAGATGAGGTTATCCGGTCACGCCGCGTATGACTGCCCCCTGTGGACAGCCGTTATCGGGGCAGAGCAGACGCCCGCCATCCGCGCGACGCGCCCGAAGGACGCGCAGATTGCGCCCATTCCGAGACTGGTTGTGATGGAGTTTCGGAATTGACCGAAGTGGATCGAGATGTCAGGATGGCGGCCAGCGCGGCCAGCTCATGATCGTCTAGGCTTCCTCGTACGACGCTGACCAGCGGTTCCTCATTCATCAACCGAGCGTACGACGGGTACCCGGAGATCCGGTGACACGTGTCCCACACTCGGCTGATCAATTCGCGGCCGCTCGACAGAACCAGGTATTTTCTGCGTGATGTCTTCTTCTCCCCCACTCGTTGTCGCTGATCGGTACCGGCTCGTTGCGCCGCTCGGTCAGGGCGGGATGGGGCGTGTCTGGCGGGCGACGGACGTCGTCCTGCACCGGGACGTGGCCATCAAGGAGCTCGTCCCGCCGCCCGGACTCACCCCGGCCGAGCGGCAGGAGATGCGCGAGCGCTCACTGCGTGAGGCACGCGCCATCGCCAGGCTCAACAACATCAACGTGGTGCGCGTCTTCGACGTGCTGCGGACCGACGCGGACCCGTGGATCGTCATGGAGTACGTCGCATCCCGCTCACTCCAGGACACCCTCGCGCAGGACGGGCCGTTCGACTCGGTCCGGGCCGCCGAGATCGGCCTGGGCGTGCTCAACGCGCTGCGCGCCGCGCACCGGGCCGGCGTCGTGCACCGCGACGTCAAGCCGGGCAACGTGCTGATCGGCAACGACGGGCGGGTCGTGCTGACCGATTTCGGTCTGGCGACGGTCCCCGGCGACCCGAACGTGACCCGCACCGGGCTGGTGCTGGGCTCCCCGGCGTACATCGCACCCGAGCGCGCCCGTGACGGCACAGCCGGCGCCGCGGCCGACCTCTGGTCGCTGGGCGCCACCCTCTTCGCCGCGGTGGAGGGGCAGTCGCCGTTCGCGCGGCCGTCCGCCATCGCCACGCTCGCCGCGCTGGCGACCGAGAACGTCCCGCCGGCGCGCAACGCGGGACAACTCAAGCCGGTGCTCAACGGGCTGCTGCGCAAGGACCCCGCCCACCGCATCAACGCGGAGGAGGCCGAACGCCTGCTGGCCCGGGCCGCCGGGCGGCGTTCCAAGATCGCGTTCCCGATGAGCCCGACCATGCGCCGCCCCGGTGTCGGCCGTGAGCGCCCGTCGCTGCCGAGCGGTCCCGGCGGTCCGCCGGTGCTGCCCGGTTCCGGCTGGGCGACCGGTTCCGCGCCGGTTGTGCCGACACCCCGCCCGCCGGTCACCCCGGCGCCGCAGGGCCAGCAGTACGGACAGGTTCCCGGCCAGCCGCCGCAGGGTCAGCCCGGTCGTGGACAGCAGCCGCAGGGTCAGCCCGGTCGTGGGCAGCAGCCGCAGGGCCAGCCGGTTCGTGGTCAGCAGCAGGGTCAGCAGCCGCAGGGTCAGCCGGGTCGTGGGCAGCAGCCCCAAGGTCAGCCTGGTCGTGGGCAGCAGCCGCAGGGTCAGCCCGGTTTCGGTCAGCAGGGGCAGCCGCAGCAGGGGCAGCCGCAGCATGGGCAGCCGCCGCATGGTCAGCCGCCTCAGGGCCGGCCGCCGGTTTTCGTGCCCGGCAAGGCGCCCGTCGGTGGTCCGCCGCCGTCGGACGCTCCGCGCGGCCCGCAGCCGCCTCGTGGTCCGCAGCAGCCGCCGCGTGGAGTGCAGCCGGGTGCGCCGAAGCCGCTCGACGCCACACGCATCGATACGCCGCCGGTCACTGATTCTTCTTCTCCGGGTACGGGCTACGCCCCACCCGCCGCGCCACGCCGCCCCGCCGGTCCGCCCACGTCGCCGGTGAGCCCGGCCCGGGTCGGGTTCACGGCCGCCGACGTCGTGGCCAACCGGCGCAAGCAGGCAGCGCCGGAACACGAGCGTTCCCTGGCGGCGGCGACCGGCGCCTACCCGATCGTCCCGGCGCCGGAGGAGTCCGCCCAGGCCACCACGGTGATGCCGGCCGGCGGTATCCCCGGCCAGCAGTCGGCCTCCGCCAAACCGTCCGCGCCCACCAAGCCGGTCCCCGCCCAGCCGTCCGCGCCCACCACCGCGCCGGTCGAGGTGCAACCGTCCACTGCGGAGGCTCCCCCGGCTGACGGCGCTGTGTCCGCCGCTGCGGCGAAGATCGCCTTCCCGGTGCAGAAGCCGGTGGAGTCCGCCGAGGCCGATGGCGCTTCCGAGAACGCCGACGAGCAGAACGCCGGCAAGGAGACCACCGGCAAGGAGACCACCGGCAAGGAGACCACCGGCAAGGAGGGCTCCGGCGAGGGTGACTCCGCTGCGACCTCTACGAGTGAGGCCGCAGCCACCGGCACGACCAAGGACGAAGCGCCCGAATCGGACGCGGCCGAGACTGCATCGCCTGAGCAGAACGGCACCGCGCAGGACGGGACCGTGCAGAACGGGACCGTGCAGGACGGGACCGCGCAAGACAGGTCCGAGCGGGACACGCCCGAGCAGAGCGGGACCGAGAAGCAGAGCGAGCCCGAGGCCGACCAGCCCGAGGTCGAAGCTGCGGATTCCACTGGCTCCGAGCGCTCCAAGGACTCCAAGGTCTCCGAGGATTCCAAGATCTCCGAACCTGCGACCGTCGATTCTCCAGCAGCCGAGGTCAAGGCAGCCGAGGTTAAGGCAGCTGAGGTCAAGCCAGCTGAGGTCAAGGCAGCCGAGGTCAAGGCTGCTGAAGTCGAGGCCGCCGTGGTCGAGGCCGCCGTGGTCGAAGCCGCCCATGACTCGGCAAATCAGGACGAATCCGTCGCGGGTGGGGCGGAGGACAAGACCTCCGTTCAGAAGAGCGAGGACAAGACGTCGGTCCTGGTCGGAGGGATGAAGCCGGCCGACCCCGACAAGACCTCGGTCGTCAGCGCGGACAAGTTGCCGGACGCGGACAAGACGTCGGTCATGGGCGCGGGCAAGGGCGTGGACGCCGACAAGACGTCGGTCATGGGCGCGGGCAAGGGCCTGGCCGCCGACAAGACGTCGGTCGTCAGCGCGGACAAGTCGCCGGATGCGGACAAGACGTCGGTCATGGGCGCGGGCAAGGGCGCGGACGCCGACAAGACGTCGGTCGTGAGTGCGGGCAAGGACCCGGACAGGACGTCGATCGTCGCTCCGCTGTCGCCGCCCGGGCCGAGGCGTGGGCCGAGCACTCCGGTGGCCGACTCGGAGACGCGGGTCGTCGGGAACTTCGGTGGCGCGCCCGGTTTCGAGCGGCCCAGCCGGCCGGCGTGGACGCCGATGCCGATGCGGCCGACGGAGCGGCGTGGCATCACCGTCTTCGGCACGACGCTCACGCACCGGCAGGCTGCGATCGGCCTCGGGATCGTGCTCACGTTCCTGCTGCTCATCGTCATCATCGCGGTGCAGGCGTTCGGCGAGGACGCGAAGAGCGCGAACGGCGCGACGCCGGCGGGCAACGGCGCTGCCGCGACCGGGAAGCCGGCGACGGGCGATAGTGCCGCCCCGGCCAAGGGGCAGACGTCGAAGCCTGCGGCGAGCAGCCCGGCCACCGCGGCCAGTCCCAGCGTGGCGCCGAGTTCGGCGGGTGCCGGCGGCGTGCCGAGCGGCTGGCGTACGTACAACGGCTCTGGTTTCAGCGTCCCTCTCCCGAAGGGCGCCTCGGTGTCCGGGGGCGGGAGCGAGACCAAGGTCAACTACAACAACCGCCTGATGCTGATCAACAAGATCGACCAGGATCTCGACGACCCGGTCGAATACCTGGAGCAGCAGAGCACCAGCCACTACCGGAGCTACAACAACCTCGGCATCTCCGAGGTCGACTACAACGGTGACGCGGCCGACTGGAACTTCACCTACACCACGAACAGCGGCGGCAACCCGCAGCGCGTGGTGAAGCGGGTCTTCGAGGTCGAGGACACCACGTGGACGATCGCGTGGTACACCTCGCCGGAGGACTGGGACGCCGCGAAGGCCGACCTCGACGCGATCTTCCAGGGATTCAAGGCGCGCTGATTGCACCCCCATTCCGCTGGGTACTGGATCCAGCATCACGGATGGAGGTACATCATGAACTGCCGACGACACGGCAGTAAGCCGACGATCGCCCTCTGGATGCTGGTCGCGGTGGCCGACCTGGCGATTCTCGTCGCCGCCACCGGATTCGTCATGGTCTTCCTGACCCTCGCGGCGCTGGCCGTGGTGGCCGGTGGCGTGGTCGCCGTCCGCTCACTGCGCCGCCCGCAGCCCGAGCCGGTGGAAGTGACAGCCCGCCGCCGCGCATAGCGCGACGACGAAGACGCAGCGCATCCGGACATAGCGTGATCGGATACAGTCCCCCGCGTGTTGTCGATCGACGGTGTGACTGACCTGTGGGATCAACTCCTCGGCGCTCAGCCCGATCCACCTGGTCTGCTGGTGTTGCTGACCGCGGTGGCCGGGTTCCTCGCGGTGGCGTTCCGCCCGGTGTGGCGGGTCGCCCGGAACGCCGTGACGATCGCCCATGAGGGTGGTCACGCGCTGATCGCGCTGCTGACCGGACGGAAGCTGCGGGGCATCCGCCTCGAGTTCGACACGTCCGGCCTGACTCTCTCGGCGGGCCGCCCGACCGGACCCGGGATGATCCTGACCCTGCTCGGCGGCTACATCGCGCCGTCGCTCGTCGGGGTGCTCGGCGCCTGGCTGCTCGGCGGCAACCGGATCACGTTGCTGCTCTGGCTCGCCGTGGTGCTGCTGCTCCTCATGCTGATCAACATCAGGAACCTGTTCGGCGTGGTCTCGCTGGTGATCACCGGCGCGATCGTCTTCGCCGTCTCCTGGTACGCGTCCCCGCAGGTGCAGGCGGCCTTCGCGTACGCAGGGGTCTGGTTCCTGCTCTTCGGCGGGGTCCGGCCGGTCTTCGAGCTGCAGAAGCTGCGCAGCCGGGGCCGCATGCGCGACTCGGACGCCGACCAGCTGAGCCGCCTGACCCACCTGCCCGCCCTGTTCTGGGTGGGCGTCTTCCTCGTGGTGAACCTGGCGGCCCTGCTGACCGGTGCCTTCCTGCTCGCCGGCCAGTGGCTTCCGGCGACGGCTGCCTGATCAAAACCGCCTGATCACAGCGGGATGTTGCCGTGCTTCTTCGGCGGCAGGGTCTCGCGCTTGGTCTGGAGCATCCGTAGCGCCCGCGTCACCTGAGCCCGGGTCTGCGAGGGCTGGATGACCGCGTCCACGTAACCGCGTTCCGCCGCGATGTACGGGTTGGCGAGCGTGTCCTCGTACTCCTGAATGAGCTCGGTCCGGCGGGCGGCGGGGTCCTCGGCCGAGGCCAGCTCACCCCGGTAGAGGATGTTGACGGCGCCCTGCGCGCCCATCACCGCGATCTGCGCGGTCGGCCAGGCGAAGTTGACGTCGGCGCCGAGGTGCTTGGAGCCCATCACGTCGTAGGCGCCGCCGTACGCCTTCCGGGTGATCACGGTGACCTTGGGGACGGTGGCTTCGGCGTACGCGTAGATGAGCTTCGCACCGCGCCGGATGATGCCGTCCCACTCCTGACCGGTGCCGGGCAGGAAGCCGGGGACGTCGACGAACGTCAGCACCGGGATGTTGAACGCGTCACAGGTGCGGACGAACCGGGCGGCCTTCTCGGACGCGGCGATGTCGAGCGTGCCGGCCAGGCTCATCGGCTGGTTGGCGACGACACCGACCGGGCGGCCCTCGACACGGCCGAAGCCGACCACGATGTTCTGCGCGTAGAGCGGCTGGACCTCGAGGAACTCGTCGACGACGGTCTCGACGACCTTTTTGATGTCGTACGGCTGGTTCGGCGAGTCGGGGATGAGCGTGTCGAGGGCGATGTCGGCGTCCGCTGTCCCGAGATCGGCCTCAGCGGGGAACGCCAGCGGCTCGTCGAGATTGTTGGAGGGGAGAAAAGAGAGCAGATCTCGTACGTAATCAATCGCATCTTGCTCGTCGCTCGCCAGATAGTGAGCGTTGCCGGACCGGGAGTTGTGGGTCCGCGCCCCGCCCAGCTCCTCCATCCCGACCTCTTCACCGGTCACCGTCTTGATCACGTCGGGTCCGGTGATGAACATGTGCGACGTCTGGTCGACCATCACCGTGAAGTCGGTGATCGCGGGGGAGTAGACGGCGCCGCCCGCGCACGGCCCCATGATCAGCGAGATCTGCGGGATGACGCCGCTGGCCCGTACGTTGCGGAAGAAGATGTCGGCGTAGAGGCCGAGCGCCACCACGCCTTCCTGGATCCGCGCCCCGCCGGAGTCGTTGATCCCGATGATCGGGCAGCCGATCTTCATGGCCAGGTCGAGGACCTTGACGATCTTTTCGCCGAAGACCTCGCCGAGCGAGCCACCGAAGACCGTGAAGTCCTGCGAGAAGACGCAGACCTGCCGGCCGTCGATCGTCCCGTGGCCGGTCACCACGCCGTCCCCGTACGGCCGGTTCCGCTCCAGCCCGAACGCGGTCGAGCGGTGCCGGGCCAGTTCGTCGAGCTCGACGAACGAGTCCTTGTCGAGCAGCATCTCGATGCGCTCGCGGGCGGTCTTCTTGCCGCGGGCGTGCTGCTTCTCGATGGCCCGCTCGGATCCGGCGTGCACCGCCTCGTCGGTGCGCTGTGCGAGGTCGGCGAGTTTCCCGGCGGTCGTATGGATGTCCGGTTGCGATGTCACGGTTGTCTCCCGCTCCGATGCGACGATGCACTCGGGGGTGATCGTAACCAAGTCTGCGTTCAGGTGAGAGGGCGTCGTTACGGGAGCGTTTCATACCCAATGCCCCATTCGTTACTCTCCCCGTGACGAACTGGATGACAGCGGCCGGGCTCGCGCTCATCGCCGGTGGCCTCGCCACATTGATCAGCTTCTGGTCGGTGATCTTCGGTGGCGGCACGCGCCGGGCGGCTCGGAACAGTGCCGTCCCGGCCCCCCTCGCGGATCCGGCGCCCTTCCCGGATCTGCCGCCCCTCCCGGATCCGGCACCCTTCCCGGATCCCGCGAGAGCCCTGAGCCGTGACGCCTTCCCGGAGGCCGAGCCGCCCTATGCCGAGCCGGTTTTCGCCGAGGTTCCCGAGCCGCGCCTCACCTACGAGGACTACGAGATCGTCGAAGAGGACGAGCCGGACTCCGACGTGACCGATCCGGAATACGACGACGAGCCGGGTTACGACGATCCCTACGCCATGCAAGACCCTGCGGGGTACGCCGGAAGCACCGCCGCGAACCGCTCGGACTCGGACTACGGGGATCGCGTCGACGACTGGGTCCGGCCGCGCTACCAGGACCTGGACGACCGCCCGCCGGCCGGGGAGTATTGGACCCCGGTCCCCGACGACCTCTACACCGACCCGGAGCCGTCGGCCCGAGGCTACGGCTGGCCGGTACCGGTGGAGCGCCTCCCCCAGGTGCCCTCCTACGAGCCCGCGACCGGTTTTGATCTGACCGCGGTTGAGGCAGCCGAACCCACGGCCTTCGTCCAGCCCGCCCAGCTAGCCGCCTTCGCCGATCCTGCCCAGCCCGTGCCCCAGGTCCCGGAATTCATCGAGCCGGCAGTCGCCCAGCAGGCCTCCCTGATGCAACCGTCCTGGCCGTCAGCCGCGGACGACCACCCCGCACCGACATGGCCACCGATGGCAGACGAGCCCCCCGCTCCCGCCTGGCCGTCCGCTGCCGAGGAAGAGTCCGCTTCCCCTTGGCCGGCAGCGGCGGAGACCCAGCCCGCTTCCGCGTGGCCGGCAGCGGCGGAGACCCAGCCCGCGTCCGCTTGGCCGGCAGTGGCGGAGAACCAGCCCGCTTCCCCTTGGCCGTCCGCTGCCGAGGAACACCCCGTCCCCGCGTGGCCGTCCGCTGCCGATGACCGCCCGGCGCCCATCTGGCCGCTGGCTGCGGAGGACCGCCCGGCTCCCACCTGGCCGCTCGGGCAGGACGATCGCAGGCCGCGGCTGCCCCGTTCCTGGCGCGACCGTGACGACAAGCGCTCCTGGCACGACGAACGGCGCGCCTGGCGAGAAGACGAACGCCGCCACGAGAAGGCCGAAACCCGCGGCCGCCGCGAACGCCCCCGTCCCCGCCCTCGTCCCGCCGCCGCGCAGGCGCCCGGCTACGTGAGCCGCCACTCCGCCGGAGCCCACGACTGACCCGAGCCCGACACCCGCTCCCGCCACCCCGGCGCACCCGCTCCTGCCACCCCCGGCGCCCGCTCCTGCCGCCCCGGCGCACCCGCTCGACAGCCGGTCGGAACGCGAGCGACCAGCGCACACGGCGGATTTCCGGCTTGGGCGGTGGGCGCACGCGGTGGGCGCGTGGCGGTCCTCCGGCCTGGGCCGGCTGGCGCACGCGGTGGGCACGTGGCGGCCCTCCGGCCTGGGCCGGCTGGCGCACGCGGTGGGCACGTGGCGGCCCTCCGGCCTAGGCCGGCTGGCGCACGCGGTCGGGTCGGTGGCTGGGTGCGGCGGGAGCGGACGGCGGCGGCATAGGCTTCCGGGGTGACTTCTTCGTATGCCGATCTGGAACGGCCGCCGCTCTCCGCCCGGGCGCTGACCCGCGCCCTCGTGGTGCCGGGCGGGCTCTGGACCCGGGTCGACGTGCGGGAGGAGACCGGCTCGACGAATGCCGACGCGGGTGACGCGGGTCGGCGGGACGAGCCGGAAGGGCTTGTCGTGATCGCCGAGAGTCAGTCGCAGGGGCGGGGCCGCCGGGACCGGCAGTGGACGTCGCCGCCCCGGGCCGGGCTGACCTTGAGCGTTCTGCTGCGACCCGGGACTCCCGATCCCCAGCGGGGCTGGCCTGCCGCGCCGCCCGGGTCGTACGGATGGATGCCCCTACTCGCCGGTGTGGCGCTGCGCGAGGCGGTGACCCGGGTGGCGGGTGTCGAGGCCGCGCTGAAGTGGCCGAACGACCTGCTCGTCGGCGACCGCAAGTGCGCCGGGATCCTGGCCGAGGTGGCCGGCGACGCCATTGTGATCGGAATCGGACTGAACGTGAGCACCCGGGCGGAGGAGCTGCCGCCTACGAACGGCGTCGCGGCCACTTCGCTGCGGGTCGCGGGCGCCGAGAGCACCGACCGGGACCCGCTGCTGAGGGCGCTGCTGCGCGGATTCGCCCGCTGGTACGAGGGCTGGCGCGAGGCCGGCGGCGACGCCGAGATGTGCGGGCTGACCGCCGAGTACCGCCGGGCCTGCGCCACGATCGGCCGCCGGGTCCGGGTGCTGCTGCCGTCCGGCGGCGAGCTGACCGGCGAGGCGACCACGGTGGACGGCGACGGGCAGTTGGTGATCCGTACGGTGGACGGCGCCGAACATCGGGTCTCGGCGGGGGACGTGCTGCACGTACGCTGACCGCGTGGCGTTCCCGGAGGATGTGCTCGCGGACCAGGAGGAGGTCGTCCTCCACCTCGCTCCGCATTGGAGGGCCGCGGTCCTGCCGGTCGCGGTGCTGCTGCTCGCGCTGACCGGGGAGATCATGGCCTGGGTGCTGCTGCCCGGCACCGAGGGCGGCCGGATCGGCCTGTGGATCGTCACCGCGATCCTGCTGTGGTACGCGGGCCGCTACGCCGTGCGGCCGCTGGTGATCTGGCGGTTCACCCACTACGTCTTCACCAACGAGCGGATCCTGCTGCAGCACGGCGTGCTCGTGCGGGAGCGGCGTGACCTGCCGCTGAACCGGGTGAACGACCACGCGCTCGCCCAGTCGGTGCTGGATCGGCTGCTCGGCAGCGGCACGCTGACCGTCGATTCGATCGGCGACCAGAGCGCTGTTCTGGCGGGGCTGCCGCACGCCCAGCAGGTGCAGACGACCCTGTACGAGCTGATCGAGCACAGCCCGGCCGAGCCGGAGGACGAGGAACCCGAGCCGGAAGACGAGACAACGCCGGCGCCGCGTCGCGGCCTGTTCCGGCGTTGAATTCGAGCGGACGAGGGGTCAGCGGGCGTCGAGCTCGGCCTGCAGGTCGAGGCGGGCGACACTGCCGGGCTCGTCGGCGGCGCTGAGCTCGGCCAGCCCGGCCGTCGCGTCCAGCTCGGTGATCGCGGCCTCGTGGCCGTCGACCGGCGGCTTCAGGAAGACGAAGGTCCGGTACGCCCAGAAGCGGAACAGCGTGCCGAAGCCGATGCCGAGCACGGTGACCGCCATGAACGCGATCTCGTCGTGCTCCTCGGTGAGACCGAACCCGTACTTGCCGATCGCGATGGCGCCGGACTGGATCACCATGCCGATCAGGTTGAACCCGAAGAAGAGGGTGTACTCCCGGCGCAGAGCGGTCCGCGTGTGGTTCCGGTACGTCCAGTACCGGTTCGCGAAGTAGGCCAGGGTGCACGTGATGATCGTGGCGATGACGCTGGCCTTGACCGCGCCGATGTCGAGCAGCAGGTATGTGATCGCCATGTAGAGCAGCGTGTTGCCGGCGCCGATGATGCCGAACGCGATGGCTTCCGGTGCGAGCCGGCGGAGGCGTTCCGGCAACGTGCTGGCAGAGGACATCAGGCAACCTTACGAGTGCAGGGGTGAAGACACCGGCGGTCAGTGGGTGGACGGCGACGGCGACGTCGCGTCCCGGTCCGGTGGGGAGGCGGCGGTGACCGCACCGTCCGGAGCCGGGTCGCCGGTGACCCGGAAGACGAAACGACGGTAGGACCAGAAGCGGAAAAGGGTACCCAGGGCGGTGCCCACGAACTGGCCGGAGAGGGTGTCGGCGATCTGACTCTCGAAGACGGGCCAGATCCGGCCGAGACCGTAGTGGCTGATCGCGAGGCAGAGCAGGGCGATGCCCAGGCCGATCGCGTTCATCACGAAGAAGAGCGTGTACTGCCGGGCCATGTGCGTGTGCTGGCCGTCGCGCCAGGTCCAGTACCGGTTGCCGAAGAACGCGACGGTGGTCGCGACCACGGTGGAGATGGTCTTCGCGAGCAGCGGCTCCACGCCGGCGCCCCGGACCACGCTGAAGATGGCCAGGTCGATGGAGAAAGCGATGATGCCGACCGTGCCGAACTTACCCAGCTCGCGGACGAGTGCCTGTAAGCGTGTACGCAGGCGAGACGGCTGCTCTGGGTTCGGGGGCACGTCGTCGAGGGTACCTGGGGTGGTCCCGTCGGCGCTGTCCGCGAGGGCCAGTCTTCACCCGTCGCCACCGACTCTTAACCATGGCTCCCGGCATGGTGACGCTGCCGTAACGGTGTGTGCCGGATGGCGTCGATCTCGCGGATCTCGGCGAGCCGCCGCCGGCAGTCGCCGCACCAGGACAGGTGGGCCCGCATCCGGTGGGCGTCGCGGGCGGCCAGCCGGCCACGCACCTGACCGCCCAGCCGCTCACCGGCCCACCGGCACTCAGGATGGTCGGCAACGGTCACGTGCTGCTGGAGGTAGAGACTGCGCAGCCCCTCCCGGGCCCGGTGGGCGAGCACTGCCACGGCGTTCGGGGTGAGCCCCATCAGCGGTGCCAGTTCGGCCGGGGTGCTGCCCTCCACCTCGGTCTGCCAGAGCACGTCACGCCAGCGTGGCGGCAGCTGGCGGAACGCGGCCGCGGCGTACGCCCGCTCCAGCCGGTCCAGCGCCGGGTCGGTGTACGGCTCCTCGGCGTCGTACCGGGTCAGGTCGTCGGTGAACTCGATCCGCCGGTCGACCCGGGCCCGGTGGTAGCAGACGTGCCGCATCGTGGTGTGCAGGTAGGCGCGGAACGCCACCAGCGGCCCGCGCCCGGCTCGCAGCGTGGCGAACACCTTGGCGAAGGTCTCGGCGACCAGGTCGTCGACGTCGGCGGGGTCGTGCACGAGGCCGAAGGCGAACTTTCGCACGGCCGCGTGGTGCCGCTCGTAGAGCGTGCCGAAGGCTGCGGTGTCGCCGGCCCGCACGGCGCTCAGCAGGTCGGTGTCGGAGTCCGCGTCGTTGGCCGGGGTGGTCATTCCGCCTCCTGTGGCCGGAACCGCGAGGAAAGCACCATTAGGTGAAAGTCTAAGGCGTTAAGTCCTTTTTGTGAAAGTTGTCAGGGGTGACGGTGTGCCATGGCGGGCGTCGCGGACCCGGTTGCGCGCTCGTGCGCCAAGTGGCGAAGAATCGATCGTTTACGCGCATCGCAACCATAGATTGTGCGGTTGTCCACAAGTTCTGCCGATGAACTCCATGCACTGTCGGGCTTACGCTGATGTGACTCCCATGACAGAGCCGGCCTCCCCGGCCGATTCGTCATTGGTCAGTGCCGACCGAAGGAGCTTCATCTTGTCTCTGCCCCCTACCTCGCATCCCCGTCTCCTGGCGTGGGTGGACGAGGTCGCCGCCCTGACCAACCCCGACCGGATCGTCTGGTGCGACGGTTCGGACGCCGAATGGGCCCGGATGACCGACGAGCTCGTCGAGTCCGGGGCGCTGGTCCGCCTCAACCCGGAGAAGAAGCCGAACTCGTTCTGGGCGCGGACCGACCCGTCCGATGTGGCGCGGGTCGAGGAACGCACCTTCATCTGCTCGGTGGATGAGGCCGACGCCGGCCCGACGAACAACTGGATGGCCCCGGCCGAGATGAAGCAGCTCATGACGGAGCTGTACCGCGGATCGATGCGCGGTCGCACCATGTACGTGGTGCCGTTCTGCATGGGCCCGATCGACGCCGAGAACCCGATGTTCGGTGTCGAGCTCACCGACAGCCCGTACGTCGTGGCCAGCATGCGCATCATGACCCGGATGGGGGCCGAGGTCCTGAGCGCGATGGGTGACGAGGCGGATTACGTGCCCTGTCTGCACTCGATCGGCGCGCCACTTTCAAAAAATGAAAAAGACGTCGCCTGGCCGTGCAGCGAGACCAAGTACATCTCGCACTTCCCGGAGACCCGGGAGATCTGGTCGTTCGGATCCGGGTACGGGGGCAACTCCCTGCTCGGCAAGAAGTGCTACGCGCTGCGGATCGCCAGCGTGGCCGCCCGCGACGAGGGCTGGCTCGCCGAGCACATGCTGATCATGAAGCTGACCTCGCCGGAGGGCCAGGTCCGGTACATCGCCGGTGCGTTCCCGTCGGCCTGCGGCAAGACCAACCTGGCCATGCTCGAGCCGACGCTGCCGGGCTGGAAGGTCGAGACGGTCGGCGACGACATCGCCTGGATGCGCTTCGGCGAGGACGGCCGGCTCTGGGCGACGAACCCCGAGTTCGGGCTCTTCGGCGTCGCGCCCGGCACCGACTTCCACACCAACCCGAACGCGATGCGCACCCTCGCCAAGGGCAACTCGGTCTTCACCAACGTGGCCCTCACCGACGACGGCGACATCTGGTGGGAGGGCATGGGCGAGCCGCCCGCGCACCTCGTGGACTGGAAGGGCAAGGACTGGACGCCGGATTCGGAGTCCGTCTCCAGCCACCCGAACAGCCGGTTCTGCACCCCGATCGAGCAGTGCCCGATCCTCGCCGACGAGTACCACGACCCGCGCGGCGTGCCGATCGACGCGATCCTCTTCGGCGGCCGCCGCAAGACGACGATCCCGCTGGTCAGCGAGGCCCGTGACTGGGTGCACGGCGTCTACCTCGGCGCCACGCTGTCGAGCGAGACCACCGCGGCCGCGGTCGGCCAGGTCGGCGTGGTGCGGCGGGACCCGATGGCGATGCTGCCGTTCATCGGCTACCACGCCGGCGACTACTTCCAGCACTGGATCGACATGGCGAAGGGCGCGTCCGGCGACGCCGACAAGCTGCCCAAGGTCTTCTACGTGAACTGGTTCCGCCGGGACGCGGACGGCGGTTTCCTCTGGCCGGGCTTCGGCGAGAACAGCCGGGTCCTCAAGTGGGTCGTCGAGCGCCTCGACGGCAAGGCCGACGCCGTGGAGACCCCGATCGGCCACGTGCCGACGCCGGAGTCGCTCGACCTGACCGGCCTGGACATCGACCCGGCCGCCCTGGAGGCGGTGCTGAAGGTGGACACCGCCGAGTGGCTGGCCGAGCTCCCGCAGGTCACCGAGTGGTTCACCAAGTTCGGTGACAAGCTGCCGGCCGTGCTCTGGTCGGAACTGGACGCCCTACGCGCCCGCCTCGCCGACGCCGGCAAGTAGGGCTCCGACCACGCCGCACCCGCTTCCACCTCCTCGGAAGCGGGTGCGGCGTCTCACGGACGACGTTCATAGGATGACGGTCGCCGGACGCACGGGTGACCATTGGTACCCATGGACGTCTATGACGTGGCCGTGATCGGCGCCGGTCCGGCCGGTGCGGCGGCCGCGCTGGCCGCGCTGCGGTCCGGGGCGAGCGTGCTGCTGCTCGACCGGGCCGGGTTCCCCCGGGACAAGCCGTGCGGCGACGGGATCGCGGCCGAGGCGACCGGCGTGCTCACCGATCTGGGCGTCCCGGACCCGGTTGCCGGATTCCCGCAGGTCACCCGGTTGCGGCTGGTGGCGCCGGGTGGGGGAGCGGTGACGCGGCCGCTGCCGCGTCCGGCGCACACCGTGCCCCGGCGGATCTTCGATGAGCGCCTGGTGCGTGCGGCGGTGGCGGCCGGTGCCTCCTTGCGCCTGCACACCGCCCGGAGGGTACGGGAGGACGACCTCGTCACGATCGACGGGAAGTACCGGGCCCGGGTGGTGATCGGTGCGGACGGCGCCTCCTCGGTCGTACGCCGGCACCTGGGCCACGGCGCGAACCCGCCGGGGCATCTGGCGATCGCGATCCGTGGCTACGCGCCCACGGCCAACCGCGGTGAGCAGGTCATCGTCACGACCCGGCAGCGCTGGCCGGCGTACGCGTGGGAGTTCCCGCTCGGTGACGGCACCGCCAACGTCGGCTACGGGGAGGTGCTGCGCGGCGGGCCGCTGTCCCGCCCGTACCTCCTCGGAAGGCTCGCCGCCCTGCTGCCCGGCGCCGAACCGGTGAGCCTGCGCGGGCACCACCTGCCGTTGTCCACCCACCGCCCGGAACCGGGCCGCGGCCGCCTGCTGCTCGCCGGCGACGCGCTGTCTCTGATCAATCCGCTGACCGGGGAGGGGATCTTCTACGCGGTGCTCTCCGGAGCACTGGCCGGTGCGGAGGCGGCGCGCGGGCCGGACGACGTGGCCGGGCGCTATCGGCGGGCGCTGCGGGCGCGTCTCGGCCGGCACCTGCGGCACTCCGGGGCCGCGGCCCGGCTGACCGGCTGGCCGGCGGTGGCGGACGCCGCGGTGGCCGCCGCCCGGCAGGACGAGGAGACGTTCGCCCGGATGGTGGACCTCGGCCTCGCGGACGGGCTGCTCGACGCTCGCACGATCGGGCGCATCACATGGCGGATGGTGCAGTGGCGGGCCGCCCCCGCTTGAGCCTCGCGCGGGGGTGGCTACGCTTTGCGGTGATGAGTCTGCGTTCTCTGGTCTATTCCTTTTATGAGCGGCGGCTGGCCGGCAAGATCGCCGGTAAGCCCGTGCCGCGGCATGTCGGCGTCATGTGCGACGGCAACCGTCGATGGGCCCGCGAGATGGGTTTCGTCGACCCCAACGACGGCCACCGTGTCGGCGCCACCCGGGTCAAGGAGCTGCTGACCTGGTGTGATCAGGCCGGCATCGAGCACGTCACGCTCTACCTGCTGGCCACCGACAACCTGCAGCGCCCGGCCGCCGAGCTCGACCCGCTGGTGCGGATCATCGAGGATCTCGCGACCGAGCTGGCCGAGGACGGCAACCCGTGGCGGCTGCGGATGGTCGGCGCGCTCGACATCCTGCCCGCGGCGACGGCGGCCACCCTCAAGGCGGCGCAGGAGAGGACCCAGGACCGCCGCGACGGCGTCGAGGTCAACATGGCGGTCGGCTACGGCGGCCGCCGGGAGATCACCGACGCGGTCCGCTCGCTGCTCTACGAGCACGCCGCGACCGGCGGCACGATCGAGGAGCTCGCCGAGATCCTCGACGTCGAGCACATCGCCGAGCACCTCTACACACGCGGCCAGCCCGACCCCGATCTGGTCATCCGGACCAGCGGCGAGCAGCGGCTCTCCGGCTTCCTGCTCTGGCAGTCGGCGCACTCGGAGTTCTACTTCCACGACGCGAACTGGCCGGACTTCCGCCGCATCGACTTCCTGCGGGCGCTGCGGTCCTACGGCAACCGGCAGCGCCGTTACGGCGCCTAGCCCAGCCTGTTCAGAATCGGCCTGTCCAGAATCGGCCTGTCCAGAACTGGCCTGTTCAGAATCGCTGCTTGAGGCCCTCGGCCAGGAACCCGGCCACCGCTTCCGGGGAGTCGAGGGTCAGGTCGGCGGCGCTGGACACCTCGGCGCCGGTCTCCGGGTTGGCCACCGCCACCGCCATGCCGAAGAACGCCGGGTCGACGGCCTCGCGGGCGCGCAGCGCGTCGAACGCCTTGATGTCGGACATGTCGTCGCCGAAGTACCACGCGCAGCCGGCGTTCCGGACGCCCTCAGTGATGACCATGCCCTTGTCCTGGTCGACCGGGGGCTTGAGCTCGACGACCATGCGCCCGCCCTGGATCCGCAGCCCGAGCCGCTCGGCCTGCTCGTGACCCCAGCGCTCCACCGTGCCGGCCAGGCCGGGGGCGGTGCGGTAGTGCAGGGCCACCGACAGCCGCTTGTACTCCACCAGGATCTCGGCGGGCAGCTCGGCGCGGGCCTGCTCGGCGAGCCGGTCCATGGCCGGCACGAACTCCAGCGCGGCCGGCTCGGTCACCACCTGGCCGTCGTGCCACACCTCCAGGCCGTACAGCCCGTAGAGGTCGACGCCGTCCAGGCTGTCGAAGCGCGACCGCAGGAAGCTCACCGGCCGGGCCGAGACGATCGCCACCCGCTGCACCACGGACGCCAGCCGCTCCAGCACACCGAGCACGGCGGGCACCGGCTGGGAGGCGTCGGGGTCGTCGGTGACGGGCGAGAGGACACCGTCGAAGTCGAAGAAGAAGGTGGTCGAGGAGGCCCTCGCGGCGGTGAAGGCCCAGGCCTCGTCGGTGCTCAGCGGATGGGTCGGACGAGAGGTCTCTGCCACGGCCTCAGACTACCCGCGGATGGTCGTCTTTTATGCGCGGTGAATTCGCGTGGGGTGAGCGTCACCCCTGGGATCAAGATTTTGTGCTCTACCGCAGGACGCGGTTGACGGCTAGCGTTTGAGTCATGGCACGGGGTCATCCCGAGCCAGCCGGTCGGCCCGGACCTGCGACGAGTGCGCCACGGGGCCCGCAATCCATCCCCGTGACTTCAGTCCGGCGGCCGGAGGTGGCGGACCGCGGGCGGACCGGGTTGCACGCCCGCTGGAGCAGGCCTGTGACATCTCGCCGTACCGATGCCGGGGTCGCAGTTCCCCCGGCCGACAAGGTCTCCAGCCGTTCGACGACCGGGCGTCGTAAAACCCGGGATCGTCACGCCGACGCCGAACCCGCCCCTGCCGGCCGGGTCTTCGTCCTGGACACCTCGGTCCTGCTGTCCGACCCGGCGGCCTTCCGCCGGTTCACCGACCACGAGGTGGTCGTCCCGCTCGTGGTCATCTCCGAACTGGAGGGCAAACGTCACCACCCCGAGCTCGGCTGGTTCGCCCGGCAGTCGCTGCGCATGCTCGACGAGCTGCGCATCAAGCACGGCCGCCTGGACCAGCCGGTGCTCTGCAACGACGAGGGCGGCACGCTGCGTGTCGAGCTCAACCACGCCGACCAGAGCGTGCTGCCGCAGGGCTTCCGCAACGACTCGAACGACACCCGCATCCTGTCGGTGGCGCTCGGGCTGGCCGCGGAAGGCCGGGACGTCACCCTGGTCAGCAAGGACATGCCGCTGCGGGTCAAGGCGGCCTCGGTCGGCATCACGGCCGACGAATACCGGCACGGGCAGGCCAGCGACCCGACCTGGACCGGCATGGCCGACCTGGAGCTCAGCGAGGAGCAGGTGGTCGCGCTCTATTCCGGTGACGAGCTGGAGGTCGAGCAGGCCGAGGGGCTGCCCTGCCACACCGGCCTGGTGATCCACTCCAGCCGTGGCTCGGCGCTGGCCCGGGTCAACCCGGACAAGACGGTGAAGCTGGTCCGCGGCGACCGGGACGCGTTCGGGCTGCGGGGCCGCTCGGCCGAGCAGCGGATCGCGCTGGACCTGCTGCTGGACGAGTCGGTCGGGATCGTGTCGCTCGGCGGCCGGGCCGGCACCGGCAAGTCCGCGCTGGCGCTCTGCGCCGGCCTGGAGGCGACGATGGAGCGCAATCGCCACAAGAAGGTGGTCGTGTTCCGCCCGCTCTACGCGGTCGGCGGTCAGGAGCTCGGCTACCTGCCCGGCAGCGAGGCGGAGAAGATGTCGCCCTGGGCCCAGGCGGTCTTCGACACGCTCGGCGCCGTCGTCCACGCGAACGTCGTGGAGGAGGTGATGGCCCGCGGCATGCTCGAGGTCCTGCCGCTGACCCACATCCGCGGCCGGAGCCTGCACGACGCGTTCGTGATCGTGGACGAGGCCCAGTCGCTGGAACGCAACGTGCTGCTCACCGTGCTCTCCCGGATCGGCCAGAACTCGCGGGTGGTGCTCACCCACGACGTGGCCCAGCGGGACAACCTGCGGGTCGGCCGGCACGACGGCGTCACCGCGGTGATCGAAGCGCTGAAGGGGCATCCGATCTTCGCCCATGTCACCCTGACCCGTTCGGAGCGATCCCCCATCGCCGAGGTGGTCACCGACCTTCTGGAGGAAATCCCCCTGTGAGATGACGCCGGCGCGGGACTTTGTGCCGAAATGAAGTAGAAAATCATGTGACTAAAGTCACAAGACCGCGTTGGCATTTCACATCCACTTCACCTTGCGCCATGGTGGCTGGCGGGCATCTGCCGGCCACCATGGGCCGGGGGTGCTTGTTCTTGCCCCCGACGAAGGGATTCTTCGTGAAGCGGCTCTGGAGCCGGCTCGGAGTTCGTGCGGCGTCCGTCGGTCTTCTGCTCACCGGTCTCGCCGGCGGCGTCTACCTCGGACAGAACCAGGAGATCCAGCAGGCCAGCGCCGAATCTCAGCTCGTCATGCAGGCGAACGCGGACGAGATTCAGCTGCTCAAGTCACGTCAGGCGGAGCACGCCGCGGCCCGGGCCTTCCGCAGTCAGGCGGAGGACGACGCGGCGGCGAAGGCGGCCACCGAGGCCAAGTCCGCCGCGAGCAAGGCGCGCACGCTGGAGAAGAAGGCGATCGCCGCGGAGGTGGCCGAGAAGAAGGCCGCCGAGGCGAAGAAGGCCGCGGAGTCCGGTGGCCCGGTGGCCTACACCGGCGACATCCCGGAGTCCTGCAACGAGTACAGCGGCAGCCGCAAGATCGGCTGTGCCCTGATGCTCGACGCCGGTTTCGGTCTGGCCCAGTTCCCGTGCCTGGACAAGCTGTGGAAGAAGGAGAGTGGCTGGAACTACAAGGCCACGAACCGCAGCTCCGGGGCGTACGGGATCCCGCAGTCCCTGCCCGGCAGCAAGATGGCGTCGGCGGGCTCGGACTGGAAGACCAACCCGGCCACCCAGATCAAGTGGGGCCTCGGCTACATCGAAGGCCGTTACAACAGCCCGTGCGGCGCGTGGAGCCACTCGCAGAACGTCGGCTGGTACTGATCCGTTGCGACAGGGCTGCGCGGTGCATCCGCGCAGCCCTGTTTTGCTGTGATCCAATGTCCATATGGTCCGAAAAGTCGCGTGGCTCGCGCTCCTCGCGCTGGTTTTTCTGGCAGCGCCGGCCCGTGCCGAACCGGGTATCCCCGAGGTCATCGGCGGCAAGGTCGCCACGGCCGGCAAGTTCCCCTGGGCGGTGCGGCTCTCGATGGGCTGCGGCGGCGCCCTGACCGCGCCCCGGGTGGTCCTCACGGCCGGGCACTGCGTCGGGGAGACCGGCCCCAACCGCAAGATCACTGTCACGGCGGGTGCGCCCGACCTGAAGTCCAAGCGGGCCGTCACCGTGAAGTCGGTGGAGGTGTTCCGCTCGCCCGCGTTCGTGACCGAGACCAGCGGCGACGACTGGGCGGTGGTGCGGCTCGAGCGCGCCCTCGATCTGCCCACCCTGGACCTGGTCCGTGACGGCAGCGGTGACGAAGGCACGTTCACGGTGATGGGCTGGGGGCAGACCCGGGAGACCGCCGTGCAGCAGGAGCGGCGGCTGCACTACGCGGACGTGCCCACCATTCCGGACGACAAGTGCGCGAAGTCGTACCACAAGGCCGGGGTGGATCTGGTCCGGGACTCGTCGATCTGCGCCGGCCGGCACGGGGTGGACACCTGCCAGGGCGACTCCGGCGGGCCGATGGTGCGGCGCGAACGGGACGGCAGGTACGTCCAGGTCGGCATCGTGAGCTGGGGACTCGGTTGCGCCCGCGACGGCTATTTCGGCGTTTATACACAGATTTCGAAATTCCGCGACGAGATCCAGGCAGCCACCCGCGCCCTTTCCTGATGGTCGAGTGGCCGCCGGTGCGCCCGGCTGCCACCATCGGAGCCATGGGGTACGGCGGGTGGGCACAGCAGGCACGCGAGGACGAGGCGGCGAGGTTCGGCACCGAGGCGTTCTACGCGGCGCTGGGCCGGGCCTTCGTGACGATGTGCGCCATCGTCCCGGCTCTCTTCCTGATCGAGGCGATCGACGTCGCTCTCGGCCCCGGCACGCTCGACGTGGCCGGCGGCATCATCCCCCGGCACGTGGGCGGGCTGGACGGGGTGCTGTTCAGCCCGTTCCTGCACGCCGACTGGGAGCACCTCTACGGCAACGCGGTCCCGCTCATCCTGCTCGGCACGTTCGTGCTGGCCGGCGGGGTGCGCCGGTTCATCTGGTCGACCGTGCTGATCATGGCGGTGTCCGGGCTGGGCGTCTGGTTCATCGGTGACCCGCGCAGCGTCGTGGTCGGCGCGAGCGGTGTCATCTTCGGCTACCTCGGCCTGCTGCTGACCCGCGGCCTGGTCGAGCGCAGCTGGTGGAACTTCGGGGTCGCCGTCTTCATCGGCCTGCTGTACTGGTACCAGCTCTACGGCATCCTGCCGACCGACGCCCGGGTGTCCTGGCAGGGACACCTGCTCGGGCTGGTCGGCGGCGCGCTGGCGGCGGTGCTGTTCCGCCGCCGGCGCTGACCGCGTCCGATCAGATCGTGGGTCCGATCAGATCGTGGGCAGGTGCCCGTCGAAGTCGACGGCTGAATAGAGCGCCAGCTTCTCCAGCCGGTGGTACGAGTCGATCACCCGGATCGTGCCGCTCTTCGATCGCATCACGATCGACTGGGTGTGTGCGCCACCGGACCGGTAGCGCACGCCCTTGAGCAGGTCGCCCGAGGTCACGCCGGTCGCCACGAAGAAGCAGTTGTCGCCGGTGACCAGGTCGTCGGTGGTGAGCACCCGGTCCAGGTCGTGCCCGGCGCCGATCGCCTTCTCCCGCTCGGCGTCGTCGTGCGGCCACAGCTTCGCCTGGATCATGCCGCCGAGGCACTTGAGCGCGCAGGCCGCAGTGATCCCCTCCGGGGTGCCGCCGATGCCCATCAGCACGTCGACGTCGGACTCCTCGCGGGCCGCCGAGATGGCGCCGGCGATGTCACCGTCCGAGATGAACTTGATGTTCGCGCCGGCCTGCCGGACCTCCTCGACCAGCTTGCTGTGCCGCGGCCGGTCCAGGATGCACACCGTCACGTCGGAGACGCTCGACTTCTTCGCCTTCGCGATGCGCCGCAGGTTCTCGGTGGCGCCGGCGTTGATGTCGATCACGTCGGCGCAGTCCGGGCCGACCGCGATCTTCTCCATGTAGAACACCGCGCTCGGGTCGAACATCGCGCCGCGCTCGGCGACCGCGAGCACCGCGACCGCGCCCGGCATGCCCTTGCTCATCAGCGTGGTGCCGTCCACCGGGTCGACGGCGACGTCCACCTCCGGGCCGGTGCCGTCACCGACCTGCTCGCCGTTGAAGAGCATCGGCGCTTCGTCCTTCTCACCCTCACCGATCACCACGACGCCGCGCATCTGGATCGAGTTGATGAGTTTGCGCATGGCGTCGACGGCGGCGCCGTCACCGCCGTTCTTGTCACCACGGCCGACCCAGCGCCCGGCGGCCATGGCGGCCGCCTCGGTCACTCGGACGAGGTCGAGGGCGATGTTGCGGTCGAGGTCCTGGGGGACTCGGGCTGGCACGGCGGCCTCCTCGCGACGTTGCGGGGCTGTCAGTGCCTCGATCCTGGCATCCGAGGACGTGTTGAGTCTCGGTTCAGCGACATGGTTAACAATGGGTTGGTGGAACCCGCGACGTCTGCCCCTGCACCCGCTCCCGCGCGGCTCGCCCCGAAAGAGGGCCGCCGGCCGCGCGACATGATCTATTCGCTGTTGGTGCTGCTCGTGCCGATCGCGCTGGTGATGGTCTTCTGGAAGGTCGTGCTCGACGGCGACAAGCCGCTCACCAGGGACCCGTCCAGCGCCATCCAGTCGGCGTCGCGGGAGTTCACCGTCGCGCAGCCGGCCGGCCTGAGCGACGACTGGTACGTCCAGTCGGCGAACTTCCAGAAGACGGACACCGGGGCGACGCTGCGCATCGGTTACGTCGACCCGGACGCCGACCCGATCCTGCTCGTGCAGAGCACGGTGCCGGCCGAGACCCTGGTCCCGGCCGAGGTCGGCGACGAGGGCAAGCGGACCGGCACCTTCCGCGCCGGGAACCGCACCTGGATGACCTACACCGGGCGGCCGGGCGAGACGGCGTTCATCGTGACCGAGCAGAACCGCACGATCGTGCTGGTCGGCGAGACCAAGCAGAAGAACATGGAGACCCTGGCGGCAGCGCTCTCCTAATCCCCCGGCCGGGCGGCCCGGGCCGCCTCGATGCGCCCCCGGGCGCCGTCGAGCCAGCGCTGGCAGACGTCGGCCAGCTTCTCGCCGCGCTCCCACAGGGCGAGCGACTCCTCCAGGGTGCCGCCGCCCTGCTCCAGCCGCTCCACCACTGATGCCAGCTCGGTGCGGGCCTGCTCGTAGCTGAGGTTCTCGTCGGTCACTTGCTGTCCTCTCCCACCACTGCTGCTCGAATCTCACCCTCGGCGAGCCGGATCCGGAGGCGGTCGCCGGCCGCCACCTCACCGGCGGCGCGCACCACGTCGCCGTCGGCGCGTTGCACGATCGCATAGCCACGCTGCAGCGTCGCGGCCGGCGACAGCGCGCGCAGCCGGGCCACGGTGTGCCGCAGGTCGTCGTCGGCGCGGCGCACCCGGTGCTCCAGGTTGCGGCCGGCCCGGTCGCGCAGCGCCACCACCTCGGCGGCGCGCTGGTCGATCAGCGACTCCGGGCGGGCCAG
Organism: Actinoplanes sp. OR16; assembly: GCF_004001265.1. Taxonomy (GTDB): domain Bacteria; phylum Actinomycetota; class Actinomycetes; order Mycobacteriales; family Micromonosporaceae; genus Actinoplanes. The sequence continues at coordinate 1,558,376 of NZ_AP019371.1, read as the reverse complement.
GACCGGGCGGGACCGCCACGACTCGATCCGGTGCCGCTCCCGCTCGATCGTCGAGATCACCGCGCGGTCCAGCCGGTTGCGGGCCATCTCGATGAGCCGCATCTCGTCGGCGAGGTCGGGCACGATCCGTTTCGCCGCGTCGGTCGGGGTGGAGGCGCGCAGGTCGGCGACGTAGTCGAGCAGCGGTGCGTCGGTCTCGTGCCCGATCGCGCTGACCACCGGGGTGCGGGCGCCGAACACCGCCCGGCACAGCGCCTCGTCGGAGAAGGGCAGCAGGTCCTCCACGCTGCCGCCGCCCCGGGCGATCACGATGACGTCGACGGTGTCGTCGTTGTCGAGCACCTTGAGAGCGTCGATCATCTGCGGCACCGCGGTCGGGCCCTGCACCGCCACGTTGATGACCCGGAAGTCGACGGCCGGCCAGCGGCGGCGGGTGTTCATCAGCACGTCGCGCTCGGCCGCGCTGGCCCGCCCGGTGATCAGCCCGATCCGGCCGGGCAGGAACGGCAGCCGCCGCTTGCGCTCCCGGGCGAACAGCCCCTCCGCGGCCAGCAGTTTCTTCAGCCGCTCCAGCCGGGCCAGCAGCTCGCCGAGCCCCACCTGGCGGATCTCGTCGGCGCGCAGGCTCAGCGTGCCGCGGGCCGGGTAGAACTCGGGTTTCGCATGAAGGGTGACCCGGGCGCCCTCGGCCAGGCCCGGCGCGCCGGCGTCGAGCACGTCGCGGTGCGCGGTCACGGTGAGGCTGAGGTCGGCCGACGGGTCGCGCAGGGTCAGGAAGACCACCCCGGAACCGGGCCGCCGGCTGATCTGGGCCACCTGGCCGTCCACCCAGACCCAGCCCAGTTTCGCGATCCAGGCCCCCACCTTCTGGCTGACCACACGGACGGGCCACGGCTCCTCGGCCGAACTCTTCGGCTCGGGGCTCTTCGCTTCGGGCTGACTCACCCGGCCAGATTACGGAAGCCCACCGACATTCTCGCCGGTGCGATCCGGCACGGCGTCCATGGCGCGCGTCTCCGCGTGCCGGGCCGTGTAGTCGCCGATGTCGACCGGGGTGCGCCGCTCCGGCAGCACCCGCTCGATCAGCGCCAGCACGGTGAGCAGCACCAGGCCCAGACAGCCCCAGAAGATCAGGTCGGCGATCAGGTACTCCGGGTCGACGTGCACGCCGTCGCCGGTACCGAGGAACGGGAACGGGTAGCCGCGCCGCTCCGGATGCTCCGCGAGGCAGCACCGGGAGGTCACCGGGACCGCGGTCGCCGCCATCCCGGCGAGGGCGAGCAGGCCGGACAGGAGATAGCCGGTCCGGCTCGGCTGGATCCGGTGCTTGATCAGCAGCAGGATCCCGCCGGCCAGCAGCGTCGCGTGGAAGATCAGGTAGGCGCTGGTCAGCCCGCCGTCGATCTCGACGGCGAGGTTCAGCCCGCCGATGCCGGTCAGGAACCAGCCGGCCATCACCCTGATCACGGCCGGGACCTGGGGCCACGCCGCCCACGGGTCCTCGCCCCGATGCGCGCCGCCCATGATCCTATTATCTGGTTTTATCGGGAACTTTCGGTGCTAAACGGCGCAGGAGCAGGATCAACCCCACGATCAAGACCAGGCTTGTGTACGAGTGAAGCACCACGTCGACGGCCAACCGCAGAGGTTCGGCCGACCAGCCGGAGGCCTCGGCGATCCGTCGCGCCTCGTCGAAGTCGTCCCCCAGCCCGCCCCGGGACAGCCACTCGAACGGCCAGCCGCGGTACTCGATCCAGGCGAACATCCCGCCCGTGCTGACCCGATGTACGGCCAGACCGGCGACGGCCCCGGCCAGACCGGCCGCCACCGCCACCGGAGCGACCCACGGGGACCGGATCCGCAGCCGATCCCAGAACAGGACCATCAGGCCACCGAGGACCGGAGTCACGCCGACCGCTGCGTCCTGCGGGCTGCCGCTGATCAGGTTGACCACCAGCCAGAACCCTCCGCAGAGCAGGCCGGTCGCCCCGATCACCGCGCGGATCATCGTCATGGCCGGGCAGTCTGCCCGACCGATGCCACTGCGAGCTGTGGCACTGGTCGCAGATCGACAGGTACGGGAGGGTCCCACGTACGATGGCCGGGTGACTGATGTTCGTAAGCGGGTGCTGCTTGCCAAGCCGCGCGGTTACTGCGCCGGCGTCGACCGTGCCGTGCAGACCGTCGAGGAGGCGCTGAAGCTCTACGGCGCCCCGGTTTACGTTCGCAAACAGATCGTGCACAACAAGCACGTGGTCAGCACCCTGGAAGCCCGCGGTGCGATCTTCGTGGAGGAGAACTACGAGGTCCCCGAGGGCTCGACCGTGGTCTTCTCCGCCCACGGCGTGGCGCCCGAGGTCCACGACCAGGCCCGCGAGCGCAACCTCAAGGCGATCGACGCGACCTGCCCGCTGGTGACGAAGGTGCACCACGAGGCGAAACGGTTCGCCGCCGAGGACTACGACATCCTGCTGATCGGCCACGAGGGCCACGAGGAGGTCATCGGCACCGCCGGTGAGGCTCCCGCCCACATCCAGCTCGTGGACGGCCCCGACGACGTGGCGAACGTCGTGGTCCGCGACCCGTCCAAGGTCGTCTGGCTGTCGCAGACCACCCTCTCGGTCGACGAGACCATGGAGACGGTGGCCCGGCTCAAGACCCGGCTGCCGCTGCTGCAGTCGCCGCCCAGCGACGACATCTGCTACGCCACCTCCAACCGGCAGCACGTGATCAAGGAGATCGCCCCGGACTGCGACGTGGTGATCGTCGTCGGTTCGCGGAACTCGTCGAACTCGGTGCGCCTCGTCGAGGTCGCCCTCGGCGCCGGCGCCCGCGCCGGCCACCTGGTCGACTACGCCTCCGAGATCCAGGACGAGTGGCTCGCCGGCGCCGCGACGGTCGGTGTCTCCTCCGGCGCCAGCGTCCCCGACGAGCTGGTCATGGAGGTGCTCGCGCACCTCGCCGAGCGCGGCTTCGGCGAGGTCACGGAGTACACGACGGCCGAGGAACGGCTGACCTTCTCACTGCCGCAGGAGCTGCGGCGCGACATGAAGGCCGCGGCCGCCGCTAGGGCTGCTGGCTGAGCTCGGGCGCCTGCGGCTGGCGGGGCATCACCTCGACCTGGGGGACCTCGACCAGGTCGTCGTCGGCCACACCCATCTCGGCCAGCTTGCGGGCGCTGACCAGCACCCGTGACTCCAGGGAGCCGACCGCCTTGTTGTACGCGGTCACCGCCCCGCCCAGCGACGTGCCCAGCTTCGCCACGTGGTCGCCCATGGTGGCCAGCCGGGCGTAGAGGTCCCGGGCCAGGCTGTGCACCGCCACCGCGTTGTGCGTCAGCGCCTCCTGCCGCCACGAGTACGCGACGGTCCGCAGCAGCGCCACCAGCGTCGCCGGGGTGGCCAGCACGACGTTGCGGCGGAACGCCTGCTCCATCAGCATCGGGTCGCGCTGCAGGGCCGCGTCCAGGAACGGGTCGGCCGGCACGAACAGCACCACGAAGTCGGTGGCCTCGTCGAACGCCGTCCAGTACTTCTTCGCGGCCAGCTGGTCCACGTGCGCCTTCAGGTGGCGGGCGTGCATGTCTAGGTGGGCGTCGCGGGTGCGCTCGTCGCGGGCCTCCATCGCCGACAGGTACGCCTCCAGCGGAGCCTTCGCGTCGACCACCACGGCCCGGCCGCCGTGCAGCCGCACCACCAGGTCGGGCCGGACCCCCTGGTCGTCGGTGGACGACGTCACCTGCTCGGCGAAGTCGCAGTGCTCCAGCAGGCCGGCCGCCTCGATGATGCGCCGCAGCTGGTGCTCCCCCCAGCGGCCACGGACCTGCGGCGCCCGCAGCGCCGACACCAGCTGCCGGGTCTCGGTGCGCAGCTCGCCCGAGACCGCGCCCATGGCCCGCACCTGCTCACGCAGCTCCGCGTACGCGTCGACCCGGTCGTGTTCCAGCGCGGCAACCCGCTCCTCGTACCGCCGCAACAGGTCCTGCAGCGGCGCGGTGGCCCGGGCCACCGCCTCCTGGGACTGCGCGGTCGCCTCGTAGGTCAGCGTGCGCAGCGACTGCTCGAGACGTTGCTCACCGTCCCGGGCCGCGTCCAGTGTGGCTTCCAGGCGGGCGATGTCGGTGGCGGCGCGGGCCCGGGCGACCAGCCAGCCCAGGGCGGCGCCGGCGGCGAGACAGACAAGGATCACGGCGAGCGTCGAGAACGTCACCACCGCAGATTGCCAGACTCCTGGGACATGAACCGCGGAGGTACCGTGGGAAACATGAAGGGCGTGTTACTCATCCTGGTGATCCTCACGCTGGCGGCCGTGGTCATCGTCGTGGCGCAGCGCAGCGGACAGGCCCGCAAACAGACCCAGCTCGAAGACGCTCGCGCCGAGGCGCAGAGGTGGTACGAACGACTCGGTGGCCAGGTGATGAACCTCGTCTCCGAGGACCCGGCAGCCCGGCAGGCGCTCTCCGACGCGAGCGAGCGCTACAACGCGGCAGGCGGCCAGCTCCAGCAGGCGAACTCGGTCCGGCAGTACGAGCTGGCCCGGGAGTCGGCGCTGGAGGGCCTGACCTACGTGCGGGCCGCCCGGACCGCGATGGGCATCGACCCCGGCCCGGAGCTGCCGCAGCTGGCCGGCGCGCGCGGCACCGGGAAGATCACCCAGGAGCGCGAGGTCACCGTGCAGGGGCACGCCTACCGCGCCGGCCCGCAGCCCGGCGCGGCCACGCCCTACTACTACCCGGGTGGTCACGTGCAGGGCCGCCCGGTGCCCGCCGGGTGGTACTCGACCCCGGTCTGGAAGACGGCTCTCGGCGCCGGCGCCGGTGTCCTCGGCGGCATGCTGATCTTCGACGCGCTGCTGTCACCCGGCTTCGGCGACATGGGCTTCGACGGCGGCGACTGGGGTGGCGGCGACGTCGCCGGCGGTGACTTCGGTGGCGGCGACCAGGCGGCCGGCGGCTTCGACGGCGGCGGCGGTGACTGGGGTGGCGGCGACTGGGGCGGCGGCGACTTCGGTGGCGGCGACTTCGGCGGGGACTTCTGATCCGCGTCAGTGCCGGCGTACCGGCTGGTTCTTCTTCAGCAGCATCCAGTGTTCCATCTCCCGGCGCAGTGCCCGCGGGCTCGGCCAGAGCTGACTCAGGTCGGCGGTGAAGGCGGGCCCGCGCGGCGTGTCGACGAGCGCCGGCCCCTCGTCGTGGGCGTCCTGCACCGGATGGACGGTGTCGAGATCTCCGGGTACGACGTGCATGACGGTGCGCAGGCCGTCCCGCTTGATGACGACCGCTGCCACGTCCTTCCACTCCAGCAGGATCGGGTCGCTGTCCTGTGCCGCGAGCTCGATGCCCGCTGCGGACACCCGTACCCAGGTCGGCAGCGACGCCCGCGCGGAGATCGTGTAAAGGCCCGCCGCTCCCGCCGCGACGGCCGCCGCCTGCAGGGCGGTGACCCACCACGGATCGCCCGAGCCGCGGGCGAAGCGCGCCACCAGCGGGGACGCCACCAGGTAGGCGGCCATCAGCGCGGCGAACACCATGAGGAACATCCGGGCCGGTGAGGAGCGGAACAGCACCGCGTCCCGGGCCGGGGCCTCGACCTGCTCCGGGGCGAACGACATGCCCCTATGGTGAACCAGATCGAGGCCCGGTCACGGGCTTTTGCCGTTTAGAAGGCGCAGGCTATGACCAGTTCCGTGGTGCGGTCGCGGAGCAGGTCCAGCTTCGTGATCCGGCCCGCCGCCCGGAAATCGCCCTCGATCAGCTGCAGCCGGTCGAGCAGGTCGGCGGGGCCGAGCGCCTCGGCGAGCGGCACCTCCGTCTTCATCGACAGCTTCCGGTCCGACTTGGCCCGGCGGACCTGCCGCAGCGCCTCACCGGCCAGATCGAGTAGCGACGGGTCGCTGTCCGGCGCCACTCGGGTCAGCTCGTACGTCGTCGGCCACGTCGCCGTGTGCACCGACCCGTAGCGCCACCACGACCAGACCTCCTCGGTGACGTACGGCAGGAACGGCGCGAACAGCCGCAGCAGCACCGACAGCCCGGCCGACAGCGCCGCGCGGGCCGAGTCGGCACCCGGGCCCTCGCCGTACGCCCGGTCCTTGACCAGCTCGATGTAGTCGTCGCAGAACGTCCAGAAGAACGACTCGATGACCTGCAGCGCGTCGGTGTGCTGGAACTCGTCGAACGCCGCCGTCGCCTCGGTGATGACCGTGGCGAGCCGGCCGAGCATCGCCCGGTCCAGCGGTTCGGTGACCGGCTGCCGCAGCGCCTCCGCCGCGCCCAGTCCGAGCGCGAACCTGGACGCGTTCAGCAGCTTCGTCGCCAGTCGCCGGCCCACCTTCAGCTGCGCCGGGACGAACGCCAGATCCGCGCCGGGCCGGCCGCTCGCCGCCCAGTACCGCACGGCGTCCGACCCGTACTGCTCCAGCAACGCGACGGGCGTCTCGACGTCGTTGCCCTTCGACTTCGAGATCTTCTTGTGGTCCGGGTCGAGGATCCAGCCGGACAGGACCGCCCGCTTCCACGGGAGCGTGCCGCCGATCTGATGCGCGCGCAGGACCGTGGAGAACAGCCAGGTCCGGATGATCTCCTGCCCCTGCGGCCGCAGATCCATCGGGTAGGTCCGCCGGTGCAGGTCCTCGTCGGTGCTCCACCCGGTGACGATCTGCGGCGTCAGCGACGACGTCGCCCAGGTGTCCATGACGTCCGGATCCGCGGTGAAGCCACCCGGGACGTCCCGCTGCGACTCGTCGAACCCAGGCGGGCACTCCGACGACGGGTCGACCGGCAGCGCGGCGTCGTCCGGCGTCAGCAACTGCCCGTAGTCGGGTTCGCCGTTCGCGCCGACCCGGTACCAGACCGGGATCGGGACGCCGAAGAACCGCTGCCTGCTGATCAGCCAGTCCCCGGTCAGCCCGGCGACCCAGTGGTCGTAGCGGTGCCGCATGCTCTCCGGGACCCAGCGCAGCTCCTGGCCACGCCGCAGCAGGACATCACGCAGCTCCGGGTCACGCCCGCCGTTACGGATGAACCACTGGCGGCTCGTGACGATCTCGAGCGGGCTGTCGCCCTTCTCGTAGAACTTGACCGGATGCGTGACCGGCCGCGGCTCCCCGATCAGCTCGCCCGACTCCTGCAGCAGCCGGACGATCTCCCGGCGGGCGCCCGCGACGGTCAGCCCGGCCATCGGCTGGTACTGCTCGGCCGGAACGCCGTCCGGAGCATCCGGCAGGAATCGCCCGTCCCGGCCCAGGACGACCCGGGTGTCCAGCTTCAGGTCGCGCCACCAGGTGACGTCGGCCAGGTCGCCGAACGTGCAGACCATCGCGATGCCGGTGCCTTTGTCGACCGCCGCCAGCGGATGCTCGAAGACCGGGACCTCCACGCCGAAGACCGGCGTACGAACCGAGGTGAGACCGGCGAATCGCGCATCACCGGGGTGGTGGACCAGCGCGACACACGCGGGCAGCAGCTCCGGCCGGGTCGTGTCGACCTCGACAGCGGTGCCGTCGGCCTTGGTGAAGCGCAGTTTGTGGTATGCACCCTGCCTCTCCCGGTCCTCCAGCTCGGCCTGCGCGACGGCGGTCCGGAAGCCGACGTCCCAGAGGGTCGGCGCCTCCGCGGTATAGGCCTGCCCCGCCCGTAGATTGGCGAGGAAGACCCGCTGGGCGATCTGCCGCGACGTGTCGCCGATCGTCGAGTACGTCAGTCCCCAGTCGACGCTCAGACCCAGCCGCCGCCACAACGACTCGAAGACCTTCTCGTCCTCGAGCGTCAGCCGCTGGCACAACTCGACGAAGTTGCGCCGCGAGATGTTCTCCTGCTCGGCCCCCGGCTGCCAGTCCGGGTCATAGGGCAGCGACGGGTCACACCGGACACCGAAGACGTTCTGAACACGCCGCTCGGTCGGCAGCCCGTTGTCGTCCCAGCCCATCGGATAGAAGACGGCCTTGCCGCGCATCCGCTGGAACCGCGCGACCATGTCCGTGTGCGTGTACGAGTAGACGTGCCCGATGTGCAGCGACCCGGATACGGTCGGCGGGGGTGTGTCGATCGAGAACACGTCCGAACGCTCCTTGGAACGGTCGAACGCGTACGTACCCTCCCCCTGCCAGCGCGACGCCCACTTCTCCTCGAGGCCGTCCAGCGACGGGCGCTCGGGGAGACCGTGACGTCCGGTTCCCGTATCAGTCATGCCGCCAAGACTAGGGTCACCACCGGAATCCGGCGACGCCATTCCTCACTCCCCGGACTCGTGCTTCAGCAGCCACGCCTTGACCGTCAGGCCCCAGCGGTAGCCGCCCAGCGAACCGTCCGACCGCAGCACCCGATGACACGGCAGGATCAGCGCCACGGCGTTGCGGGCACACGCCTGCGCGGCACCGCGGATCGCCGCCGGGTTACCGGACAATTCGGCATAGCGCGTGTACGTCACCGGCGCGCCCGGCTTGATCTCCCGCATGACGTCCCACGCCTGCCGCATGAACGGGCCCTTCGTCTGCTGCTCGACGACGACCACGTCCAGCGCTGTCAGGTCACCGTCGAAATAGGCCGCCACCGCGTCACGAACCGGGCCGACATCGGCGTTCGCCTCCACCCCCTCCCGCAGAGCCGGGTGCATCAGGCGCATCAGGTCGGGCACGTCGGTGGTGAACCCGGCCGCGCGGACTGCGCCGCCGGCGGTGGTGATCGCGGTGAACGGGCCGACCGGGGTGGTCATCGTCGCGTAGCGAAGCATCGTTCGTCTCCTTCGAATGGGGGTGTCCAGCCTTGCCGGGAACACGGGCCGGCGACACCGAGCCTGTGGACGGCGGCGGATTGTGGATAACGGTCTCAGGAGGCTCGCCAGAGACGGATGAGCGCGTAGGAGCGCCAGGGACGCCAGCGTTCCGCGTGTCTCGCCAGCGCCTTCGGGGTGTCCGGGAGGCGCAGGGCGGCCGCGCCACGGCGGGCTGCCAGGTCGGTCTCCAGGAAGACGTCCGGGTCACCGGTCGCGCGCATCGCCACGTAGCCGGCCGTCCAGGGACCGATCCCGGGGATCTGGAGCAGGCTCGCGACCGTTTCGGCGCGGTCGGCGCCCGGGTTCAGGTCGATCGTCCCGTCGGCGACGGCCGCGGACAGGGCGCGGAGGGTGGCACGGCGGGACGCCGGCATGCCGAACGCGGAGTCCGGGAGGCCGGCCACGACGCTCGCCGCGGGAAAACCTTCGCCCGCCGCCCGGATCATCCGCTCCAGCGTCTTCCTGGCGCCGGCCACGCTGACCTGCTGGCCCACCACGGCCCGGACCGCCATCTCGAAGCCGTCCACGGCCCGCGGCACCCGCACTCCGGGCTCCCGCCGCACCATCTCCCGCAGCGCCGGGTCCTTTCCCAGCTCGCCGTCCACGGCGACCGGGTCGGCGTCCAGATCGAACAGACGGCGGCAGCGGGCCACGGCGGGCGCCAGATCCCGGACGTCACTGAGCCGCAGCGTCGCGAAGATCCACCTTTCGCCCGGCGTGAGCGCGACGGTCGCGCCGCCGTGGGGCAGATTCAACCCCCGCCGGTACGTTTCCCCGTCCACCTCGTCGACTCCGGGAAGCGTCCTCGACCCGAGGAACTCGATCAGTGACGCCGCGTGCAGAGGCGCCCGGTACGCGAGTCGCAGGTTGATGACCCCGGCCTCTTCAGGCACGGCGGTCGCGGGGCGCCGGGTCCGCAGCTGGCTGGGCGATCCCGCGTACACCTCGAGCATCGTGTCGTTGAACTGCCGCACACTCCCGAATCCGGCAGCGAACGCGATGTCCGCCAGTCCGAGATCCGTCGTCTCGACGAGGATCCGCGCGGTCTGCGCCCGCTGAGCGCGAGCGAGAGCGAGCGGCCCCGCCCCGAGCTCCGCCGTGAGCATCCGGTTGAGGTGGCGTTCCGTGTAGCCGAGCCGGCTCGCGAGCCCGCTCACGCCGACCCGGTCGACGACGCCGTCGCCGATGAGCCGCATGGCCCGGCCCACGGTGTCGGCGCGCACGTCCCACTCCGGGGAACCGGGTGCGGCGTCCGGGCGGCAGCGGCGGCAGGCGCGGTAGCCGGCCCGCTGGGACGCGGCGGCGCTCGGATAGAACGTGACGTTCCGGCGTTTCGGGGTGACGGCGGGACAGGACGGCCGGCAGTAGATCCCGGTGGTCCGCACGGCGGTGTAGAAGCAGCCGTCGAACCGCTGGTCGCGGCTGTCGACGGCGCGGTAGCAACGCTCGAAGTCCAGCTCCATGCCGTCGAGTCTGCTCCGCGTGACCCCGCCACTGCTGGCGGGTTTCGGACATGACCGTGCCTGCCGGCTGCGGACGCGGAACTGCGGCGGTTCCCCGGTTGGCCGAACCCGTAGACTGGCGTTCCGTGAGCCTCACCATCGGAATCGTCGGCCTGCCCAACGTCGGCAAGAGCACCCTGTTCAACGCCCTCACCAAGAACGACGTGCTCGCCGCGAACTACCCGTTCGCGACGATCGAGCCCAACGTCGGCGTGGTCGGGCTGCCCGACGAGCGGCTCGGCAAGCTCGCTGAGCTGTTCGGCAGCGAGAAGATCCTGCCGGCGCCGGTGAGCTTCGTCGACATCGCGGGCCTGGTCCGCGGCGCGTCGAAGGGTCAGGGCCGCGGCAACGCGTTCCTCGCGAACATCCGCGACGCCTCGGCGATCTGCCAGGTCGTCCGCGCGTTCTCGGACCCGAACGTGCTGCACGTCGACGGCAAGGTCTCGCCGTCCGACGACATCGAGACGATCAACACCGAGCTGATCCTCGCCGACCTGCAGACGGTCGAGAAGGCGCTGCCCCGTCTGCAGAAAGAGGCGAAGCTCAAGAAGGAGAAGGCCTCGACCGTGGCCGCCGCGGAGGCCGCGTTCAAGCTGCTCAACGACGGTGTGACCCTCTACCAGGGCGCCAAGGCGGCGGGCATCGAGCTGGAGCTCCTCGACGAGCTGCACCTGCTCACCACGAAGCCTTTCCTGTACGTCTTCAATGTCGACGAGGCCGAGCTCGGCAACGAGGCGTTCCTCGACGAGCTGCGCGCCCTGGTCGCCCCGGCCGAGGCCGTCTTCATGGACGCGAAGATCGAGTCCGAGCTGATCGAGTTGGACGACGAGGAGGCCCTGGAGCTGCTGCAGTCCACCGGCCAGTCGGAGCCCGGCCTGAACCGCCTCATCCGGGTCGGCTTCGACACGCTGGGCCTCCAGACCTACCTGACCGCGGGCCCGAAAGAGTCCCGTGCCTGGACCGTCCCGGTCGGCGCCACCGCGCCGGAGGCGGCCGGTGTCATCCACTCCGACTTCCAGCGGGGCTTCATCAAGGCCGAGATCGTCAGCTTCGACGACCTGGTCGCGGCGGGCTCGATGTCAGCGGCGAAGGCTGCCGGCAAGGTCCGCATGGAGGGCAAGGACTACGTCATGAAGGACGGCGACGTCGTCGAGTTCCGCTTCAACGTGTGACGTATCGCCGCGTCGTCCTGGGATGATGGGGCGTGCTCAACGCTGGTGTTGTCGTCGCTGATGAGAGGGCTCGCGAAGACCTCCCGACCCGGGTCGCCCGGATCGTGTCGGAGGTGCTGGCTCCCGCTGTCCTGGTCGCGGTGCTGCTGCTCGTCGTCGGATGGCATGCGGGGGATACGCCCGGGGTGTCGCGGTGGTGGGGGCTTCCGGGCGCGCTGTTCGCGGCCGTGATTCCGCTCGGATATGTGCTGCACGGTGTCCGCAGGGGACGGCTCACGAACCATCACATTCCGGAGCGGGCGGATCGGCGGGTTCCGCTTCTGTTCGGTACGGCGTCGCTCGCCGCCGGGCTCGTGCTGCTCGTCGTTCTCGGCGCGCCCCGGGAGGTGCTGGCGCTGCTCGGCGCGGGCGGCTGCGGGCTGGCCGTGTTCGCGCTGGTCACGCACTGGTGGAAGATGTCGATTCACGCCGGTGTGGCGGCTGGGACGGTGGCGGCGCTGACCGCGGTGTACGGCCCGGTCGCCCTGCTCGGCGTCCCGCTCGTGCTGCTCGGCTGCTGGGCGCGGGTCCGGCTGACCGCGCACACCAGGGCGCAGGTCGTCGTCGGCGCGCTGGTCGGCGCGCTGATAGCCGGCACGGTCTTCCCCCTGTTGAGATAGGGCGAAGGCGTCACTGAGACAGGGCGAAGGCGGCCAGCGCCGCATCCACCATGGACACCTGAGACGACGGCGGATAGGCGTCGGGGTCGGCCGCGGCGTAGGCGGCCATCCCCTCGGTCATCGAGATCAGCGCGAGGGCCGTCGTCGAGACCCGGTCCGCCGGCCAGTCGGGGGCGGCCGCGCTGATCAGCCGGGTCACCCGATCGCGCCAGGCCCGGTTGTTGCGCCGGTGCTCCTCGATGAGATCGGGATCGGTCACGGCGGCGGCGAGGAAGCCCATCCAGACGAGCGCTTCCTGCCGGTTCTGCTCGTCCAGCGCCATGCCCTGCAGCAGCACCGCGCGCAGTGCCGAGCGAGGGTCCGGGGCGGCCGACTCCAGGGCGGAGACCCGCTCCCGGGTGGTCTCGTGCAGCAGCCGGCGCGCGTGCAGCAGCAGCGCCTGACGGTTCGGGAAGCGGTGCATGACCAGGCCCGTGGTGCAGCCGGCCGCGGCCGCCACTGCCCGGACGGTCAGCCGTTCCAGACCTTGCGAGGCCAGGACGTCCCAGACCGCCGCCGACAGCATCGACGCCTGCGCCGACCGGTCCGCTGATCGTGACACGGATCCCCCTTCCCGTTTCGGTAACAGCTGTTACGGTAACAGCTGTGACGGTGACTATCGAAGTGCGGGACTGGGACGACGCCGACGGCGCGGCGCTGCGGAAGGCGCAACGGGCCGAGCTGGACGAGCGCTACGGGACCGGGGATCACGAGCCGGGCACGCCGCCGTCGGCGGCCGACATCGACCTGTTCCTCGTGGCGATCAGGAACGGGCAGGCGGTCGGGTGTGGCGCGCTGCGGCAGCTCGACCCGGGCAGCGCCGAGGTGAAGCGGATGTACGTCTCACCCGAGTCCCGCGGCTCCGGCGTGTCCACGGCGATCCTGCGGGCGCTGGAGTCCGCGGCAGCCGAGCGCGGGTGGACGACGATCCGGCTGGAGACCGGCCCGGCCCAGCCGGACGCCATGCGGTTCTACGAGCGGGAGGGGTACCGGGAGATCCCGCTCTTCGGCGCCTATCAGGGGTCGGACCTGTCGGTCTGTTACGAGAGGTCCTTGTGATCCGCCGCCATCGCGGAGAACGCCGCGGCCAGCCGGTCCAGGTCGATGCCGTCGAGGTGGTCGAAGATGTGCCGCCGCACGCTGGCGAGATGGGTCGGCCACGCCTGCCGTAGCCGGGCCAGGCCGGCGTCGGTGAGCACCGCGTTGGCGCCGCGCGCGTCCTCCTCGCAGCGGATCCGGCGCAGGTAACCGAGCGACTCGAGCTTGCCGGCGAGCCGGGTCATGCCGCTCAGTGACATGTCGCACACGGTGGCCAGGGTGCTCATCCGCAGCATCTGACCGGGTGTCTCGGAGAGGTGCCGCAGCACCGAGTATTCGCTCGCGGACATGCGCTGCTCCCGCTCCAGGTCGGCGTCGAGCGCCCGCGGCATGACCATGAGGAACCGCCCCAGCGCGCGCATCACCGCCTCTTCCCCCGGGCTCAGTGGAGCGGGCACGCCGTCTTTCATGACTTCGATCGTACGGCGGCAGTCCCGTGCGCATGCCTGTCGACTTTCCGCCTCGCAGGGCCAACGCGCGAAGAGGGTCGCGGGGCGTGGCCGTCCCCAATTTGGGCGACATTAGGGTGATTTGCCTGCGAGCTATGAAGAGTCACAATGCTTCGGTGCAAAACCAGACAACTAGTGACTCTCTGCAGCAACTGCTCGAAATGCCACGAAAGTCTTGGTGGGCTCGACTGCCGTTCGGCGTCCGGATGACCGCGGGCACGACCGCGCTGCTCGTGCTCGTCGGTGGCGGGGTGGCCGGCGTGACCACTCTGACCGGGGACGACGCGCGGACCGTCGCCGCGGCGGAGGACCCGGGCGCCGAGCCCGACCTCGGCCTGGCACGGCTCGAGGAGAGCCCGGAGGTGGTCAGCCGTGCCGCGGCCGCCGCCGAGCCGTTGCCGCGACGCCACACGCCTGTCCCGCCGCGCCCGCCGGCGACCGCTGCCGATCAACTCAGCCAGGCGCGGGTCGACGATGATCGGGCGGACCGCACCGGGCCGCGCCCCACCCGTACCGGGCCGGATGAAGCCGGTGGAAACACCGAGCGGACGGCGCCGCACCGACCGCAGGCGCCCGCCCAGGCCGCGCGCACCGACTCCCGGAAGGACGCGCAGGCCGACCCGGTCGTCACGACGCGGACCGACGTGGAGACGCGGGAGATCCCGTTCGACACGCAGGTGATCCGTGACCCGTCGCTGCCGCGCGGCACCCGCAAGATCGAGGCGCCGGGCGAGTCCGGTGAGGAGACCCTGCGGTACCTCGTGACGCTGACCAACGGCCGGCAGACCGCGCGGATCCTGATCGGCAGCGAGGTGACCCGCGCGCCGGAGCCGCGGATCGTCGTGTTCGGGGCGCGTCGCAAATGGGACCGTGACTGCGAGGGCGCGCTGCGTGTCTGCGTCCCGCTGGGAAGGTCGGCGGCCTGCCCGGACGAGAAGGCCGAGCCGGCTGAGAAGGCTGAGCCGGCTGAGAAGGCTGAGCCGGCTGAAGAAGAGGAGAAGCGGGAGGAAGGCGTCCAGGTCATCCTCACCACGGAGGAGCTCGCGCTCCTCGATCCGATCGACCGGGTACGCCTGGAGCCCGCCGCCGTGTGTCCCTGACCACCGGTGATTGCGCCCGGAGGACGGGGAGATCACCGTAGCGGGATGGCGCTGACCGAAGCGGACCTGACCGAGCTCGCCACCCGGCTGACCGCTGTGCCCGGCGTGTGCGGCGTGGTCCTCGGCGGCAGCCGGGCCCGCGGCGAGCACACTCCCGACTCGGACACCGACCTCGGCCTCTACTACCGGGCGCCGCTGGACACCGGACGGCTGCGCGAGCTGGCCGCGGAGATCGCCGCGCCGGGTGCCACGGTGACCGAGCCGGGCGGCTGGGGGCCGTGGGTCGACGGCGGCAGCTGGCTCAGCGTCGGCGGGCACCCGGTGGACTGGATCTACCGGGATCTCGAGCGGGTACGCCGGTGCTGGGCCGACGCCGAGCAGGGCCGCTACGAGTTCCACAGCCAGACGGGACATCCTCTGGGCGTCACGGGTTTCTCGTACCCCGGCGAATTGGCCCTGGGCCGCATCCTGAGCGACCCGGCCGGTGAGCTCGCGGCCCTCCAAGGCCGCGTCCGGGTCTATCCACGGGCGCTCTCCGAGGCGCTGGTGGCGGGGCTCTGGGAGGCCGACTTCCTGATCGGCCTGGCGCGCAAGGCGGTGTCCCGCGGCGACAGCGCCTATGTCTCGGGCTGCCTGTTCCGGGTGGCCGGGGTGTGCGCGCACGCCCTGCACGGCGCCGCCGGACGCTGGCTGATCAACGAGAAGGGCGCGGTGGCGGCGGCCGGCGCGCTGCCCGGGGCGCCGGAGCGGTTCCCGGCCCGGGTCGACGCGGCGTTCGCGGCCGTCAGCGGCGACCCGCTGCATCTGAGCCTGGCGATCGACATCGCGGCGGACATCGTGCTGGAGACCGCCGACGCGTGCGCCATGATGTTGCGGTGACAGCCGACGTTCCCACCATTCTGGCCACGAGCGCCTTTTTCCGGCGCGGCAGCTACGGCGCGATGAGCCTGCGCCCGGGCGCCATCCACTACTTCGCCGCGGAGCTGGCGAACGCCCGCAAGGCCCCGAAGATCTGCGTGCTGACCCAGGCGACCGGTGACCCGGAGGCCCGGATCGGCGCGTTCTACTCGGCGTTCGCCGGGACCGAGTTCACCATGTCGCACCTGCAGCTGTTCCCGATGCCGAACGTCGAGGACATCCGCGCGCACATCCTGGCCCAGGACATCATCTGGGTGGACGGCGGCAGCGTCGCGAACCTGGTCGCGGTCTGGCGGGTGCACGGCCTCGACGAGATCCTGTACGAGGCGTGGCAGGCCGGCATCGTGATGAGTGGTGTGTCGGCCGGGTCGATCTGCTGGCACCAGGGCGGCAGCACGGACAGCTACGGGCTGGCGCTGCGCGGGTTCACCGAAGGGCTGGGCTGGCTGCCGTACAGCAACGGGGTGCACTACGACGCCGAGGAGCAGCGCCGGCCGAAGATGCACGAGCTGATCGGCGACGGGACGCTCGGCGACGGGTACGCGACCGACGACGGCGCCGGCCTGGTCTACCGGGGCACGGTGCTCGACGAGGTGGTTGCCGACCGTGAGGGGCCGCAAGGGTACGAGCTGAAGCGCGCCGCGGACGGCTCGGTTACCGAGACCGCCCTGCCCACCCGGATCCTGTCGATAGGCTGAACCCGCAACCTGGAAGCGACCGACTCCGTTGTCCGCAACGGAGTCCAACCGAGGAGTGCGATGTCTGTGCGTGGCGGAGAAGGCGGCAGCTGCCGCTGACGGTGGTTCGCTACGGCCGGCTCACTGGAGGGCGACCGTAGCGAGACCCACCAGCACCGCGGAGAGCAGGAACGCCACCGCGAAGATCGCATTACCGCCGAGGCGATGTGGCTGACCCCCCTCGCCGCCTCCCCGGCCGGCCGGCGCCGGGTCGAGGTCGTGGCCGAGCAGCTCGGCGCGGTATCTCCGGGTCAGCGGTCGCTGTAGATGGGTCAGCACCGGTGATCGCCTCCGGGGGGTAGAGGACGGGCAATCCCCGGTAGCATGCGGCGGTCCGGATTCGGGCAGCAACGGTTACTCGCGAGTAACCGCCCCGGGTGGCCGGACTGGCATGCCCGGCTCGTACGAACGTACGTCCCGGACCGGGTCTAGTCACTCTTTATAGGGATTTGTCGGTAAGGCACTATTCGCCATCATTGCCCTGATGGCAGAGACGTCGAAATACGAGACGTTCTACAAGGGCCCCTTGAATGTCTTCGTGATGCTCATCGGCTCGGCATCCGGCGTGGCTCAGCTCGCCGACTTCTCGTCCGCGATCGGGCAATGGGTCCTCACCGCGGTCTTCCTCGCCAGCCTTCTCTACTTCGTGGTCCGCGTCTGGCAGATCGGGTTCGTCGTCAAGATCCGTGAGCTGCGCGCCGAACTCCTCGAGGCCACCAAGGCCCTGGCCCTGCAGCGGGCCGGTCACCAGCACTACCTCGACGCGATCCAGCGGATCAGCGAACGGGAGAAGCCGCTCTTCTCGGAGACCATCGAAGTCCTCGTCACGGTCGGCGCCGACGACGACAGCGACAGCATCGTGGAGAAGCGGGTGACCACCCCGGAACCGCTGGTCACGCACCGCACCCTGCGGCCGATCGTGCCGACCGACACCGACCGGCTGGCCCGGATCGACGAGATCTCGTTCAAGACGGTCCGCCCGGTCGGCGGCACGATCACGGCGCTGCCGCTGGAGCAGAGCCGACGGCTGCGGGTGTGGCTGATCTTCGATCCGGCGATGACGACGCCGACCGAGTGGCAGGTCGAGTACCGCCCGCGTGGGCTGTGGCGGCCGCTGCGCGAGCGCGGCTGGGATCAGCTGGCCTGGGAGGATCGGCTGCCGGCGGCGAGCGGCGCCCCGTCCGCGTTCACCAGGTTCGTGGTGACGTTCTCGTTCCCGGAGAGCGATCAGCCGCCGAGCGTCAAGGAGCGGCAGGGGTACGGGCGGATGAGCGAGCCGGAACGTGACCACCGAGGCCGGTGGGAGGTGGTGTGGCGGGACGAGAAGCCGGCCGGCCGCCGGTATGTCTGGGACCTGACGCAGCCGGTGGCCTCGTGACCGCCGCTCAGGCGGCGCGGCTGAGGATCAGGTTGTGGACCCGGTGCGCCTTGTCCGAGCCACGGAACTCGATCTCGTAGGTGTGGGTGCCGACCGTGATCGCGATGGTGCCCGAGGAGAAGAACTGCCCGGCCCAGCTCTTGTTGCTGATCACGCTCACGCTGCTGACCTTCGAGTACGGGATGCTGGTGATCGCGAACCGCTTCCCGACGTAGGACTGGTCCTGGATGATGATGCGGCGGTCGGTCAGGCCGATGAATCCGGTGCCCGTGCCGATCGCGTCGTACACGGCGATGACCTGCTCGCCGTCGAGCAGCCCGCTCTGGATCTGCTCGAACTGGCCCTTGTTGTCGTACACCACGTCGCTCATGCGGCGCAGCGTAGCGCCGTCGATCTAGGACCTCTGCACCACCGTGCGATAGAAGTCTTCGATGCGTGCGGCGAGCGTGACCTCACCATCGGTAATCGCCACCCCGTCGGAGGAGCCGAGACAGATCTGAGTGTGACCGTCGACCCGCCGGATGCTGGGCCGGATCGCGAGTGTGTCCGCCGCCACCTTGATCCGTTCGGTCAATGCGGCATGCTGACTGTCGTCACACGGGAGATCCCGCCGGAGCTGCACTCCGTCTCGTGTCCATCCGCCCAGTAGCGCGATCGCGTCGTTCAGATAGTCGGCGCCGTTACTCCGGCGTCGTCGGGACCGCATCTGCCGCACCCCCCTTAGCGTCGTTGCCGGCTTGTGGCCGAACTGTCGCCGTGTCGTCATGGTCGGTGCCCCACAGTTTCGTCTGTTGGGACAGCCGTGTCCACGCCCACATATCCGTGTTTGCGTGACGATCAGGGCGCCATCGGGCAACCTGATCGGTGAACTTTTGTGCGATCTTTGTATCCATGCCGCCGGAACCGAACGTCAAAACCTCGCCATCACCCAGGGTGATCGTAGCGGCGGTGATCATCACTGATGGGCGCGTGCTCGCCTGCCAGCGCAGCGCGCCGCCGGAAGCGGCCGGCAAGTGGGAGTTCCCGGGCGGCAAGGTGGAGCCGGGGGAGACCGAGGAAGCCGCGCTGGCCCGGGAGTGCGCCGAGGAGCTGGGTGTGCGGGTGAAGGTCGGCGACCGGGTCGGTCCGGACGTGCCACTGGCCCACGGCCGCGCCGTGCTCCGGGTGTACGCCGCCGAACTGTTCAGTGGCGACGTACCGGAAGCCCTGGAACACACCTCGATGCGCTGGCTGGCCGTGGACCAGTTGGACAGTGTCGTGTGGCTGCCCGCCGACAAACCGATCGTCGCCGAGCTGCCCCGGTTACTGGTCTGAGAACTGCTTGCGCAGCTCCCGCTTGAGGACCTTCATGCTGGGTCCGAGCGGAAGGGACTCGGTGAACCGGACCTGCCGCGGGTACTTGTGCTTGCCGAGGCGCTCCTTCGACCACTCGATCAGCTCGTCCGCGGTCAGGCCCTTGTCCTCCAGGACCACCACCGCGCAGATCTCCTCGCCGAGCGTCGCGTCCGGCACCCCGATCACCGCTACCTGCTGGATCGCCGGGTGCCGGGCCAGCACCTCCTCCACCTCGCGCGGGTAGACGTTGAACCCGCCGCGGATCACCAGGTCCTTGGTCCGGTCGACGATCCGGATGAAGCCCTCCTCGTCCTTCGCGCCCAGGTCGCCGGTGCGGAACCAACCGTCGACCAGCGCCTCGGCGGTGGCGTCCGGGCGGTTCAGGTAGCCGGCGAAGACGTTGTGGCCGCGGATCACGATCTCGCCGAGCTCGCCGTCCGGCACGAACTCGATGCGCTCCGGGATCTCCGGGCGGGCGATCTCCACGTCCACGCCCCAGATCGGGTGGCCGACGGTGCCCGGCTTCGCGCCGAAGACCGGCTGGTTCGTCGTCGCGGTCGGGGACGTCTCGGAGAGCCCGTACCCCTCCCAGATCGGTGAGCCGAACGCCTCGGCGAACTTCTCCAGCACCGCCACCGGCAGCGACGCGCCGCCGGACACGCAGAGTTTGAGCTGCGGCAGCCGCTCCGCCTTGGGCGCGGCCTCCAGCAGGCCGATGTACATCGTCGGCACGCCGTGGAAGATCGTGACGTTCTCCTTCAGCATCAGCTCGATCGCCGCCTCGCCGGAGAAGCGGGGCAGCAGCACGAGCGTGCCGCCGAGCCGGAACGTCGCGTTCATGCCGACCGTCTGGCCGAACGTGTGGAACAGCGGCAGGCAGCCGAGCACCACGTCGTCGCCGGTCAGCGGGTGCACGTCGAAGACGTTCACGGCCGCGTTCATCACCAGGTTGAGGTGGGTGAGCAGCGCGCCCTTCGGCTTGCCGGTGGTGCCGCTGGTGTAGAGGATCACCGCGACGTCCTCGGCCTCGGTCGTCACGTAGGTCACCACCGGGTCGACCCCCGCCGAGATCTCCTCCAGCCGCGGTGGCCTGTTCGGCAGCTCGGCCGGCAGCGGGCCGACGTTCGCCAGCCGGGTGCCCGTGGCCTGCGCCGCCGCGCCGCCCACCTGAAGGAACGCGGAGTGCGTGACGATCAGGTCGGCCTGGCTGTCGGTCAGCACGTAACCGACCTCCTCCGGCGTGAGCAGCAGGGAGACCGGCACGATCCGGGCGCCGACCGCCAGGGCCGCGTAGTAGACCCGGGGGAAGTCGGCGACGTTCGGGATCATCACGGCGATCGTGTCGCCGCGCTTGATGCCGAGCTCGCGGAGGCCGGCCGCGTAGGCCCGGGTCTGCGCCCACAGATCGCGATAGGTGATCCGCTCACCGCCCGCGTCGACGATCGCCACCTTGTCGGGGTGCCGGCGTGCGGCCTCGGCCAGAACGGTCGCCAGCGACAGCGTCGTCATGCTGAGCCTCCTTGAACAAAACGAGTGATGTGCGTCGCAGTCCTGCCTAAACTAGCGGTGTAAGTTTTTACACGTCCAGTGTTGATTTCTTCGCTTGGAGCTTTTATGGCCCGGCCACGGCAGGCGCTGCTCACCAAGGAGCGCATCGTCGAGGCGGCGTTCGCGCTGATCGACGCGGAAGGCCTGGACGCGCTCTCGATGCGGCGGCTCGCCACCGAGCTCGGCGTGCAGGGCCCGTCGCTCTACAACCACTTCGCGACGAAGGCGGAGATCGTCGACGCGGTGGCCGACGCGGTCGTCGCGCAGGTCGACATCGACGTGTTCGGCAGCGGCGACTGGCGTGAGGCGCTGCGTCTCTGGGCGAAGTCGTACCACGCGGTGCTCACCGCGCATCCGAACATCGTGCCGGTGCTGGCCACCGGCCCGGGGCGGCGGCCGGCCGGTCTCGCCATGGCCGAGGCGGTCTACGGCGCGCTGATCGAAGCGGGCTGGTCGCGGGCCCGGGCCACCCACATCGGCGCGCTGATGCGCTACCTGATCACCGGTTCCGCGCTCGGTTCGTTCGCGCTCGGCTTCGAGGCCGACCCCGAGCTGTACGACGAGCGTTATCCGCATCTGCACCGCGCCCACGAGCTCGCGGCCCACCGTGCCGCGGTCGACGAGGGCGCCTTCGAACTGGGGCTGGACCTGTTGATCGCCGGCCTGACCGATCGCTACGACCAGGGGGTACGCCGATGACGTCGGTATTCCGTGATCAGCTCTACATCGGGGGCCAATGGGTGCCGCCCGATTCCGGTGACCGGATCGAGGTGGAGAACCCGTTCACCGAGGAGATGTTCGGGCACGTCCCGGCCGGCACCGCCGAAGATGTGAACCTCGCGGTCTCCGCGGCCCGCCAGGCGTTCGACGGCTGGGCGGCCACACCGGCCGCCGAGCGGGGCGCGGCGCTCGGCCGCCTGCATCAGGCGCTGAACAGCCGGGCCGAGACGATCGCCGAGACGGTGGGGCGCGAGCTGGGAACCCCCCTCAAGGTCGCTAAGGCGGTCCAGGCCGGGCTTCCCCTCGCGGTCCTCTCCGGGTACGCCGAACTGGCCGCTCGCGAGCCCTCCCCGGAAACGATCGGGAACTCGCTCGTCGTGCACGAGCCCGCCGGCGTGGTCGGCGCGATCACCCCGTGGAACTACCCGCTGCACCAGGTCGTCGCGAAGGTCGGCGCGGCCCTCGCGGCCGGCTGCACGGTGGTCCTCAAACCCAGCGAGCTGACGCCCCTGGTGGCCTGCCTGCTCGCCGACGCCGTCCACGAGGCCGGCCTGCCGCCCGGCGTGTTCAACCTGGTCACCGGCGTCGGACCGGTGGTCGGCGCGGCGATCGCCGGGCACCCGGACGTCGACCTGGTCTCGTTCACCGGCAGCACCGCGACCGGCCGGGCCATCTCGCACGCGGCCGCCGACCGGATCGCCCGGGTGTCGCTGGAGCTCGGCGGCAAGTCGGCGAACGTGATCCTGGAGGACGCCGACGTGGTGAAGGCCGTGAAGGTCGGCGTCGGCAACGCGTTCCTCAACTCCGGCCAGACCTGTACGGCGTGGACCCGCATGCTGGTGCACCGCAGCCACTACGACGAGGCGGTGGAGTTGGCCGCGAAGACCGCCGCCGGATACACCGTCGGTGACCCGTTCGACCCGGCCACCCGGCTCGGGCCGCTGGTCTCGGCCGCCCAGCGTGATCGTGTGCGGGGCTTCATCGAACGGTCCACGGCCCGGCTGGTGGCCGGTGGCCTGGACGCGCCGCTGCCCGCGAACGGGCACTTCGTGGCGCCGACCGTCTTCGCCGACGTGGACCCGGCGAGCGAGCTGGCCCAGGAGGAGGTCTTCGGGCCGGTCCTGTCGATCATCCCGTTCGGCGACGACGACGAGGCAGTGGCGATCGCCAACGACTCGAAGTACGGCCTGGCCGGCGGCGTCTGGGGGTCCGACGAGCGGGCCCTGGCCGTGGCACGGCGGATCCGTACCGGGGCCGTCGACGTCAACGGCGGCTCGTTCAACCCGTTCGCGCCGTTCGGCGGTTACAAGCAGTCCGGCATCGGCCGGGAGCTGGGCACGTACGGCCTGGCGGAATTCCAGCAGGTGAAGGCCATTCAGCGATGACCCACTACATGACCGGCCTGGTCGTCCGTTCCGAAGGCGTCCCGGCCGAACTCGCCGAGCTGCGGCTCCCCGAGATCGGCCCGGGCCAGGTGCGGATCCGCATCCGTGCCGCGGGCGTCTGCCACTCCGACCTGTCGATGATCAACGGCACGCTCCGGCCGCCGCACCCGCTCGTGCTCGGCCACGAGGCGGCCGGCGAGGTCGTCGAGATCGGTGAGCACGTCACCCGGGCCTCGGTGGGCGACCACGTGGTGCTGAACTGGCAGCCGGCCTGCCGCAACTGCTGGCACTGCGACAACGGCGAGCCGTGGCTCTGCTCCACCTCGCACGGCGTCGCGGCCCTGGAGAACGGCCTCACCCTGGACGGCGAACCGGTCCACGTGACGCTCGGCGTCGGCGCGTTCGCGGAACAGGTCGTGGTCCCGGAGAACGCCGTCATCGCCGTACCCCCGCGATTGGACTTTGATCTGGCGGCTCTGCTCGGGTGCGCGGTGCTCACCGGAACCGGCGCTGTCCGCAACACCGCGCGGGTCAAGCCGGGCGAATCGGTGCTGGTCATCGGCCTCGGCGGCGTCGGCCTCTCGGCGGTCGCCGCCGCCCGGGCAGCCGGCGCGGCCCAGGTCATCGCCGTCGACGTGAACGAGTCGAAGAAGAGCCTCGCCGAGGCGGCCGGCGCCACCGACTTCGTGGTCTCGTCCGACAACCTGTCGAAGGAGATCCGCTCCCGCACCTCCCGCCGCGGTGCCGACCACGCCATCGAATGCGTCGGCCGGGCCGCCACGATCCGCGCGGCCTGGCGGGCCACCCGCACCGGCGGCCAGGTCACCGTCGTCGGCATGGGAGCGGCCGACGACATGGTCCAGCTCAGCGCCCTGGAGATCTTCAGCTCGGCCCGGATCCTGCGCGCCTCGGTCTACGGCCAGGCGGACACCGACATCGAGGTGCCGGCCCTGGCCGAGGAGATCCTCACCGGCAAGCTGGCGCTCGACTTCCTGGTCACCGACCGCATCGGCCTGGCCGGCGTGCCGGCCGCCTTCGACCAGATGGCGAGAGGCGAGGGCGCCCGCTCCGTCGTCGTCCTCTGACGGTTCCCGGAGCCCGTCTCCCCGGCGGGCTCCGGAATCAGGCGGCGTGGGTGTCCGCGCTCCGCAACACGTCGGAGTCGGCACCGAAGACCGCGAAGGAGGGGATGATGCGGCCGGTGGCGGGGGAGGTGCTGCACTTCTCGGAGGATCCGGGGATCGCGCGGTTCGTGCCTCATGTGGCGGCGACCGCTCAGCAGCCCGAGGCGTACGTCTGGGCGGTCGACGAGCAGCAGGCGCCCAGCTACTGGTTTCCGCGGCAGTGTCCGCGGGCCATGGCGTGGGTGCGTGGGGGGACGACCGCGGCGGACCGGGAGCGGATTGTCGGGGCCGGGTGCGGGGAGCGGGTGCACGCGATCGAGTTCGGCTGGCTGGCGGCGATGCGGAGCACGCGGCTGTATGCGTACCGGCTCCCCGCCGGGCCGTTCCGGCCGTTCGGGGAGCCGTATCCGCACGCCATGGTGGCCGTCGAGACGGTGGAGCCGCTCGCGCCGCCGGAACCGGTCGGCGACCTGGTGGACTGCCACGCGGCGGCCGGGATTCAGCTGCGGCTGCTCGGCGACCTGTGGCCGTTCTGGGACGAGGTCGTCGGCAGCAGTCTCGGCTTCAGCGGCATCCGGCTGGCGAACGCCCGCCCTAGGCGGTCGCCAGCAACGCCTTGACCGAGCGGTGCAGGGCGGCCTGCGCGTCCTCCACCGGCATCTCCATGACGTCCCGCCACGTCGCCCAGGTCGGCCACTGGCTGAGCGACGTGAGGGCGTTCAGCAGCTCTTCGTCCTGGCCGATCTCGGACGGGAACGTCGTGGTCAGCTCGTCGCGGACGCGGGCCACGTGCAGCCGGCGGTAATGCAGCAGCCCGGCCGAGAACGGCTCCTTGAGTGCCGACGCCCGGGCCGCGGGACCGATCTCCTCCAGCAGGCGGGCGCGCTGCTCGCAGTACGCCGCGATCCGCTCACCGAGCGGCAGATCGGCCGGGACGGGCTGGTACGAGGCATCTCGCTGTTCCAGCACCCGCTGACCACTCGCGGTCATGAGGGCTTCCATGTCGGCGAAGTGGCTCCACAGCGCGCGCAGCGAGACGCCGGCCAGTTTGGCGATCCGGTCGGCGGTCGGGCGCAGGTCGCCTTCGCTGATCAGGCTGAGATGGGCGTCGACGATCGCGTTGCGGGTCCGCTCGGACCGTGCGGTGCGACCGTCGACGCGGGGCGGTGTGGTCACGAACCACTCCGGTGACGCTTCAGCTCGCGGTGCGCCAGGGAACGCTTGTGGACCTCGTCGGGACCGTCGGCGAGACGCAGTGTGCGCGCGGATGCCCAGAGCCCGGCGAGTGGCGTGTCCTGGCTGGTGCCGGCCGCGCCGTACGTCTGAATCGCCTTGTCCACGATCCATTCCACTGTCGACGGCACCACGATCTTGATGGCCTGGATCTCGGTGTGCGCGCCCTTGTTGCCGACCGTGTCCATGAGCCAGGCGGCCTTGAGGACGAGAAGCCGGGCCTGTTCGATGCGCACCCGGGACTCGGCGATCCAGTCCTGGACGACGCCCTGCTCGGCGAGGGGCTTGCCGAACGGCGTACGGGTCAGCGCCCGCGTGCACATCAGCTCCAGCGCGCGCTCGGCCATGCCGATGAGCCGCATGCAGTGGTGGATGCGTCCCGGGCCGAGACGGGCCTGGGAGATGGCGAAACCGCCGCCCTCCTCGCCGATCAGGTTCGTGGCCGGCACCCGTACGTCCTCGAAGATGATCTCGGCGTGCCCGCCGTGGTCGCCGTCGGAGTAGCCGAAGACCGTCATGCCGCGCTTCACGGTGAGGCCCGGGGTGTCCCGGGGGACCAGGATCTGGCTCTGCTGCACGTGGCGAGCGGCGTCCGGGTCGGTCTTGCCCATCACGATGAAGATCTTGCAGTTCGGGTTCATCGCGCCGGTGATGTAGAACTTGCGGCCGTTGATGACGTAGTCGTCGCCGTCCCGCTGGATCCGGGTGCCGATGTTCGTGGCGTCCGAGGAGGCGACCTGCGGCTCGGTCATCGCGAACGCGGACCGGATCTCGCCGGCGAGCAGCGGCTTCAGCCACTTCTCCTGCTGCTCGGGGGTGCCGAATTCGGCGAGCACCTCCATGTTGCCGGTGTCCGGCGCGGCGCAGTTCAGCGCTGCCGGGGCGATCGACGGGCTGCGGCCGGTGATCTCGGCGAGGGGCGCGTACTGCAGGTTGGTCAGGCCGGCGCCGTGCTCGCCCGGGAGGAAGAGGTTCCAGAGGCCGGCTTCCTTCGCGGCGGCCTGCAACGACGAAAGGATCGCCGGCGGTTCCCAGCCGCTCTCGGAGGCGTGGAACGAGGATTCCGCCGGATACACGTGCTCGTCCATGAAGGCGAGCAACCTCTTGCGATAGTCCTCGGTCTTCGCGTCGTACTCGAAGTCCATCAGTGTCCTTCCAGCGCTCGGTGGCCCTGCTCGACCAGTGCGGGCACCATGGCGCCGACGGTGTCGAAACCGGCGCCGACGGTCTGGCCCTGGGTGTATCGGTAGTGCACGCCTTCGAGGATGACGGCGAGCTTGAACGCGGCGAAGCCGACGTACCAGTGCAGGTCGCCGACGTCGCGGCCGCTGCGCTCGGCGTACCGCGCGGCCATCTCGGCGAGCGACGGGTGGCCGGGCAGATCCGTCGGGGCGACCGGCCTGCCGTCCTGGACGAGCAGCGGGCGGCCGGCGTAGACCAGCATGAGGGCGAGGTCGCTGAGCGGGTCGCCCAGGGTGGACATCTCCCAGTCGAGCACGGCGTTGACTTCCAGCGCGTCGCCGATCAGCACGTTGTCCAGGCGGTAGTCGCCGTGCACGACAGCGCCGGGACCGCCGGCCGGGATGTCGGTGGCGAGGCGGGCGTGCAGTTCCTCGATGCCGGACAGTTCCCGGCTGCGGGACGCGTCGAGCTGCTTCTTCCAGCGCCGGACCTGACGTTCGTTGAAGCCCTCGGGCCGGCCGAAATCCTCCAGCCCGATCTTGGAAGGATCGAGCGAGTGCAGGTCGGCGAGGGTGTCGACGAGCCGCAGCGTCAACTCTCCAAGATCGACAGAGGCCAGCGCGCCGGCGTCCCGGTAGATGTGTCCGTCGACGTGCTCCATCAGATAGAACGGAGCGCCGATGACCGAAATGTCCTGACAGAGCGCGACCGGCTTCGGCGCGGGGAATCCTGCTGCCGACAGAGCGGACAGAACGCGGTGCTCACGCACCATGTCGTGAGCGGTCGGCAGCACGTGCCCCAGGGGCGGCCGCCGCAGAACCCACCGGTTGACGCCGTCGGTCACGGCATAGGTCAGGTTCGACCGCCCACCGGCGAACATGCTCCCGGTCAGGGGCGGGCTGTCCAGATAGGCCTGGAGCGCGTCCAGGTCGAGCCCTTTCACCGAACGTCCTCGAAGCCACGCTGCATCTTGTTCATGCCACCCAGCCAACGGTCCGGATCGCTCGCGCGCAAGCGGTAGTAGCCGGCCACTTCGGGATGCGGGAGGATCAGGAACTCGCCGCCGTCCAGCGACGCGGCCGCGAGATCGGCCACCGCCTCGGGGGCGAGCGCGCCCTCGGCGAGCAGCGCGGCGCTGCCGCTGCCGGAGTCGTTGCCGCGGGTCAGCATGTCGGTGCGCACGCCCTGCGGGCAGAGCGCCTGCACGATCAGACCCCGATGCGCATACGTCGCCCGTAGCCACTCGGCGTAGGCCAGAGCGGCGTGCTTCGTCACCGAATAGGTGGCGCTGCCCAGCAGGGTGAGCAGCCCCGCGGCGCTGACCGTGATGAGCAGCCGCTGCGGCGATCCGCTGTCCAGCCAGCGAGGCAGCAGCGCCCGGGTCACGTAGACGTGCGACATCACGTTGACGCCGAAGTCGCGCTGCCACTGGGCGTCCGGCGTGTTCTCGTCGCCGGAGGAGAGGACGCCGGCGTTGGAGCAGAACAGGTCGATGCCGCCGAGCTCGGTGAAGGCCGTGTCGACCAGGGCACGGACGTCCTGTTCACTGGCCGCGTCGCCGGGCACGGCGATGCCGCCGATCTCCGAGGCGACGGTACGGGCGGCCTCCGCGTTCAGGTCGTTCACCACGACCCGGGCCCCGTCCGCGGCGAACCGGCGGGCGAGGGCGGCGCCGATGCCACCACCGGCGCCGGTGACGACGACTCGTTTCACCGAGCTCACTGCACGCTCCCGGTGAGGGTGACCCCGCCGTCGAGCACGATGGTCTGCCCGGTTATCCACGAGGCGTCCGGGGAGCAGAGGAACGCCACGGTGCCGGCCACGTCGTCGGTGTTGCCGAGCCTGCCCAGCGGGTACGTGGCCGCCACCTCCGCCTCGCGTCCCTCGTAGAGAGCGGTGGCGAACCGGGTCTTCACGACGGCCGGTGCGACCGCGTTGACCCGGATCTTCGGCGCCAGTTCGATGGCGAGCTCCTCGGTGAGGTGGATGAGGGCCGCCTTGGTGGTGCCGTAGAACGCGATGCCCGGTGCCGGACGCACACCGGAGACCGACGAGATGTTGACGATCGAGCCGCCGGAGTCGGCGAGGCCGCCGCGCAGCGCCTCCTGCACCCAGCCGAGCGTGCCGATCAGGTTGACCTCGGCCATCTTGCGGGCGGCGCCGAGGTCGAGGGTGGCGAGCGGCCCGTACGCCGGGTTGATCCCGATGTTGTTGATCAGCGTGGTGATCGGGCCGAACCGTTCCCGGACGGCGTCGACGACGGCGGCCCGATGCTCCGGGTCGTCGCCCTTGCCGGCCACGCCGATCGCCACGTCGGATCCGCCGAGTTCCTTCACCGCGGCCGCGAGCGCGTCCGCGTCCCGGCCGGTGACGGCGACTTTCGTTCCTTGCGAGACGAAGCGTTGCGCGATGGCCAACCCGATTCCCCGGCTGGCTCCGGTCACGATCGCTACCTGGTCGGCCATCGCGGCAACCTCCTCATAGTCGTGTATTTGCAGACAGGGTGCAGATATTACGCGGCCGGCACGCCGTTGGAAGGCGGTGTCACGGCTTGGGCAGTGTGCGGCGTCACAGCGCCCTCGGCGTCGTCGGTGGTGTAGGCCGTCCCGAAGAAGACCGCCTTACCGCCCTCGATCTTGGTGAGCTGGGTGCCGGCGTACCCGGAGTGGTCCGTCGCGGAGAAGCGCAGCGGAACCAGAGCCGGGCCCTGGAAGCCGTTCTTCTTGACCGCCTCGATGATCCCGTCCCGGGTCAGGTCCTTGCCGGCCGCCTGGAGCGACTGCACGAACAGGTACGCCACCGACATGCCGTAGATGACGTTGTTGTCGAACTCGGCACCGCCGTTGTACTCCGTGTTGACCTTCTTGAAGAGCGCCACCCACGGGTTGGCCTCATCGGTCGCCAGCGGCAGGTAGTTCGCCGCCACCACACCCTCCAGCAGCGGTGCGGCGGCGCCGAGGGCCTTGCCGACGGTGTCCGGGTCGGCACCCACGTTACTGACCACGAACTGCGGTTTGAAGGCGATCTTCGCGGCCGTGCCGATGGAGAGCGCGGTGAACCCGGGGATGGTCGCCAGCACCACGACCTCGCAGCCGGCCGCCTTGAACTGGCCCATCTGCGGGCCGACGTTCGGGTTGCTCGTCACGTAGGTGCCCTTCGACGCGACCGCGCCGACGACCTTCTCCAGGCCGGCCAGGCTGTCCCGGCCGAAGTCGTCGTCCTGGCCGAGGAAGCAGACCTTCTTGCCGGCCTGGTTCTCCTTGACGTACGTGCCGAGGATCTTGCCTTCGACCGTGTAGTCCGGGTTGAAGCCGAACGTGCCCGGATACTTGTCGGGCTGGTTCCAGCTGCGGCTGCCGCTCGCCACGAACAGGTCGGGCACCCGGTTCGTCTTCAGGAAGTCCAGGACGCCGGTGTGCGTCGGCGTACCGAGGCCGTTGATGATCGCGAATACCTTGTCCTGCAGCACCAGTTCGCGGACCACCTGCTGAGTGGTCGCCGGGTTGTAGCCGTCGTCCTTGACCTTGTACGTGATCTTCCGGCCGTTCACGCCGCCGTTCGCGTTGACGAAGTCGAAGTACGCCTTCGTCGCCGGCGAGATGCTGGCGTACCCGGCCGCGGCCGGACCGGTGAGCGGCTGGTGGCTGCCGATCACCACCTCGGTGTCGGTCACCCCCGGCACGTCGGCGCTGCTGGAGCCGCCACTACCGTCGCCGTCGCTGCTACAGCCGGCGGCCAGCAGCACTACGGCGGCGACAAAGGTCGTCGCGATGCGTTTCATCGTGCCCTCCTGAATCTGCGGATGAAGGTGAAGCGGATTGAAGCGAGACCGCCGGGGGCGGCGAGCATGACGACGATGAGCACCACGCCGAAGACGACCAGGGCGAGGTTGCCCTCGAGACGATGCGATCCGGTCTGCTCGGCGATCGACTGGGCGAACGCCGGCAGGGCGACCAGCAGGACGGCGCCCCACAGCGCGCCGAACAGGCTGCCCAGACCGCCGATCACGATCGCCATGACCAGGAAGAGGGAGAGGGTCAGCGGGAACGCGCCGGGGGAGACGCTCTGCGCGAGCACCGCGAACAGGCTGCCCGCCAGCCCCGCGCAGACCGCGCTCAGCACGAACGCGAGGACCTGCGTGCCCGCGACGTTGACGCCGGCGAGCTTCGCGGCGGTCTCGTCGTCGCGGACCGCGCGCATCCGCCGCCCGAACCCGCCGCGGGTCAGCATGGCCAGCACCAGCACGGTGAGCAGCGCGCCGGTCCAGGTCAGCCAGACCTGCCAGCGTTCCATCGGGATCGTGCCGGGCGGCGGATCGAGCACCACCGACAGGCCCTGATCACTGTTGAAGATCTCGTCGAACGTGCTGGTCACCGACGGGACGACGATCGCGACGGCGAGAGTGAGACCGGCCAGATAGGGTCCGCGCAGCCGGGCCGCGGCCAGCCCGATCACCGCGCCGGCCAGGGTGGTCACCACGATCGCCACGACGAAGCTGAGCGGCATGTTCAGCCACTTGTTCTGGGTCAGCGCGAACGCGTAGGCGCCGGTCGCCATCAGCGCGCCGTGCCCGAGGCTGAGCTGGCCGTTGAGTCCGGTGAGGACGGTCAGGCCGGCGGTCACGCAGAGGTAGGCGCCGACCGTCGCGAGCTGGTAGTTCCGGAACGGCGGCAACGTGTAACTCAGGATCAGGATCAAGACCGCGCCGGCCAGGACGATCAGGATCGGAGCGAGGCGGCTGCGGCTCCGCTTCCGCGGCGCGCTCTCCCTTCTCCGTACGTCGGGAGCCTGTGCTTTCTGCTTCATGTCGGTCATGCCACTCTCGCCTTCGAACTGGAGAAGAGGCCGCCCGGCTTGCCGAGGAGCACCACCACGAGCAGCAGGAGGACCGCCATCGGCGCGACGGTCGGCTCCACGTAACCGCTGACGTACGAGAGCAGCAGCCCGACGACCAGCCCACCGGTGACCGCGCCGATCGGGCTGTCCAGG
Organism: Actinoplanes sp. OR16; assembly: GCF_004001265.1. Lineage (GTDB taxonomy): Bacteria > Actinomycetota > Actinomycetes > Mycobacteriales > Micromonosporaceae > Actinoplanes. Next base: position 1,527,037 of record NZ_AP019371.1, on the reverse strand, counting down.
CCACCGACGACCGCCGCGGTGAACGCCGAGACGAAGACGACGTCCATGGCGGTCGGATGCAGGCCCAGCTCGGTGGGGACCACGAGCATCCCGGCCAGCGAACCGACGGCCGCCGCCAGCGCCCATCCGAGCGTCAGCATGCCGCCGACCGACACCCCGAGAAGCCGGGATACGTCTGGTGCGAAGGCGGCTGCCCGCATCCGCAGGCCTATCGCCGTACGAGTGAAGAGAAGAGTGAGAGCGACGACCACCGCGCCCACCGCGGCGAAGACGAACAGGTCGTATCGCGACAGCAGGGCGACGTCGCCGATCTGGAACGCGTCCCGGCTGAACGGCGTCTCGACCGGCTGGAACTCGTTGCCGTAGATCATCCCGAGCACGCCCTGGATCACCAGGACCAGCCCGAGCGCCACGACCACGCCGTTCAGTGGCGACGAATGGTCGACGAACCGCATCACCACCCGTTCCACGACCACGCCGAGGATCAGGCCGGCCACCAGCGCCGTCACGAATCCGAGCCAGTACGACCCGGTCGCGCTGGTCACCGAGTAGCCCGCGTAGACGGCCGCGACCGCCATGGCGCCCTGCGCGAAGTTGACGATCCGGGCGGCCCGCCAGATCAGTACGAGGGCCAGTGCGAACGCCGCGTAGACGGCGCCCCGGCTCAACCCGTCGAAGGTCAGATAGACGAATTGGTTCATCAGAACCCCAGGTAGGCGTGACGGAGATCGGCGTCGTCGCGCAACACCGACGCCTGGTTGCGGGTCACCACCCGGCCGAGGGCAAGCACCACACCCTCGTCGGCGATGGAGAGGGCGCTGCGGACGTTCTGCTCGACCAGCAGCACCGCGAGACCGGTCCGTTCGCGCAGGTCGCGCAGGAGCGCCATGATCTGCGCGGTGATCTTCGGCGCCAGGCCCAGCGACGGTTCGTCGAGCAGCAGCAGCTTCGGCCGGCCGACCAGCGCCCGGCCCAGCGCCAGCATCTGCCGCTCGCCGCCGGAGAGCTGGTGCCCGGCGGAGGCACGCCGTTGTGCCAACGCCGGGAACAACTCGTACACCTCATCGAGGGCACGTTTCGCATCGGCCTGATCGCGTCGCCACAGGCCGCCGAGCCGCAGGTTCTCGTCGACGGTGAGCTCGGTGACCACGCCACGCCCCTCGGGGACGTGCGCGATCCCGAGGCGCACCATCTGCTCGACCTTCGTGCTCTTTAGGTCGGCGCCGTCGAAGACGACCCGGCCGCCGCTGCTGCGCACCAGGCCGGAGAGGGTACGCAGCAACGTCGTCTTGCCGGCACCGTTCGCGCCGAGGACGGCGACGATCTCTCCGGGTTGGACGGTGAGGTTCACGTCGTGCAGGACGGGGGCAGCGCCGTAGCCGGCGGTGAGACTCTCGACCTCTAGCAGTGGGCTGGTCATCCCGTACGGCCCCTCCGGTCTTGTTGTTTTGGGTACAGCGGCGGAAGCCATGCCCTTTAAGGCTGGCTTTTTGCTGATTTTTCGCTTAAGCGGGAGTGCCGAGGTACGCCTCGGTGACCCTCTCGTTCGTACTGATCTCACTCGGTGTGCCGAGCGCGATCGGCTTGCCGAAATCGAGGACCAGGATCTCGTCGCAGACCGACATGACCAGGTCCATGTGGTGTTCCACCAGCAGGACGGTCGTCCCGGCATTCTTGATCAGCTCGCCGAGCCACTGGATCTCGTCGGGATCGAGCCCGCCGGCCGGCTCGTCCAGCATCAGGACGCGCGGTTTCGACGCCAGCGCCCGGGCCAGCTCGACCCGCTTGCGGATCGCGTAGGGCAGCGCCCCCGGCCGAGCCGCCGCATGATCGGCCACCCCGCACCGGTCCAGCGCGGCGAACGCCTCCGCCTCGGCCCGCCGGCCACGCACGCCGACCATCACGTTCTCCAGAACGCTCATGCCGCCGAACTGCCCGACCCCTTGCAGCGTCCGGGCGATCCCGAGCCGGTTGAGCTGGTGAGGCTTGGGCCGCCACGCCTTCCCGGCCAGGGTCAGCGACCCCTCGGAAGGCGGCACGAACCCGCAGATGACATTGAAGAGTGTGGTCTTGCCCGCCCCGTTCGGCCCGATCACGCCGACGACCTTCCCCGGCGCCACGCGCAGAGACACGTCATCGAGAGCGACCAGCCCGCCGAAGCGAACGGTTATGTGATGAAGGGCAAGCTCATCCGTTGCCATGGCCACCTCCCTGGACCGCTGCCGGTCCCGTATGGAGTGATGGTCAACTATTTACACTTGGAGTGTAACTTTCTCGCGCTGCTCGTCAACCACTTGCAATCCCCCTGTTACAAGAAGATGTCCCACCAGCTAAACCGCGAGATCACCCAGCCGTCTCGAACCCGGCCGCCCGCTGCACACGCGGCCGTCCCTTCCGCGCGCGTCCCGCCCATCCATCCACTCCCCACGCGTCCGCCCCATGCGCGCCCCGCCCGCCCGCTCCGTGCGCTGCCGTCCGTCTGATGCGCGCCAGCCCGGCCGCCTGCTCCGTGCGCAGCCGTCCGTCTCGTGCGCGCCAGCCCGGCCGCCTGCTCCGTGCGCAGCCGTCCGTCTCGTGTGCGCCAGCCCGTCCGTCCGCTCCGTGCGCAGTCGTCCGTCTCGTGCACCCGCTCGGGCCGCCCTTCTATGCGCGGCCGTCCCTCCCGCGCGCCGCGCCTCACGTGTCGAGCGAGGTGCGGATCGCACCCGAAGCCGACACGCCACGAGCGGTTGCTGGTTGCGTGTCGAGCAGGGGTGCGCTCCGAACCGGAGGTCCGCACGGCGGGCAGTGCCGCGCGTTGCGTGTCGAGCGGGGGTGCGCTCCGGGCCGGAGGTCTGCACGCCGGGCAGTGCCGCGCGTTGCGTGTCGAGCGGGGGTGCGCTCCGGGCCGGAGGTCCGCGCGGCGGGCTGTGCCGCGCGTTACGTGTCGAGCGAGGGATCCGGAGGAGCGGCTCGCGGTGGTGTGCTGCGGAGAATCAGGCGACGCCGCGGGGGCGGAACTGGACGCTCACGCGCGGGCCGACCGGGCGGGCGGTCTTCGGGATGGCGTGTTCCCAGGTGCGCTGGCAGGAGCCGCCCATCACGATCAGGTCGCCGTGGCCGAGGGGGAAGCGCAGCGTCTCGTGGTTGCCGGAGCGGGGGCGGAGCAGCAGGTTGCGCGGGGAGCCGAACGAGACGATGGCGACCATCGTGTCGTGGCGGGCGGAACGGCCGTGGGTGTCGCCGTGCCAGGCGACGCTGTCCCGGCCGTCGCGGTAGAGGCACATGCCGGCCGTGACGAACTCCTCGCCCAGCTCGGCCGCGTAGTGCGCGTTCAGCAGGGATTTCGCCGAGGTCAGCGCCGGGTGTGGCAGGGTCTCGTCGCCGCCGAACCAGCGGAGCAGGCGGGGGACGTCGACGACGTCGTCATACATCTTCCGGCGCTCGGCCCGCCAGTCGATGCCGAGCAGCGTCTCGAAGACCTCGTCGGAGCCGCTCATCCAGCCGGGCAGCACGTCGGCCCAGGCGCCCGCGGTGAGGTGGTGACGGGTCAGGCGGGCCAGCGGCGCGAAGCCGACGGCCGGCCCGGACGTCATGAGGTCGAGCATCGAGGGCTGGTAGCTGTTGCTCACTCCGTCATGTTAGTACGCGTGTTCGACGGATGGTGGTAGGTCACCTGCTCGGGCGGCAACGGGAACTCGATGTCCTCACCGAACGGCGACAGCCCACCCTGCAACGGCGCCGCGAGTTCGGCGATGTCCATGTGCCCGTCCGGCCCGACCGGCGGACCCTCCGGCAGGCGGAAACTGGACATCGGAACGGACACGGCCGAGGCGGTGGTGCCCGCCGTCGCCGGGGTGAGCTGATCATCAGAGGAGGAGAGCTGGTCGCGACGCAGAATCTTGCGGCCCAGCCAGACGAGCGGATCGAATCGCCGGTCCACCACGCGTTCCTTCATCGGGATGATCGCGTTGTCGGTGATCTTGATGTGCTCGGGGCAGACCTCGGTGCAGCACTTGGTGATGTTGCAGTACCCCAGTCCCTGGTTGGCCTGGGCGTACTCCTTGCGGTCGCCGCGCGCGTCGAGCGGGTGCATGTCCAGCTCGGCGGCCCGGATGAAGTAGCGCGGCCCGGAGAACGACTCCTTGTTCTCCTCGTGGTCGCGGACCACGTGGCAGGTGTTCTGGCAGAGGAAGCACTCGATGCACTTGCGGAACTCCTGGCTGCGTTCCACATCGACCTGCTGCATCCGGTACTGCCCGGGCTCCACCCCGACCGGCGGGGCGAAGGCCGGTGTCTCCCGGGCCTTCTCGTAGTTGAAGGAGACGTCGGTGACCAGGTCGCGGATCACCGGGAAGGTACGCAGCGGCGTGATCGTGATCGTCTCGTCCGCGGTGAAGGTCGACATCCGGGTCATGCAGCCGAGTCGCGGCTTGCCGTTGATCTCCATGGAACAGGAGCCGCACTTGCCGGCCTTGCAGTTCCACCGGCAGGCGAGGTCGGGCGCCTGGGTGGCCTGCAACCGGTGGATGATGTCGAGGACGACCTCGCCGTCGTTCACCTCGACCTCGAAGTCGCGAAGGTCGCCGCCGGTCGCGTCGCCGCGCCAGACGCGGAAGTGGCGTTTCATTCTTCCTCCAGGTCGGCCAGTTCCTCGTCGGTCAGGTATTTGGCGAGCTCGGAGCGCTCGAACAGGCCGAGCAGCTCCTCCCGCATCCGGGGCACCGGCTTGCGGTCGAGGTGGACGTCGCCGGACTCGTCGAGCGAGCAGATCAGGTTGATCCGGCGCCACTCGGGGCTCATCTTCGGGAAGTCCTCCCGGGTGTGGCCGCCGCGCGACTCCTCGCGTTCGAGCGCCGCCTTCGCCGTGCACTCCGAGACGACCAGCATGTTGCGCAGGTCGAGGGCGAGGTGCCAGCCGGGGTTGTAGCGGCGGCCGCCGTCGGATGCCACGTTCGCCACCCGGACGCGCAGCTCGTGCAGGCGTTTCAGCGCGTCGGTGAGCTCACCCTCGCGCCGGATGATGCCGACCAGGTCGCCCATCACCGCCTGGAGATCCTGCTGCAGGGTGTACGGATTCTCGCCCTCGCTGCGGACCAGGGGGGCGAGGGCCACCTCGACGGCCGCCGCGACGTCCACTTTCGACGGGTGGGGGCGCTTGCCGAGCGTGTCGACGTAGGCCGAGGCGTGCTCGCCCGCGCGTTTGCCGAAGACCAGCAGGTCGGAGAGGGAGTTACCGCCCAGCCGGTTGGACCCGTGCATGCCGCCGGACACCTCGCCGGCCGCGAACAGGCCCTGCACGTGGCCGAACGCCGCGCCCGAGTCGGGGTCGACCTCGACGCCACCCATCACGTAGTGGCAGGTCGGGCCTACCTCCATCGGTTCCTTGGTGATGTCGACGTCGGCCAGCTCCTTGAACTGGTGGTGCATCGACGGCAGGCGCTTGATGATCTGCTCGGCCGGCAGCCGGGTGGAGACGTCCAGGAAGACGCCGCCCGCGGGGCTGCCGCGGCCCGCCTTCACCTCGCTGTTGATGGCCCGGGCCACCTCGTCACGGGGGAGCAGCTCGGGTGGCCGGCGGTTGTTGTCGGGATCCTCGTACCACCGGTCGGCCTCCTCCTCGGTCTCCGCGTACTGCTTGCGGAAGACGTCGGGGACGTAGTCGAACATGAAGCGTTTCTGCTCGGAGTTGCGCAGCACGCCGCCGTCGCCGCGGACCGACTCGGTGACCAGGATGCCCTTGACGCTCGGCGGCCAGACCATGCCGGTCGGGTGGAACTGCAGGAACTCCATGTTGATCAGCGTCGCCCCGGCGCGCAGGGCCAGGGCGTGGCCGTCGCCGGTGTACTCCCAGGAGTTCGACGTGACCTTGTAGCTGCGGCCGACGCCGCCGGTCGCGAGCACCACGGCCGGGGCCTCGAAGAGCAGGAACTCGCCGGACTCGCGGTAGTAGCCGAACGCCCCGGCCACCCGGTCGCCGTCGAGCAGCAGCTCGGTGACGGTGGTCTCCTGGAAGACCCGGATGCGCGCGTCGTAGCTGCCGGTCTCGGCGAAGTCCTCCTGCTGCAGCGAGACGATCTTCTGTTGCAGGGTCCGGATCAGTTCGAGCCCGGTCCGGTCGCCGACGTGGGCGAGACGCGGGTATTCGTGACCGCCGAAGTTCCGCTGGGAGATCTTGCCGTCCTTCGTCCGGTCGAAGAGCGCCCCGTAGGTCTCCAGCTCCCAGATCCGCTCGGGCGCCTCCTTGGCGTGCAGCTCGGCCATCCGGAAGTTGTTCAGGAACTTGCCGCCGCGCATGGTGTCGCGGAAGTGGACCATCCAGTTGTCGCGCGAGTTCGCGTTGCCCATCGCGGCGGCCGCCCCGCCCTCGGCCATCACGGTGTGCGCCTTGCCGAAGAGCGACTTCGAAATGATCGCGGTGCGCTTGCCGGCCAGCCGGGCCTCGATCGCCGCGCGGAGTCCGGCGCCGCCTGCGCCGATCACGACGACGTCGTAGAGGTGTCGTTCGATCGCGGTGGTCATGACGTCTCCTCCGCTTCGCTCCGGCGCCGCCATGAGTCAAAGACTGTGCCTGATGATTCGCTCGCAAGCTTGCTCATGGGGCCCCTCAGTTGATGATGCGCAGGTCGGAGTACCACTCGGCGGCGAGACCCATGATGTAGAAATCGGTCACCGCCAGCGTGGCGAGCGTGATCCAGGCCAGCTGCATGTGCCGGGTGTTGAGCTTCGACACGAAGGTCCAGAAGCGGTACCGCACCGGGTGCTGGGAGAAGTGCTTGAGCCGCCCGCCGGCGATGTGCCGGCAGGAGTGACAGGACAATGTGTACGCCCAGAGCATGATCACGTTGACCCAGAGGATCACGTTGCCCAGGCCGAGTCCGGTGGTCTGCGCGAGGACGGCGTCCCAGGTGTTGATCACCGAGATGATCACGGCGGCGTAGAACGCGTAGCGATGGGCGTTCTGGAAGATCAGCGGGAAGCGCGTCTCGCCGGTGTAGCGCTTGTGCCCGTCCGGGACCGCGCAGGCCGGCGGCGACAGCCAGAAGGCGCGGTAGTACGCCTTGCGGTAGTAGTAGCAGGTGAGCCGGAAGAGCAGCAGGAACGGCAGGGTGAACGCCGCCTCCGGGATCAGCCAGAAGCTCGGCAGCGGCGTGCCGAACTCGGCTGCCGCTCCGCACCGGTCGGTGATGCACGGTGAGTAGAACGGTGTGAGGTAGTGGAACTCCTCGACGAAGAACCACTTGTGCATGAAGACCCGGACGGTCGCGTAGGCGACCCAGGCGCTGAGGCCGAGAAAGGTGATCAGGGGAGCCAGCCACCACCGGTCGGTCCGGAGCGTCCGCGCGGTGATCGCCGCGCGAGCCCGCCCGCCGCCCGGCGTCGTTGCCGTGGTCGTCATTGCATCTCCTGAATGTGCCGTTCAGGTCCGGCGACGACCGAAAGTGGACACACGTGTGCCCCACTCAGCCGCCGCGGAGCGACAGTGATGTGGGGCACACGTTACGCCGAAGGTCCGACACTTCGCTGCGCGGGGATGCGAAGTGGACCACAAAATCCCATCCCGGATCACGTCGGCGATCGTGGATGGGGTAATGGATCATCCCGAGGCGTTCCCGGTGATGTTCCATCCGGCCAGGTGCAGGGCGGGTGCTGCGTACCGCGCCCGTCCCCACGACTCCGGCAGCAGCACCGACTCGCTGCCGATGCCGAGCACCCGGCCGGGGGCGAGAGCCTGGGGGTACGACTGCGTGAACCGCACGTTCCCCGCGGCCCCGACGATCTCGCCGTTCTCGATCAGCCAGACGCCGTTGCGGGTCAACCCGGTGATCACCAGGCTCTTCGGATCGAGCACCCGGGTGTACCAGAGATCGCTGATCAGGAGTCCGCGCTCGACCCGGTGGACGAACGGGGCGGCCGACGCGGTGACGAACGGCGCCGGCGGAGTGGCCGGGGCGATCGTCGACGCCTCCAGCCGCAGGTGACCGGCGACCGCGCCCCACGACCGCGAGCCCGGCGACGCGTGACCGGTCGACGGAGTCCCGGCCTGTGCCGCCGACGTGCGGTCGTGCGTGACCGCGCTGGTGACGCCGTCCCGGACCAGCACCAGCGATCGGCGCGGCGTCCCCTCGGCGTCGAACGGCAGGCCGGGCGCCGGTTCGGTCCGGCTGCCGAGCGGTTCGTCCACGATGGTCACCGACGGGTCGAACTGATGCTCGCCGAGCCGCGCGAAACTCTGCCGCTGGACGAACGACTTGCCGTTGAACCCGAACGTCGCGAGGTTCTGCAGCAGGTCGGTGACCGCGTCCGGTTCGAGGATCACCTCGTACTGCCCGGGCGGCAGCTCGGCGGGCCGGGCGGCGGCGCGGGCCTTCGCGGCGGCCCGGGCGCCGAGGGCCGAACCGTCGATGGCCGCGAGCCGGCCGGCCGCGAGCCGGGCCACGCCGTCGGCGCCGTCGTGCCGGGCGATCCCGTCCATGGCGGCCTCCGCGGCGCGCCCCTCGACGGCCTGGCCCGAGGTGCTCGCGAACGCCGCGGCGACGTACGAGGTACGGCAGTAACCGGCGGTCTCCAGGCCGTCGGCCGCGTCGACGAAGTCCCGGACCCGGGTGGCCCGCAGCGCCGGGCCGGCGTGCGCGGTCACCTCGTCGAACCCGAAGCCGCCGCCGAGGGCGGGCGAGACGTGCAGCGCGGCCGGTGGGGTAAGCCCGGGCCAGGCGGTGTCCGGCGGGCTCACCCGGGCCGCCGCGAGGGTCCGCTCGACGAGCGTGCGCAGGCCGTCGCCGCCGGTGACGGTGGTGGCGCCGCCGGCGGTGCGGCCCTCGGTGTGCAGCCTCAGCCGAACGCTCGTGGTCTCGTCGGCGACGTTCTGGTGGATCGCCGATCCGGCGAACCGGGTCAGCGCGTGGACGTCGTGGTGGACCGTCACCTCGGCCTCGGCGGACCGGCCGGCCAGCTCCCGGACGATTTCGACGACGTGAGCCGCCAGTTCGAGCTGAGCACTCATCCGCGCACACCCACCCGTACGTTCGTGAACCGGGCCGGCGCAGCCGGATGCCCGGTGTGGCCGATCTGGCCCGGCTGTCCCTTGCCGCAGTTCGGCGTGCCCCAGGCGACCGTCTCGGAGGAGAGCATGTCCATCGACTGCCAGAACTTCGGGCCGATGCCGGTGTACGTCGGGTTGCGCAGCATCCGCCCCAACTTCCCGTTCTTGATCTCGTAGCCGATCTCGCAGCCGAACTGGAAGTTCAGCCGCCGGTCGTCGATCGACCAGGACCGGTTGACGTCCATGAACACCCCGTCGTCGGTGTTCGCGATGATCTCTTCGAGGGTGTGCGGACCGGGTTCCAGGCCGACGTTCGTCATCCGGACCATCGGGAGCCGGGACCAGCCGTCGGAGCGGACGCTGCCGGCGTAGTCCAGGCCGGCGACCGCCGCCGAGTCCCGCCCGGCGAGCACGCCCACCCAGATCCCGTCGCGCACCGCGTGCCGCTTGGCCGCCGGGGTGCCCTCGTCGTCGAAGCCGAAGCTGCCGAGCGCGCCCGGGAACGCCGGGTCGATGGTGATGTTCATCAGCTCGGAGCCGTAGCGCAGCGAACCCAGCCTGCTCAGGTCCAGCCAGCTGGTGCCGGCGAACGCGGCCTCCCAGCCGAGGATCCGGTCCAGCTCGATGGCGTGCCCGACCGACTCGTGGATCTGCAGGGCGAGCTGCTCGCCGCCGAGCACCAGCGTGGTCTCGCCGGACGGGCAGAGCGGCGCGGTCAGCAGCGCCCGGGCCTCCTCGGCCATCCGCGGCGCGTTGCCGGCCAGGTCGAGCTCCTCGACGAGCTCCCAGCCGCGGGTGCCGAACTGCCCGCGCCAGGACGGCCAGGACCGGCGCTGGATCTCGCCGTCGCCGATCGCGCTCGCCTCCACGCCGGCGCCGCACTCACGGATGTGCTGGTCGATGCGGTGTCCCTCGCTGGAGACGAACCACTTGCGGGTGTCCCAGATCGAGTAGCTCGCCTCGGCCATGTCGGCGCCCGCGTCCTTCGCTGCCCGGGTGGCCCGGACCAGCAGGTCGCCCTTGTCGGCGAGGGAGACGCCGAGCGGGTCGATCACGCAGTCGCTGGCCCAGCTCGCGGTGATCGGCGCGGCCGGGACCAGGTCGACCGGCCGCCCGGCGACCGAGGAGCTGGCGGCGGCGATCTCGGCGGCCCGGCGGCCGGCGGCGCGGGCCGCGGAATCGGACAGGTCGGGTACGGCGAAGAAGCCCCAGCCGGATCCGACCAGCGCCCGGACACCGAGCCCGGCGCTCTCGTCGAAGCCGACGTCCTCGACCGCGCCGTCCCGGGCCGACATCGTCTCGCTGCGCCGCACCATGACACGGGCGTCGGCGTACCGCGCCCCCGCGTCGAGCGCGGCCTGTACCGCCGCGCCCGCCTCATCGAAGTGGCTCATCACCCGACACTAGGTCAGAAAAGCGAGCTCTTCCGGCAAGGTGGCGGACGGCACCGAAGGGCAGCCGGGCAGCTCCGCGCCGATCAGCAGGACCGCGTCCGAGGCGCCGGCCGTGCGCAGGCTGTGGTGGGCGTAGACGTCCGCCGCGTCGGACCGGTCACCCAGGTACCGCTCGGCGATCGGGGCCGGCAGGTCGTGCCAGTCGATCACCGGCCGGCGGGCGACGGCCCGGTGGAAGTCGTCCGGCCGGCGCAGCACCGCCATCGCCGCGAGCCAGCCGCCGAGCCCGTGGCCGTGCACGGCGACCCGGCCGAGGTCCAGGTCGGGATGCTTGCCGAGCAGGGTCTGCAGCGCGTCGGCCAGGTTGGCCAGGATCACGTCGGCGAGACGGCGGTGTACCGCTTTCTCGAAGCTGGGCGCGACTCCGGGCGTTCCCCTGGGGTCGATCGAGACGACGGCGAAGCCGGCGTCCGCCCACCACTGCCGCTCCTGCCACGCCGCGGAGTCCGCACGCACCTGCTGGTGTCCCGGGCCCGCGCCGAGGGCGAGCAGCACCGGGAGCCGGGTGCCGGCCACCCAGCCGGACGGATAGAGCACCGCTGCCGGCAGCCGGCGGTCGGTGACCCGTTCCAGCACGGGCTGCGGCAGATAGGGCAGCTCGGCGGCGGACGATCCGAGCGTCGCGACCACCTCGGCGCCGTGCCAGATCCGCCGTCCGGCGACCATCAGATCGCCGCCCACGACGACGCCGTCCTGGCCGGTAAGCCCGGCGATCCGGGTGACCTCGGGCCCGCCGCCGCCGAGGGCCGTGCGGACCCGGAACACCTCACGGACCGCCGGATCCCCGAGCGATCCCTCGACCACCAGGTCGGGTGAGCCGGCCGGTCCGCCGTCGCGGGGCAGTGTGCCGGCGACCCGCCGCACGTAGAGGCCGGGCGGGGTGAGCAGGCTTCCGTCGGCGAAGAGGCAGCGGGCGTCGAACCCGTCGTGGGCCAGCTCGCCGCCGACCAGCACCCGCCCGTCCGGCAGGTGGCGCGGCGTGCCGGCCACCGGTTCCACCCAGCGCGCGTCGGCGAGCTCGGCGTGCACCTGCGTCTCGCCGGTGCGCGGGTCGACCGAGAGGACCAGGCCGTGCTGCTGCATCCGGCGCAGCACGGTGATCAGCGGGCTGCCGGACTCCCAGCGCACCTGGGCCAGATAGGGATAGGTCTCCCGGTCCCAGTGCACGTCGACCCAGCCGCCGTCCAGATCGAGCAGATGCAGGCTGGAGGCCTTGGCGGTGCGCACGGCGAGGATCTGGCGGCCGTCCGGAGACCACCACCATGCCCTGGTACGCCCGAACGCCCGCGCGCACGACTCGGCGACACCCCACGAGATCGTCCCGCCGTGCTCGCGCCACGCGTTGCCCGGTTCCCCGGCGAGCAGCCGGTCGCCGTCCGGCCCGACGACCCGTAGCGTCGCGGAACCCTGTTGCTCGGTCACGTATCCGATGTCGTGTCCGGACGGTGACGGCCGCGGGTCGTGCACCGGTCCGGCCGCCGGGATCGCGGTGACCGTCCCGGCGACCAGGTCGGCCCGGAACAGCTCGCCGTCCCGGGCGAACGCCGCGACCCGGGCCTCGCGGTCGGCGGCGTACGCCTCGATCGGCCCGCCGGCGATCAGCCGCTCGCCACCGCCGGGCCGGTCCAGCACCCAGAGCGCGGAGTCCGGATCGTCCGGTCCGGCCGAGCGGAGGAACACGACGCGGGCCGCGCCGGCGCCGATCGTCACGGCGTACGGCGCGCCGTATCTGAATCCGCCGGTGCGCTCGGCGAGTCCGGGGTACTCCACGCCCTCAGCATCGCTGATCGAGGGGGCTCGCGCGGGTCAAACCGCGGGCTCGTGCGGCGAACTCGTCGGTGGTCGCGCGTACAGTATCGGCCGTGACTAACGAGTCCCTGCCCGCACGCCGCCTGCTGCTGGTGCACGCGCACCCCGACGACGAGGTCATCGGCACCGGGGCGACCATGGCGCACTACGTCTCCGAGGGCGCTCACGTGACCCTGGTGACCTGCACCCTCGGTGAGGAAGGCGAGATCCACGTGCCCGAGCTGGCGCAGCTCGGGGCCGCGCACGCCGATCAGCTCGGCGGCTACCGGCTCGTGGAGTGGGAGCGGGCCTGTGCGGCGCTCGGCGTGACCGATCACCGGATGCTGGGCGGCCCGGGGCGCTACCGCGACTCCGGGATGATGGGGCTGGAGACGAACAAGCACCCCCGCGCGTTCTGGGGCGCCGACCTCGACGAGGCCGCCGGATTCCTCGTGGAGATCATTCGTGAGGTGCGCCCGCAGGTCATGATCGCGTACGACCCGAACGGTTTCTACGGTCACCCGGACCACATCCAGGCGCACCGGGTCGCCATGCGCGCGGCCGAGCTGGCCGGCGACGACGGCCCGCAGAAGATCTACTGGAGCGCCATGCCGCTCAGCGTCATGCAGGACGGCATGGAGGCGTTCCGGGAGTCCGAGGGCAACCCGTTCTCCGAGGTGGAGAAGGTGGAGGACCTCCCGTTCGGCACGCCGGACTCCGAGATCGCCGCCCGCGTCGACGGCACCGACCACTCCGCGAAGAAGACGGCGGCCATGCGGGCCCACGCCACCCAGATCCCGGACAACTCCTGGCTCTACGGCATCGCCGGCGACTTCGGCGGCGAGTTCATGGGCCTGGAGTACTACACGCTCGTCAAGGGCGAGCGCGGTCCCGGTTCCGGGCCGTTCCAGTGGGAGGACGACCTGTTCGCCGGGCTGGATCCGCGATGACCGCTCCGACCACCGAGCCCGAGCCCGAGGTCGCGCCGGTTCCGACCGGGCGCGAGCCGTGGGCCGGCTGGGAGACCGTGATCCGGGCCGGCGGCGTGATCGTCGCGGTCCTCGCCACGCTGGTCACCGCGTTCGCCGAGCTGGAGCTGACCACGCTGCGGTCCGGTGGCGTGGCGAACATCTTCACCGGCGGCTCGCCGTGGGAGGGCGGCGGCGTGCTGGTGCCGATCGCGATCCCGGTCGCGATCGCGGCGAACCTCGTGATCGCCTGGTTCGCCGTGACGAGCACCGGCCGGCGCTGGGCACTGGGCCCGCCGTGGGCGCTCTGGACGCTGATCATGCTGGCTGCGGCCGGCACCCGGACCGCCGAGGGCGATTACCTGCTCAGCGGCGACAACTGGGTGGCCCTCGTGATGATCCTGCTGGGCAGCCTCACGTTCGCGGTCTACTCGTACAGGATGATCCTGAAACCGATAAAGACAGCAGACTCCCAGCCGGCGTCTAGGAATCCACGCGCACCATCCGTTTAGATGTCCGGTGAGAACGCATTCCCCGGGGAGGACGAGATGAGGGAGCAGCGCTGGTTCCGGATCACGGTGCTGGCGGTCGGCCTGTTCGTGATCAACGCGGTGGCCCGGCTGGTGGTCCGGTTCGGTTTCGACGGTTCCGACACGGCACAGACGCGGGCGTCGATCGTGATGTTCGCGCTCATCGCGCTGATCCTCGGCGTGCTCACCTTCCTCCGGGCGCAGCGCGTGCGGACCTCGGTCTGGCTGCCCGAGATCGGCGCCGGCGCGCTCGGCGGCATGCTGCTCACCGTCCTGGTGGGACCGTTCCTGAGCGGCAGCAGCCCCTTCGCGAACGGGTCCGGCGACTTCTTCGCCCAGGTCTGGATCTACGCGGGCTGCGCGATCGTCGGCAGCGCCCTCGGTTTCGGCGTCGCGGTGCTGCTCGGCCGGGACTACCGGTCGAAGTCGCTCAAGGCGTACACCCAGGCGCGGACTACGCGTCCCCGCCGGGTCGTCGGCCGGTGAACTCCCTGGTCAGGTAGGTGTGGTGGGTGGTGAACCCGAGGCGGCCGTACAACGCGACCGCCGCGGCGTTCCGCTCCTCCACCTGGAGGTAGGCGCGGGCCGACCCGTGCTGGGACGCCCACTGCGCGAGCGCCCGGACGACGTGCCCGCCCAGCCCTTGCCGGCGTGCGGCGGGAGCGGTCTGCAGCAGCGAGACGCCGAGCCAGCGGTCCGGGCCGGTGATCGCGCCGCGGGCGACCGCGAGCAGCTCGCCGTCGGCGTCCCGGACGTGCGCGAAGACCTTTTCCGGCACGCCGTTGAGAATGCGCAGCGCCGTTCCGGGTAGTGCACCCTTGTGCTCGGCGACCATCGCGTACCAGTCGTCGCCCGCGGTGTCGGCGAGGTCGACGGGCGGCAGCCCGGCGCGGGCCGGTGCGGCCAGCAGCGGCGCGAGCATCGAGGTCTGTACGAGGGTCAGCGGCCGTGCGGTCCACCCCCGCTCGTCGAGGGCCGCGTTCACCGGGGACGCGAGCGGCATCGGCGCGTTGATGAGCGGCTGCTGTCCACGGTCGGCGTACCACTTGACGACCGCGTCGATCGCCTCTTCGAGCGTCCGGTCCGGATCGCCGACCGCGAGGGCCGAGTTGGCCCGCCCGGTCCAGTTCTCCGCGGCGCGCAGGATCCACCCGCCGAGCCGGGACTTCACCGGCGCAGGCCAGGCCTCGTCGGCGGCCAGTTCCAGCGCGATGACCTCGGCGGCGGCCGGGCGCCGCGCGGGCGGAACGCGTTTCGCGCGGTGCACTTCGCGAAGCGGGACGCGCACCGTTCCCTTCGCGGTCGCGAGTGTGAGATCGGTCTCCGTCAGGTCGACGAGCTCACCGAGCGCATCCGTGAAGAGCGTGCGGTCTCCGGTTACGCCTACAATTCGGCGTACCACCACCCGGTGTCCCACATCCTGTTGTCGGAGCACGCATTACCTCCCTCGGCGGGAATACTAGGCTCTGCAATTCGTCGTCGGCGGTTCTCGCGGCGTGGCTTTGAAGGGAAGACCCGTGACCTACATCATCGCTGAGCCCTGCGTCGATGTTCTCGACAAGGCGTGCATCGAAGAATGCCCTGTCGACTGCATCTATGAGGGCAACCGGATGCTCTACATCCACCCCGATGAGTGCGTCGACTGCGGGGCCTGTGAACCGGTCTGCCCGGTCGAGGCGATCTTCTACGAGGACGACGTCCCGGACCAGTGGAAGGACTACACGAACGCGAACTACGAGTTCTTCGAGGACCTCGGCTCGCCCGGTGGCGCCTCCAAGGTCGGCAAGATCGACAAGGACACCGCGTTCGTGATCGCCCAGCCTCCGCGCGGAGAAGGGCACTGAGCGCTCTCTCGTCGGCCCTGCCGGACTTCCCCTGGGACCTGCTGGAGCCGGCCAAGGCGATCGCCGCGTCGCACCCGGACGGCATCGTGGACCTCTCGGTCGGCACCCCCGTCGACCCGGTCCCGGCGGCCGTCCGGCAGGCCCTCGCGGACGCGTCCGACGCTCCCGGCTATCCGCTGACGGCCGGCACGCCCGAGCTGCGTGCCGCGATCGCCGGCTGGCTGGCCCGGGCCTGCGGCGCGAGCGGTGAGCTCGGCGTGCTCCCGACGATCGGCTCGAAGGAGCTGGTCGCCTGGCTGCCCACGCTGCTCGGGGTCGGCCGCGGCGACGTCGTGGTCATCCCGTCGATCTGCTACCCGACGTACGAGGTGGGCGCCCGCCTGGCCGGCGCCGAGGTGATCCGGTCCGACTCGCTGACCGCGCTCGGCCCTGCTGTGCTGTCCAAAGATCAACCTGGGCGCATCAAGCTGCTCTGGATCAACTCGCCGTCCAACCCGACCGGCAAGGTGCTCCCCGTCGAGCACCTGCGCAAGGTGGTCTCCTGGGCGCGCGAGCGCGGCGTGACGGTGGTCAGCGACGAGTGCTACCTCTCGCTGGGCTCGGAGACCGAGCCGGTCTCGGTGCTGTCCGACGAGGTGACCGGCGGCGACTACACCGGCGTCATCGCGGTGCACTCCCTCTCCAAGCGCTCCAACCTGGCCGGTTACCGGGCCGGGTTCCTCGGCGGCGACCCGGCTCTGGTCGGCGAGCTGCTGGCGGTCCGCAAGCACGCCGGCATGATCGTGCCGGCGCCGGTGCAGGCGGCGATGGTCGCGGCGCTGCAGGACGAGGCCCACGTGGTCGAGCAGCGCGCCCGTTACGGGTCCCGCCGGGACACGCTACGGCCGGCGCTGGCGAAGGCCGGCTTCGAGATCAGTCACTCGGAGGCCGGGCTCTACCTCTGGGCGACCCGCGACGAGGACTGCTGGCAGACCGTCGACGCGCTGGCCCGCCGCGGCATCCTCGCTGCTCCGGGCGCCTTCTACGGCCCGGCGGCGGCGAAGCACGTGCGCATCGCGCTGACCGCCACCGACGAGCGGGTGGCGGCCGCGGCCGGCCGGCTCGCGGCCTGGTGACGAGGCGGCATCATGGATCCCGGTCGCGCCCCGCTCGTGGTGGTTCACGGCGAGGCGCACCGGGAGATCCCGCCCGAACTGGCGGCCTTCTCGGTCGGGGTGTCCGCGACCGATCGTGATAAGGGCGCGCTGATCACCCGGATCACCGAGCGGGCGTCCGCAGTCTCCGCGATCTTGGACGATCACGCGGGCGCGATCGAGCGCCGGGAGACCACCGGGGTGCAGGTTCACCCGGGGCGTAAGAAGCACGAATACTTCGGGAATATCGAGACATCGGTCGTCGTCCACGACTTCAGTGATCTCGGAGTGCTGCTGGCCGCGCTGGCCGGTCTTGACCTGACGTCCGTCTCCGGGCCCTGGTGGCAGCTGAAGCCCGGGAACCGGGCCGGTTCCGACGTACGAAAAAAGGCCGTTGAAGATGCCCTTGATCGTGCCCGGGATTATGCGGCGGCGGTCGGCGCCACTCTCGAGCGAATCGTCGAGATCGCTGACGAGGAAAGCGGCGGCATGCATCGGATGATGCGAGCGGACATCGCCGACCCGGCCTTCGATCTCACGCCGCAGGTGCAGACGGTGAGCGCCCGGGTCCGGCTCAAGGTCGTCATCACCGATCCCGTCATTTCCTGAACGGCCGGACGGCGTTTCGGCAAGACTCGGCACCATGCGCAAGGGCCTCGGGCACCTGTTGCTGCGGGTGGCGAACGTGAACCCGGTCAGTGTGACCACACACTCGGACCGCGTCCTGTACCGCTCGATCGGCGTCTTCATCCTTCTCTACTTCGTCTACGCCACGATCGGCGGCGCCGCGTTCATCGACGCCAGCTCCGGTTACACCCATCCGTGGTACCAGTGGCTGGCCGGACCGCTCGTGGCGATCGGCGTGGTCGCCTACGACCGGACCGTGGTCGGCCGGGTGGCGGTGAACTACGAGCGGCTCGACTCGGCCGACCCGCAGCACCTGCTGAAACCGCCGACGTTCGGCCTCTACCTGGGCCGGATCGGACTGGCGCTGCTCTTCGCCGTGGTGGTGACCGAGCCGCTGATGCTGGCCCGGTACCGCGGTGAGATCGACGCCCGGCTCGCCGAGGTCCACGCCGGGCAGCTCGCCGCGCTGGACGCCTCGGGCCCGGTCGCCGGGTTCACGGCCCGCCTCGCCGAGCTGCGCCGGGAGACCGCGCGCGAGGACGCCGAGGTGCGCAAGCTGACCGACCGGGCCGAACGCAAGCGCGACGACGCCCGGCTGCTCTACCGGCAGGCGCTCGCCGACTCGGCCGGCCGGGGCGTGACCCGCAGCCCGGGATGCCCGCGCGGCGGCTACTGCGACAACCTGGTGAAACAGTCGCGCACCCTGGACGCGCAGGCGTCCGCGCTGGACCGGCAGGCCGCCACCCTGCAGCGGGATCAGCGAGCCGCGCGTGCCGAACGGGCGGCCGAGCAGACCCGGGTCGGCGAGCGGATCACCGCGGAGCAGGCCACCAACACCGCGCTCGTCCGCGCCGACTCCGGTTTCGGCGCCCGCACCGCCGCGATGTGGTACCTGATCACCGCGGACTTCGCCGGTGTCGGCGTCTTCTACCTCGGCATCGCGCTGCTGCTGGTGGCCCTCGACTGCGCGGCGATCGCGCTGAAGTTCGTCTCCCGGGGCAACGCCTACGAGCGGTCCGAGGCGCGGGCCGCCCGGCTGCGCGAGCACGAGGCGTCGCTCATCCACGAGCGGGAGATCCATGACGCCCGTACCTACGGCGACGCCACGGCCAAGGTGATCGCCGACGGCATCGAGGCGGCCAGCCACGACCACCGGCTCGTCGAGGTCGCCACCGAGCACGCGCGAGCGGTCCTGCACACGGCCGTCGTGGTCGACCCGTCCACGCTCGAACGCCCGGCCACCCCGCAGCGGATCAAGGTCTGACGATCAAGGCCATCATGGACGTACGGCCTGAGCCCGCATGGGAACGGTGAAGGTCGCCCCCCGGCACGAGGCCGGGCCCCCCGCCCGCATCGACAGGGCATCGGGCAGCACGAACGCTCCGACGGTGTTCTTCGGAACCTCCCAGGAGACCGCGAACACCCTCCGGCTGATCTCGACCCGGGTGGCGGCGCAGCCGGCCTCGCGGTGCTCGTCGTCGGCGACGGCGGTGCCGGCCAGCGGCTGGACCGCGGTGATCCGGATCGGCACCGGATGCTGGTTCGTCACGGTGACCGTGAGGTTCCCGGCGGTGCCGGCCCTCAGCGAGTGCTCCGGGTCGGAGCTGCCGCTCAGCGCCATCTCGAACGCGGTGCCGGTGGTGACCGCCGCCGGCTGCTGATCGTCCGGACCGTTGAACCGCCAGTACGCCCAGGCCGCCCCGGCGTTCGCGAGCAGCGCGGCGACCGCCGCCGCGGTGAGGATGGCCCGGGCCCGCTTGTCGAACCGGCGCCGGGGCGCACCCGGCCGGTGCACCTCCCAGGTCGGCTCCTCGTGATCCGCCGGGTCGAGCTCGATGTCCGCGGCGGGTGGCTTCACGCCGGGCCGATCGGTGCGGGGCATGCCGGGCCCGCGGTTCTGCCGCGCGCCGCCCTCCCGGAAGTTCGTCAGGACGTCACGCCGGTTCACAGGGCGGCCTTCGCGGCGGCGGACGCCGGTGGTCTGTCCAGGTGGGGCATGGCGGCTCGCTCCTCCTCGAAGGCCAGTGGGAATGCCGTGTTCGGCGCTCATACAACGTTCCCCGATAGAGATGTCCGATGTGATCGGTTTTCCGTACGCCCTTCCAGTGCATAAATCGGACAGGTGTGCCCATACGGTTTAACCCGCCCGAGTGATGACATCGTGCTAAGCCGCTGCGTGCGCGCCGTACCGCGATCCACCCGCGACCACGCCTTCCTGCCCGGACGCCCGCTTAGCGCGTGGCGGGCCCGCTCACCAAATCAGCGCTGGTCGAGGGACTCCCGGATAGAGGTCCGAGACAGTACGTGGAGTCTCAGAGTCGCGCGGCGCGATGATTCCCGGAGAGCGGACACCCGTCCCCTGAAAAGGGTTTGCGCCTTATGCCTCTGTCGGCCGCTCGGCCTGGACGAGAAACCGGTGCGCCCGAGCGGTGAAGACTCCGCGGGCCCGGATGGTGGCGGCGAGGCGGGCCAGGGCTCGTTCGTAGCGCTGCGGGCTGAAGTCGCGGATCTGCCACGGAACGGTGCGCAGCTGGTGGACGACCGCGGTGATGTCGTGGAAGGCCACGAGCGGATGTTCCTCGCGGACGTCGGTGACGCGCAGGCCGGCGGCTCGCAGTGAGGCGGCCGCAACCTCGGCGTCCCACCGGCGCGGGTGCGGCGGCGGGGCGTCGAGGGCCACGTTGAGGTCGGCGAGGTCGTCGCTGCCGACCTGCTGGGTGAGCAGGACGCCGCCTGGTTTGAGCAGGCGGGCGATGTCGAACGCCGGAAGCCTGCCGTGCCGGCTCAGCACCAGGTCGAACTCGTTCTCCCCGGAGGGCAGTTCGGCGTGCACCGGGACACCGAACGGGCCGAGGCGGGCGGCCGCGGCCGGGGTGTTCCGGGACCAGCTCTCCACCGCGACGGTGTGCGCCGGGAGAGGGGCCAGCTCGGCGAGCAGCTCGCCGCCGCCGGTGTCCAGGTCGAGCACGGCGGCGGACCGGCGGATCAGAGGGCGGGCCAGTTCGGGGTACGACCATGAGGGCTCGGACGCCACGGCCAGGCCGTCCAGCCAGGCGAATTCCCACCCGGTCATGGAGGCGCCGGTAGCCGCGGCGTTGAGTTCGTCCTCCTGCCGGTTGCTGCGCACCACGGAAAATTAGCCGGGCCCCCGCGCGAACAGCGACTGGATCACGCGTTCCATGCGGTACCGGTGCCGGACTGTGTCGCAACGGTTACCAGAACCGCCGTGGCTAGGGACGGACGGGCATCAGCAGGGAGAATCGGGAGTCGTCCCCCGGAACCCGCACCGCGAGCGGACGCAGCGGCCCGTCCAGTTCCAGCACCAGCTGACCGGGTCCACCGGCGTCGATCGCTTCGAGCAGGAACTCCCGGTTCACCGCGACGTGCGCGTCAGCGTCCGCCTCCCACTCACCCTGGGAGACCAGGCGCAGGCTTCCCGCTTGGTCCAGGCCCAGGACCAGGCAGGGGTACGGGTGACCCTCATGCTCTCTGACGGTCACCGCGGCTGCCGAGAGCTGCTCGCGCAGCTCGGCCGGGTCGACCGGCACCTGACGGGCCTGCTCGCCCGCCACCGGCAGCAGTCGCCGGTAGTCGGGGAAGTCCATGTCGATCGGTTCGCCCTCGACCACCGTGTCGCCGGACTGCGCCCGCGCCCGGTCGTCGGTCAGGTCCAGCGTGATCGTGCCGGCCGGCAGGCCGCGCACCCGGTCCGCGAGGTCGAGTGGCAGGAACCGCCGGGCGGGCGGCCCCTCGACCCGGGCCGGCGCCGACGCGACGGCGAGCCGGTACCGGTCGGTGGTGACGAGCGTGAGCACCTCGTCCCCGGTCTCGAAGAGCACGCCGAGCGGGATCGGATCGGCAGCGGCGGCAGCGGCGAAACGGACGGCGTCGAGGGCGGCGGACAGGGCTGCGGAGTTCAGGCTCACGCGGGTCATCAGGTTCTCCTCCAGGTCGAGCAGCGCGTGCAGGCGACGGAGCTCACGACGCGCATCGGCGAGGCCGGCCTCCAAGCGAGCCTGGTGATCGTGGAGCTTCCGGCGTACCGAAGAAGGCTCCTCACCCAGGTCTCGCACCGCCTGCGCGATCTCCGCGACCGGCATGCCCACCCGCCTCAGCCCGGCGATCAGCCGGGCCGCCTTGATCTGCTCGGCGGAGTACCGGCGATAGCCGGTCGCCGGATCCACGACGGCCGGGACCAGCACGCCCGCGCCGTCGTAGTACCGCAGCGCGCTGACGCTCAGTCCGCTCGCCCGCGCCGCGTCCCCGATGCCTCGTGTGTCGCTCACATCCCCGACCCTGGTGTCTCGACCTGCTGGAGAGTCAAGCCTGCACTATGAGGGTGATTCCCAGGGCGGCCATCACCAGCGCGATCAGGCCGTCCAGCACCCGCCAGGCGCCGGGCCGGGCGAGCAGCGGGGCGAGCTTGCGGGCACCGATCCCGAGCACGGCGAACCAGCTCAGGCTGGCCGCTGCCGCGCCGATGCCGAAGAGCCAGCGGTGCGGGTGTTGCTGGGCGATCGAGCCGAGCAGCAGCACGGTGTCCAGGTAGACGTGCGGGTTCAGGTAGGTCAGCGCCAGGCAGGTGAGCAGGGTGGCCCGGAGCGTGGACGGCGCCTGACCGGCCGTCTCCAGCCGTTGCGGGGTGAGAGCGCGGCGGGCCGCGAGGACGGCGTACCCCAGAAGGAAGGCCGCGCCCACCCACCTGATCGCGGTGACCAGGCCGGGCTGCGCGCTGATGACCGCGCCGAGGCCGGCGATGCCGGCCGTGATGAGCGCGAGGTCGGAGAAGGCGCAGAGCAGGACGACCGGGAGCACGTGCTCGCGGCGCAGGCCCTGGCGCAGCACGAACGCGTTCTGCGCGCCGATGGCGATGATGAGCACGGCGGACGCGGCGAAACCGGCCAGTGCGGAGGTGAGCATGGACCCGACGCTAGATTTCGTTGTTGTTGTGGTCCAGCTAAAGATTTTTACGATGGATTAGCGTTGCTTAACATGGACCGGGTTCAACTCGCCACCTTCCAGGCCGTCGTCGAGCAGGGCAGCTTCGAGGCGGCGGCCCGCGCGCTGCACATCACGCCGTCCGCGGTGAGTCAGCGGATCAAGGCGCTCGAGCAGACGGTCGGGCAGGTGCTGGTCCGCCGGGGCAGGCCGTGCGCCGCGACCAACGCCGGGCAGGCCCTGGTCCGGTTCGCCGGGCAGGTCGCCTTGCTGGAGCAGGAGGCGCTCGGGCAGGCCCGGGACGGCGCCCGGCTCTCCGTGGTGGTGAACGCGGACTCGCTGAACACCTGGTTCCTGCCGGTCCTGACCGCCGTCCCGGACGTCCGGTTCGAGCTGCACGTGGACGATCAGGACCACTCGGCCGAGCTGCTGCGCACCGGGCAGGCGATGGCCGCGGTCACCGCGGATCACGTGGCGGTGCAGGGCTGCCGGGTGGAGAAGCTCGGGGTGATGCGGTACCTGGCGGTCTCCGCCGCCCCCATCGCTGATCTCGGAACCGCGCCGGTCGTCGTCTACAACCGCAAGGACGAGCTCCAGCAGCGCTTCTTCGGCGACCGTCCCCTGCCGCCGGCCCACTACGTGCCCGCCGCGGCGTCGTTCGAGGAGGCGATCCGGCAGGGACTCGGCTGGGGGATGATGCCCGAGCAGCACGCCCGCCCGGACCTGGAGGCCGGCCGGCTCGTCGAGGTCGTCCCGGGACGGTTCCTGGACGTGCCGCTGCACTGGCAGCGCTGGAAGATCGAGTCGGCGATCCTGGAGACGCTGACGGCCGCCGTTCGCACAGCGGCCGTCAGGTTGCTTCGCCCTTAGTCGTTCGCGTGCAGCGCGCTGTTGAGCTCGATGCCGGTGCCCTTGCGCGGCTTCGCCTCCAGCGCTCCGGAGACCGAGTTGCGCCAGAACAGGAGATTGTTCACACCGGACAGCTCGATGGCCTTCACCACACGGCCGTCGGGCAGCGAGATCTTGGACGCGGCGGTGATGTAGACGCCGGCCTCGACCACGCAGTTGTCGCCGAGCGAGATGCCGACGCCCGCGTTCGCGCCGAGCAGGCTGCGCTCGCCGATGCGCACCTTCTCCTTGCCGCCGCCGGAGAGCGTGCCCATGATCGACGAGCCGCCGCCGATGTCCGAGCCGTCGCCGACCACGACGCCCTGCACGATCCGGCCCTCGACCATCGAGGTGCCGAGCGTGCCGGCGTTGAAGTTGACGAATCCCTCCTGCATGATCGTCGTGCCGGAGGCCAGGTGGGCGCCGAGGCGGACCCGGTCGGCGTCGGCGATCCGGACGCCGGCGGGCACCACGTAGTCGGTCATCTTCGGGAACTTGTCGACGCCGAAGACGGACAGGTGACGACCGGCCGCGCGCTCCAGCAGGCGCAGCTCGTCGACCCGCTCCGGCGGGCACGGGCCGGCCGAGGTCCAGGCCACGTTCGCCAGCTTGCCGAAGATGCCGTCCAGGTTCAGCGCGTTCGGCTGGACCAGCCGGTGCGACAGCAGGTGCAGGCGGAGGTACGCGTCGGAAGCGTCGGTGATCGGGTCGGTCAGCGACTTGATCACAGTGCGGACCTCGACCGTCGAGAGTCCGGGCAGCAGCTTCGGACCGGTCAGCCCGGCCGGCAGCGCCGGAACGTCGGCGGGCTCCTCACCGAGACCCAGGTATCCGGAGGGGAACCAGGTGTCGAGCACCTGCCCCTCGGCGGTCACGGTGGCGAGGCCGATGCCCCAGGCGGGCGAAGTCGAGAACGCGGTTTCCACGACCCGAACCCTACCGGACCGTAATGAGGCGGCGGCCGGGTCACGGGGCCCCGGTATGGTGCGCACATGGCCAACCCGCTTACCCCGGACGTGCTGGTAGACCCGGTCGAGCTCACCCGTGCTCTGGTCGACGTCGAGTCCGTCTCCCGCGACGAGAAGGTGATCGCCGACTGCGTCGAGGACGCCCTCCGCCAGGTCGATCACCTCACCGTCAAGCGGCTGGGCAACACGGTGATGGCGCGCACCGGACTGGGCCGGGAGCAGCGGGTGATCCTGGCCGGTCACCTCGACACCGTTCCGATCAACGGCAACTGGCCGTCCACTGTCGTCGACGACCTGATCTACGGCTGCGGCACCTCGGACATGAAGTCCGGCGTCGCCCTGGCCCTGCATCTGGCGGCCACCCTGCCCGACCCGGCCTACGACATCACCTACCTCTTCTACGAGGCCGAGGAGATCGAGCCCGAGTTCAACGGGCTGAACCTGGTCGCCGAGGCCCACCCGAAATGGCTGCAGGCCGACTTCGCGGTCCTGCTGGAGCCGACGTTCGGCGCGGTCGAGGCCGGCTGCCAGGGCACCATGCGGGTCCGGGTGCACACCCGTGGCCGCCGGGCGCACACGGCCCGGGCCTGGCGCGGCGTCAACGCCATCCACGCGATGGGCGAGGTGCTGCGCCGGCTGGAGAAGTACCACGCGCGGACCGTGACGATCGACGGCTGCACCTACCGGGAGGGTCTGAGCGCGGTCCGGATCTCCGGTGGCATCGCCGGAAATGTGGTCCCGGACGAGGCCTGGCTCGATGTGAACCTGCGGTTCGCTCCGGACCGGTCCGAGGAACAGGCCCTCGACCACCTGCGGGAGGTTTTCGAAGGCTATGAGCTGGAGGTGACCGACTCGGCGCCGGGCGCTCTGCCCGGGCTGGACGCCGCGCCGGCCCGCGACTTCCTGGGCGCGATCGGCATCGAGCCGGCCGCGAAGCTGGGCTGGACCGACGTGGCCCGCTTCGCCGCCCTCGGCATCCCGGCCCTCAACTACGGACCGGGCGACCCGGCGCTGGCGCACGCTCCCGACGAGCACGTCGAGATCGGCAAGATCCGGGACGGGGCTGCGACGTTGTATCGCTGGCTCGCCCCGGCCACGGACATCTAGAAGGTCTCGATGCTCACCCGCCCCACGGCACGCTGCGCCGGGGGCGGTATCTCCATGGTGGCTTCGAGGTCCACCGTCGGCTCGTTGTTCCGCGCCGCGAAGGCCATCCGCCGTTCCTCCACCACCAGGCGGATCCGGCGCTGCATGCGGCGCTGCATCTTGAGGCGCTCAAAACGATTCGTCACAGGCACCCGCCATGTGATTGAGGTTGGTAACAGTACAGACGTCGCAGGACTACGTTCGGTTGCTTCAATCTGGCAAAAAGGTCTCCCGGTCGCAATCCTCTTACCGAAACGCACCCGGTTATTCACCGGGTACTGACCGTCCGCACTACCTTGGACGCATGACGGACAGCACCAACGGGCGACCGCAACCAGGCCCGGAGCGTCATCGGGGCGGCGTCACGCTGCGCCGTGACTCCATCCCGCCGAGCACCGCCGACGAGAAACTGCTCGATTCGCACCATCGCGGCGAGTGGAAGACCAAGGACGCCTGGCGGGCGCTGCGCATCCTCTCGGAGTTCGTCGAGGGGTTCGACACCCTGGCCGACCTGCCGCCGGCGGTGAGTGTCTTCGGCTCGGCCCGCAGCAGCGCCGACAGCTTCGAGTGCGAGCTGGCCGAGAACCTCGGCGCGGCCCTCGCCGAAGCCGGCTACGCGGTGATCACCGGCGGCGGCCCCGGCGTCATGGAAGCGGCGAACCGCGGCGCCACCGAGGCCGGCGGCATGTCCGTAGGCCTCGGCATCGAGCTGCCGTTCGAGCAGGGTCTCAACGACTGGGTCGACGTCGGCATCGACTTCCGCTACTTCTTCGTACGCAAGACCATGTTCGTGAAGTACGCGCAGGCCTTCGTGGTGCTGCCCGGCGGCTTCGGCACGCTCGACGAGCTGTTCGAGGCGATCACGCTGGTGCAGACGAAGAAGGTCACCCGGTTCCCGGTGATCCTGATGGGCGTCGAGTACTGGTCCGGCCTGCTCGACTGGATGAAGCGGCGGATGCTGGACGAAGGCAAGATCAGTGCCATGGATCTCGAACTGATACAGGTCACCGACGACGTCGCCGAAGCCGTCCGGATCATCGTGGACGCCGACGCCGCCCTCGGGAAGTCCTGACGTGGCGGCCGTCTGCGTCTTCTGCGCGTCGTCCACCACCCTCGAGCAGCGCTGGCTCGACCTGGCCGAGGAGACCGGCCGGGTCCTCGCCGAGCGCGGGCACGTCCTGGTCTCCGGCGGCGGCTGCGTCGGCATGATGGGCTCGGTCGCCGACGGCGCCCGGGCCGGGGGCGGGCGGACGCTCGGGATCATCCCGCAGTGCCTGGTCGACCTGGAGGTCGCCGACCTCTCCTCGGACGAGCTGGTCGTGACCGGCGACATGAGCTCGCGGAAGAATCTGATGATCGAGCGGTCCGACGCGTTCATCACCCTGCCCGGCGGCCTCGGCACGCTGGACGAGCTGTTCGAGGTGTGGACGACGGCGACCCTGGGCGTGCACCGCAAGCCGATCGTCCTGCTCGACCCGGACGGCTTCTACGACGGCCTGTGGAGCTGGCTCGGCGGTCTCGTGGACGACAAGTTCGTCCGGCCCGCCGCCATGGAGATGATCCTGCGGGCCCGTAGCGTGCCCGAGGCGGTCGACCTGATCGAGGAGTCGCTGAAGGCCTGACCTCGTGCCCGGGCGCGCTTCGGGTGGTCCTCTTGCCCCGGCGTGCTGTGGGCGGTGAGATTCCGATGTGGGCTCCCGGCGGTTTCTCCTCCTGCTGCTCGCCGGGCTGCTCGGCGCGACTGCTTTCCTGCTGCTCGCCGGCGGTTTCCTCGCGGCGGCCGGCGTAGCGGCGGGCTGGTCCTGCTGGTCTTCGGCGGGGCGGGTCTCCAGCGCCTGCTCTGGATCGAGCGGTCCGGCCGGATCGACCTGGTCGACGACTTCGACATGTTCTTCACCCGGGTCCGTATCCTCACGGCCGAGCCGCGGCTGGAGGCGTGGGCGCTGTTCCCGCCGCAGGCCAGGCCGCCGCAGGTGGGTGACACGGTCCGGGTGCTGGTGCCGATGCACCACCGTGGACGTGCCCTGATCGCCGACACGCCGTCCGGGGGGCCGGTCCTGATACTGGGGCGGTGGCGGATCGCCTTCGCCCGGCACCACTGGTACCTCGGCCGCCCGATCTGGCAGGACAGCAGCGCCGAGGAACTGCTCGACCTGATCAGCGAGATCATCAGTGACCTGGTGCTGGGCTGGCACCGTACCCGCTGCGAGAAGCTGGCCGTCCCGCTCGGATCGACGCCGGAGTTCCTCGGACTGGCCGCCGCGTTCGACGTGAGCTGGGGAACCGTCGTGAGCCGTGGCCTGCGTGATCAGGCCGCGCTCTTCGACGCCACCGAGCGCAGCCGGGACGCCGCGCGGGTCCGGCTCGCCTGGCTGCCGCTGCTCGCCGTCGCCGCCGCGCCGGTGCTGATCTTCGCGGTGCCACGTCTGGTTCAGGTGTTCTGGTCAGGGCTTCTCTCCCTGTACGAGGGATCGCCCGCCCCGCTGCGCGAAACCGTCCACTGGTCCGCGGCGGTACGGGCCAGCGGCCTTCCCCGGTTCGACCTGATCGTCTCGCTCGTCTGCCTCGGGATCGTCGCGGTGGCAGCCGTGGCCGGGGCGATCCGGGCCGTCGCGGCCGGCATCGGCGCCTACCACGCGTGGCGGGCCGACCTCACCGGCGCGATCCGGTGGCGGCTGCTCGACGAGTACCGCCGGGTCGCCAACGCGCAGAACCCGCCGGCCCTGCAGATCCGGACCGCTCCCGGGCTGGCCGGCCTCACCGCCGAGCAGGTGATCACCCGGGCCGAGGAGGGCCGGCTCAGCGCGCTCGCCTTCGATCTCGGCGCCGGCGCGATAGCGATCAGCGGCTCCCAGGGCGTCGGCAAGACCACCCTGCTCACGTCGCTGACCGGCCCGGAGAACGAGACCACGCTCGGCCTGCTGGTCGCCGCCCCGGTCCGGTACGAGGCGAAGGACTTCCTGCTGCACCTCTACGCCGAGCTGTGCACGGCGGTCCTCGGCCGGCTCGGCGCCCGGGAACAGCCGAGCCGTCTGCGCCGCCTGCTGGTCCGGTCGCGGCGGATCACCGCGGTGCTCCTGAGGGTCGCCGCGGCGCTGCTCCTGCTGGTCGCGCTGGTCTTCCGCGGCACCCGGGAGCTGTTCTCCCCGCCGGTCGAGCTGATCACGACCTGGCTGCTGGTCGCGGCGGCCCTGCTCATCGTCGCCGGCTGGGTGCAGGGACCGCGGCCGTCCCGGGAGGTGGCGCTCGCCGCGGAGGCCGCCCGCCGGCTGCGGCAGACGCGCTACCTGCAGACCGTCTCCACCGAGCGCAGCGCCGGCCTGGCCCGGTCGGCGATGCAGCTCGGCTGGCGGCGCGGCCGGCAGTGGGCCGAGCAGCCGCACACGCTGCCCGAGGTGGTGCAGGCGTACCGGCAGTTCGCGGCGGAGGTGGCCGCATGGTGGCGGGGCGAGACCGGCGGCCGGGGCAAGCTGCTGATCGCCGTCGACGAGGCCGACCGGATCGCCGACCCGGCCGCCGCCGAGCTCTTCGTCAACGAGATCAAGGCGGTCTTCGGGGTGCCGCACTGCGTCTACCTGGTCTCGGTCTCCGAGGAGGCGCTCGCCAACTTCGAGCGGCGGGTGGTGCGGATGCGCACGGTCTTCGACAGCGCGTTCGACCACGTGATCCGGCTGCGGCCGCTGACCCTGCGCGAATCGGTCGACTTGCTCCGGCATCGGATCGCCGGCGTGCCCGACCAGGTGTGGGTGCTCTGTCACTGCCTGGCCGGCGGGATGCCGCGGGACGTTCTCCGTACCGCCCGGAACATGATCGACGTGCACCGGTCGTCGCCCGGCCCCAGCCCGGTCGGCCATCTCGCGCTGCGCCTGGTCGGCGTCGAGGTGCAGGCCGTGAAACGGGGCTTCCAGCAGCAGAGCGTGCCCGGGCTGGCCGAGCTGCTGGCCGACCCGGACTGGCCGGGCGCGACCGGGGCCGACCTGCGCGCCGCGGCGGGTGAGCAGCTGACCGGTGAGTGGCCGGCCACGGCGATCGGCGCGGCGCTGCTCTACTACGCCACCGTTCTCGACCTGTTCACCGAGCGGACCGGGCTCCTCGACGGCTGGGACGGCGACCGGGAGCCGGAGCTCGTCACCGATCTGGCCCGCGTCCACAGCCTCCTCGCGTTCGATCCCCCGGTGGCGGTCCGGCAGCTCCAGCGCATCCAGGCGTACCTCGCTGAAGAAGAACGTCGTACCGGCGTGCTCTCATAGATGCCGTGAGCACGCCGGCCCCCCAGACCCCGGTGCGCCGGCCGGCCTATCGCCTGGTCCGGCGTCCCCGCCCCGCCGCGCCCGAGCTGCGGCCCGACGAGACGCAGAGCCGGGTGACGGCGCATGCCGCCGGGCCGCTGCTGGTGATCGGCGGTCCCGGCACGGGCAAGACCACGATGCTGGTCGAGTCGGTCGCGGCCCGCATCGCCGAGGGCGTCGACCCGGAGCGCATCCTGGTGCTGACGTTCGGCCGCCGGGGCGCGGCGGCGCTGCGTGACCGGATCGAGGCGCGGGTCGCCGACGACGCCGGGCGGATCGTGCACGAGCCGCTGGTCAGGACCTTCCATGCGTACGCGTTCGGCCTGCTCCGCCGGGCCGCCGCCGATCGAGGGGAGCCGTCGCCACGGCTCCTGACCGGCCCCGAGCAAGACTTGATCATCCGGGAGCTGCTGGCGGTCGTCGGCGATCCCGACACTCCCGACGCGATCGGCTGGCCGGAGTCGCTGCGGCCGGCCCTGCCAACCCGCGCCTTCGCCCAGCAGCTGCGCGACCTCATGCAGCGTGCGGCCGAGCGCGGCATCGGCCCGGTGCAGCTGGCCCGGCTCGGCGAGCAGCTCGGCCGGGACGACTGGCCGGCCGCCGCCCGTTTCCTCCGGGAGTACGTCGCGGTTCTCGCCCTGCGGGACGTCACCACCAGGGGCTCTACGGCGTACGATCCTGCGGAATTGGTCCGTGCCGCCTCCGGCCTCCTCGCCGACGAGCCCGAGTTGCTCGCTGCCGAGCGCCGCCGGCTGACCCACGTCTACGTCGACGAGCTGGCCGAGGCCGACCCCGCCCAGATCGAGCTGCTCGAGCTCGTCGCCGGCGGCGGCAAGCCACTCGTCGCGTTCGCCGACCCGGATTCATCGGTCTACGGTTTCCGCGGCGCCGACCCGTCCCTGGTCGCCGCGTTCCCGTCCACCTTCCGCACGATCGCGGGCGCACCGTCCCCCACCCTGACGCTGCACACGAACCACCGCGTCGAGCCGCCACTGCTGACCGCCACGAGCCGCGTCTCGCGGCGCATGCGAGGCCCGATCAGCCACCGCCAGATGTTCCCACCAGCTCCGGCGTCGGCCGGCGCCCCTTCCTCCCCGGCTGCTGCTTCCTCGGGCGGCGCCCCTTCCTCCCCGGCGGCTGCTTCCTCGGGCGGCGCTTCTTCGTCCGAGGGTGCCGCTGGCGAGGACGGGGTTCTCGTTCCTGAGGCCGTCGTGCGGACATTCCGGTCACCTGCTGCCGAGACGGCTTATATCGCTCATGCGTTGCGGGAGGCTCATCTACTGCACGGTGTTCCCTGGTCGCGGATGGCCGTGGTGATGCGGTCGACCTCGTTGCAGCAGCCGTCGGTGCAGCGGGCCCTCACTGCGGCCGGGGTGCCGACCGTGACGCTCGCCGAGGATCTGCCGCTGCACCTGCAGCCGGCGGTCGCGCCGTTCCTGCTGCTCCTGCGGTGTGCGCTCGATGTGAAGGCGCTCGACGAGGAAGCGGCGGTCGCCCTGCTGCACTCACCTCTCGGTGGCGCCGACCCGCTCGCCGAGCGCCGGCTGCGGCAGGGACTGCGGGCGCTCGCGCTGGCCGCGGGTGACCGGCGGCCGTCCGGTGAGCTGCTGGTCGACGCGGTCCGTGACCCGGCCGGGCTGGACATGGTGGAGCGCCGCTGGGCACGGCCGGCGAAGGCCGTCGCCCACCTGATCGACGTCGTCCGCAAGGCAGCGGCCGAGCCGGGCGCCAGTGCCGAGGACGTGCTCTGGGCGGTGTGGCGGGCGAGTGGCCTGGCCGACCGGTGGTACGCGATGAGCACCGGCTCCACCCCGGCCCCCGACCACCGGGAGGCCGGTCGCGCCCGGCTGTGGCGTGCCGAGGCCGCCGACCGTGACCTCGACGCCATGGTGGTGCTCTTCGACGCGGCGGCCCGGTTCGTCGACAGGTTGCCCGGCGCCCGGACCGAGGTGTTCCTCGAACACGTCCTCGGCCAGGACCTGCCCGCCGACTCGATCGCACCGAGCGCCGACCGGGGCGACGCGGTCCGGCTGCTCACCGCCCACGCGGCGAAAGGCTTGGAGTGGGACGTGGTGGTGCTGGCCGGCGTACAGGAAGGCATCTGGCCCGACCTGCGTCTCCGCGGCAGCCTCCTCGGTTCGGAACGCCTCGTCGACGTGCTCGCCGGCCGCCCCGCCACCGGCGCGGCAGCGGTCGCCGGCGAGACCTCGGCCCTGCTCGACGAGGAGCGCCGGCTGTTCTACGTGGCGATCACCCGAGCCCGCCGCCGCCTCGTCGTCACCGCTGTGGCCTCCGCGAGCACCGGCGGCGCGGGAGGAGAGGAACAACCGAGCCGCTTCCTGGCCGAGCTGGCAGCAGGCCCGTCCGGCCCGGAGTCCAGCGGCCCGGCACCTGGCGGCCCGGCATCCGGCGGCCCCGGCTCGGGCGGCCCCGGCTCGGGCGGCCCCGGCTCGGGCGGCCCCGGCTCGGGCGGTCCCGGCGGCTCGGGTGGTCCGGGCCCTGTTTCCGGTGGCCGTGTTCCCGGTGGTCCTGTTCCCGGTGGTCCTTCTTCTGGCGGCTCGCAGGCGGAGGACCTGCTTGAACCCGATCCTGAGGACGACGGTCCGCCCACCGACGTGGACCTCGACGCCCTGGACGCTCAGGACGCTCAGGACGCTCTGGAAGACGATAAATACGGATATTTCCGACCAGGGGAAGATGGCGTATCGACCTCGGACGAGCCGGAAACCGACGGCGATGGCGAGCGCGTCGACGAGCACACCGAGCCGGACGACGAGGCGGATGTGAGTGCCTCGGGTCGTGGCGAGACTGGGGATGCGGCGCTTCCTGTGGGGCGGGCTCCGCGGGCGCTGACGCTGGCTTCGCTCGTGGCGGAGCTGCGTACCGTCGTGGTGTCGGATGGGGAGACGCCCGGCCGGCGGCGCGCGGCGGCCGAGGAGCTCGCCAAGCTTGCCGCGGCGGGTGTGGCCGGTGCTCATCCGGACGAGTGGTGGGGGTTGCGGCCACTCTCCGACGACCGGCCGCTGGTCGACGACGGTGATCTGGTGAAGGTGACGCCGTCGTCGATGGAGAGCGCGCTCCGCTGCAGCCTGCGCTGGCTGCTCGAACGGCACGGTGGCGCGGCGCCGGCCGGTCCCGCGCAGGGCATCGGCAACCTGGTGCACGCCGCGGCGATGCTGGCCGAGGACGCGAACGCCGACCGGGAGAAGCTGGTGGAGTACGTGTCGGCCCGCTTCGACTCGATCGAGCTGGCGGCGCGCTGGCTGGCCGGCCCGGAGCACGAGCGGGCCCAGGGCATGGTCGATAAGCTGCTGCGCTGGCTGGCGGCGAACCCGCGGCGGCTGCTGGCGATCGAGCACGAGTTCACCGTGCGGCTGGAGGACGAGACACGGCCGATCCAGTTGACCGGGCGGGTCGACCGGCTGGAGATCGACGACGAGGGCCGGCTCGTGGTGATCGACTTGAAGACCGGCAAGACGACGGCGGTCTCGGCCGCTGATGTGGCGGAGAACCCGCAGCTCGGCGGCTACCAGGCAGCGGTCGACGCGGGCGCGTTCGCCGACTTCGGGAGTGACAGCGGCGGCGCGGCCCTGGTGCAGCTCGGGCCGGGCAAGGAGGCCCGGGAGCAGATGCAGGTGCCGCTGGCCGACGCCGTCGATCCGCAGTGGGCGTACGCGATGGTGCGCCGCACCGCCGACACCATGGCCGCCGCGACGTTCTCGGCGGTGGCGAACAGCCGCTGCCGCGTGTGCCCGGTGCGGACGAGCTGCCCGATCTCCGGCAAGGGACGGCAGGTCGTCGAACCGCGATGAGAAAAGCCGACTCCGGCCCCCGGTACACCCCTCGTGAGCTGGCGAGACTGCTCCGCCTGCCGCCCCCGACCGCCGAGCAGGAAGCGATCATCGCGGCCCCGGTGGCGCCGCTGCTGGTGGTCGCCGGCGCCGGATCCGGCAAGACCGAGACGATGGCGTCGCGGGTGGTCTGGCTGGTGGCGAACGGTTACGCGCACCCCGGCGAGATCCTCGGCCTGACCTTCACCCGGAAGGCGGCCGGCGAGCTGGCGCACCGGGTGCGGACCCGGGTGGGTCAGCTGATCCGCCGGTTCGGCCGGGACGACGCGTTCGCCGGCGAGGCCACCATCTCGACCTACCACTCGTACGCGGCCCGGGTCGTCACCGAGCACGGCCTCCGGTCCGGTTACGAGCCGTCCGCCCGGCTGCTCACCGAGGCCGCCCGCTGGCAGATCGTCGACTCGCTGGTCCGGGCGTACACCGGGGAGATGACCGGCCTGAACCGGGCGCCCGGCACCGTCACCGACGACGTGCTGGCGCTCTCCGGGGAGATCGCCGAGCACCTGGTCACCGTCGACGACCTGGCCGCCTGGACCGGCCGGTTCTACGCGGAGATCACCGAGTTCCCGGGCCGGATATACAAAGATGTCGCCGACGTGCTGCGCCGCCAGCAGCAGAGGCTCACGCTGCTGCCCCTGGTCCGGGCCTACGAGCAGCGCAAACTCGACCTGGAGGCGATGGACTTCGGCGACCAGATGGCCCGTGCCGCGCTGGTGGCCCGGGACCATCCGGAGGTGGGTGCGATCGAGCGCGGCCGGTTCCGGATCGTGCTGCTCGACGAATACCAGGACACCAGCCACGCCCAGGTCACCATGCTCAACAACCTCTTCGGCGGCGGCCATCCGGTGACAGCGGTCGGCGACCCCTCCCAGTCGATCTACGGCTGGCGGGGCGCCTCGGCCGGAACCCTGGAGCGGTTTCCCGACGAGTTCCCGGAGAAGACCGGTCAGAAAGCCTGGGTGAAGAGCCTCTCCAAGAGCTGGCGGAACCGCCCGGAGATCCTCGCGGTGGCGAACGTGATCTCCAAGCCGCTGCGGGCCGGCGCGGCGGTGACCGAGTTGACCTCGGCGGAGCGGGTGGCCGAGGCGGTCGGCGGGCGGACCGTCGCCTGTGCGCTGCTGCCGACGTACGCGGACGAGGCGGACTGGCTGGCCGACTCGATGCTGACGGCGTGGCGGCTGGCCGCCGGGATGCCGGCTGCCCCGGCCGCCGAGATCCCGCTGGAACGCCGTCCCACCAGCGCGGTCCTGGTCCGGGTGCGCAGCCAGATCGCGGTGATCGAGGAGGCGTTGCGGTCCCGCGGGCTCCCGGTCGAGGTGGTCGGTCTGGGCGGTCTGCTCGATACCCCGGAGGTACGGGACGTCGTCTGCACTCTTCGCGTGCTGGCCGACCCGACCGATGGCGCCTCGCTGCTGAGACTGCTCACCGGCGCACGCTGGCGGATCGGTCCCCGTGACCTGGTGGCGCTGCACCGGCGGTCCCGGGCGATCGCGGCGTCCCGGGTCCAGGATCACGAGGACGACGACGAGATCGCCTCGGACCGCCTCGACGACGCGACACTGGTCGAGGCGATGGCCGACCTGGGCATCCCGGCGCAGTACTCGGCGGAGGGCTACGCCCGGTTGCGGGAGTTCGGGCAGGAGCTCGGCGCTCTGCGGCAACGCCTCGATCAGCCGCTACCGGACCTGCTCGCCGACATCGAGCGGACCACCGGCCTGGACGTGGAGGTGGCGGTCCGCGGCTGGGCGGCGGGCGACGCCGGGCTGGCCCGAGCCCACCTGGACGCGCTCGGCGCTGCCGCGACGCGGTACAGCAGCGAGAACGAGAGCGGCACGCTCGCCGGCTTCCTGGCCTTCCTGGCCGCCGCCGAGGAGGAGGAGCGCGGCCTGGAGCCGGGCCAGGTGGACGTGGTCGAGGGTGCGGTGCAGATCCTCACGGCGCACGCGGCGAAGGGTCTGGAGTGGGACGTCGTCGCGGTGGCCGGCCTCAGCAAGGGGGTCTGGCCGGGCCAGGTCCGGGCCTCCGATCACTACCTGGGTGGCATCGGGGTGCTGCCGTTCCCGCTGCGCGGTGACGGCTCCGGCCTGCCCGTCCTGGACCTGAGCGACGCGGTCGAGCAGAAGGACGTGGCCGGCGCGCTGACCACTTTCGGGCGGCGGTGGCGGGAGCACGACGAGAAGGAGGAGCGCCGCCTGGCGTACGTGGCGGTCACCCGCCCGCGTCGGCTGCTGCTCTGCTCGGGTTATTGGTGGGGTGAGGGCGTGAAGCGCGCGCGAGGGCCCTCGGTCTTCCTCGACGAGATCAGAGATGTCTGTACGACGGGAGCCGGCGTGGTGGACCGGTGGACGCCGGAACCGGCGCCGGGCGAGTCCAACCCGAGCGAGCAGGCGGTGACGAACGCCGAGTGGCCGGCCGATCCACTGGGCCTGCGCCGTCCCGCCATGGCCGCGGCCGCCGATCTGATCCGCCGGATGATCGCGGACCCGGAGGCGGCGGTCGCCGAGGAGTTCGCGGCCCTGGCCGAAAGCGATCCCGAGGTGGCGGCGAAAGCGGGCCTGGCAGCCGACGCGGTGGGCCTGCCCAGAACCGAAGCCGAGCCCGCAGCCGAGGCCGAGCCCGCAGCCGAGGCCGAGCCCGCAGCCCAAGCCGAGCCCGCGATCGGAGCCGAATCCAAGGCCGCAATCGGAGCCGAGCCCGGCGCCGAAGCCGAGGTCGCAACCGACGGCGAGGCGGATCCGGACATCGCCCGCTGGCGTCGCGAGGCGAGACTGCTGCTCGCCGAGCGTCGGGAGCGCACGAAGCAGGACGGCCCGATCGCCGTGGCCCTGCCACCGCACCTCTCGGTGTCGCAGCTCGTGGTCCTGCGGCGTGACCCGCAGTCGCTGGCGAGGTCGCTGCGCCGCCCGCTGCCGCACCGGCCGGCGCCGCAGGCCCGCCGTGGCACCGCGTTCCACGCCTGGCTGGAGCAGCGGTTCGGCACGGCCCGGCTGATCGACATCGACGAGCTGCCGGGAGCTGCGGACGACGGCGCGGCCGGGGACGACGAACTCGCCGCCCTGCAGGACGCGTTCCTGACCGGCGAGTGGGCGGACCGGACGCCGATCGAGGTCGAGGTGCCGTTCGCGACGACGGTGGCCGGGGTGGTGGTGCGCGGCCGGATGGACGCGGTCTTCGCCGACCCGGACGGCCGCTTCGACGTGATCGACTGGAAGACCGGGCGGCGGCCGTCGGGCGCCGAGGCGGAGGCGGCGGCGGTGCAGCTGTCGGCGTACCGGCTGGCCTGGGCGACCCTCGCGGGTGTGCCGGTCGGCCGGGTCCGGGCCGGTTTCCACTATGTCAGGGAGCAGGTCACGGTCCGGCCGGCCGACCTGATGGACGGCGCCGAGCTGGCAGCGCTGATCCGGGAGATCCCGGAGGAGTCACTCTGAGGGGTGAACGGCGGCGAGGAGGTGGAGGAGGGCTTCGGCGTACGCCTCCTCGGGGCTGGACGCGGCGAATTCCTGCTCCACGCCGAGAAGCTCTGTTCGTACGACGTGATCGCCCCCTTCGCGGCGCAGCTGCCGGAACGTGCCCCCGAGGAGCTCCCGTAGCTGATCTTCGCGGGGCAGCCACAGCGCCTCGTCGAGCTCGACGTCGTCGAGCGCCCACTCCGTGGTGCCGTTGAATCCGATGATCCGCCCCTCCGGCCGGTCGTGCACCTGGATCGTCATGTTGCTGAGCACGAACAACTCGTCGTCGAGGTCCCGATCGGGCACCGCGAACCGGTCTCCGAGCGCGGGTTTCCAGGTCAATCCGGCGGCTTTGAGCTGCCGCGCCGCTTCCACGCCGAGCACGTTGCGGCCCCCTTCGTCGTGCTACGCTCGCTTGCGTTGTCAGTTTGGTTCCCAAGTACTCAGGAGCGCCTGTGGGGAAGTCTGCCCCAGGCGCTCTTTGTCGTAACCCGGGTTTCTCCGGTACGGGCGATCAGTACGGCGACACGAGCCCCGCAGAGTGCGGGACTTACCACCTCGTTCCCGTCCATAATGGCCGGGAACGATCGACCGTCGAGGAGACGAGCATGGTTACGGGCGTTGTGAAGTGGTTCAACGCGGACAAGGGCTTCGGGTTCATCACCCCGGACGACGGCGGCGCCGACGTCTTCGCCCACTTCTCCGCGATCCAGATGTCGGGTTACCGCAGCCTGGAGGAGAACCAGCGGGTTGAGTTCGAGGTGACCCAGGGCCAGAAGGGCCCGCAGGCCGCCAACATCCGCGGTGTCTGATTCGAGCCGATGATCGGCTGCCCGGTGCAGCCGTGAATGTCGCCTGAGTACTTCGGCGTCGTGCCCATAGGGTGCGACGCCGTTGTCGTTCGCAGGGCATGAGGAAGGCCCCCGGCGCGCCGAGGGCCTTTGGTGATCAGAAACGGTCAGCCGAGAGAAAACGTCAGACGGCTGCGGAGTGCGGCAGCGGGGCGGTGCCGCCGAGGTGGGCCGGGAGCCACCAGCGGTCGTCGTCGCCGGCCGGCTTCTCCGGGTATGCCTTCTGCACCGCGTCGAGCAGCGTGCTGAGCCGCTCCTTCAGCAGCACGGTCACCGCCTCCGGGGTCGCGCCCTCCGGCATGTGCAACGCCTCGCCGATCTTGATGAGCACCGGCACGTGGCGCTTGGTGAGCTCCTTCTTGCGGCCCTTGGTCCAGAGCCGGTGCGGGCCCCAGACGGCCATCGGGATGAGCGGGACGCCGGCCTCCTGCGCCATCCGGGCGGCGCCGGACTTGAGCGCCTTGACGGTGAACGACTCGGAGATCGTCGCCTCCGGGAAGACGCCGACGATCTCACCGTTGCGCAGGGCCTCGGTGGCCTCGCGGAACGCGCCGGTGCCGGCCTTGCGGTCGACCGGGATGTGCTTCATGCCGCGCATCAGCGGGCCGCTGACCTTGTGGTCGAAGACCGACTTCTTCGCCATGAACCGGACGAGTCGCTTGGACGGCTGGGTGCCGAGGCCACAGAAGATGAAGTCGAGGTAGCTCGAGTGGTTGCTGGCAAGCACCGCCCCGCCGCTGGTCGGGATGTGCTCGCCGCCTTCGACCTCGATCTTGAGGTCGAGGACGCGAAACATGGTCTTCGCGAGACCGACAACCGGGGGATACACCAGTTCCATGGCAGCACGGTAGCTGAACTTTCTGGAAAAGGCGTGGTGCGGGAGGACAATGCCGACCGCCGTACCGGCCCGTGGGACGTGCCGTGGTGTTCACTGGAGACATGTCGAGCGGAGCATGGTCGTCGGGCATGGTGACGGCTTCCGGCGTACCCCCGCAGCCGCCGGAGGCGCCGGAGAAGCCGCCGGCGCCGCAGCCGGACGGACCACGACGACGCCGGCGGCAGTTGATGATCTTCGGTGGGGTGGCCGGCGTGATCCTGGCGGCCGGTCTGACCGTGCTGCTGATCGTGATCTTCGGTGGGGAGAGCAACCCGTTCGCCTCGAAGGAGTCCGGGCCGGCCGATCTGCGGCCGCCGCTGGCGCAGGCCTGTCCCGCGCCGACCGGCTCACCGAGCGGCGCGCCCGCGCCCCGATCGAGCGCCGTCGCGCCGGCGACCGGGGCGAGGACCGTCGACGAGGAAGCCGGCATCTCCTACCGCAAGTACGACGCACCGTGGGTGACCTGGACCGACGTCTGGAAGGCCGGGACGCTGGAGGTGCCGTACCGGGTCGGCCAGCATTTCGTCACCGAGTTCTACAGCGGCGGGGAGTACCACGCGTCGATCCTGTCGGCGGCGGTGCCGGCGGCCGACAACGACGCCGTCTCGCTCGACCTGGAGTGCGTGGGCCGGCAGGTGGCGGCGGACGTGCGCGCCGAGTACTACCCCCAGCCCAACACGCTGGAGCCGCTCCGCGACGAGGTGACCACGCTGGGCGGGTTGCCGGCCTTCGTGAGCGAGTTCCGGCTGCGGTTCAACTCGCCCGGCCTGACCGCCACCGAGGAGTTGTCCGCGGTGGCGGTCATCGACGTGGGCAAGCCGACGGCAGCCGTGCTGTACGTGTCGGTCCCCGGCACGCACAAGCAGTTCAACCCGGTGGTCGAGGAGGTGCTGGAGTCGGTCCGGCCGAACTAGTTGCCGGTGAGACCCCAGCGCTTGCGGAGGGCGTTGTCGGCCGCGTTGAAGAACTGGTCGATCAGGATGCCGATGATCAGGACGACGATGATGTAGCTGATCACCAGGGCGCTGTCCGACAGGTCGCGGGCGTTCTGCATCCGCACGCCGATGGAGACCGTCCCCGGCACGATGACCAGCAGCTCACCGGCCATCAGGCTGCGCCAGGAGAACGCCCAGCCCTGCTTCAGGCCGGAGACGAAGGACGGCAGCGAGGCCGGCAGGATCAGGTGCCGGTACTGCGCGAGGCCCTTCATTCCCATCACCTTGCCGACGCGCAACCAGGTGCGGGGTACGTAGTCGATGCCGCTGATCAGGCCGTTCGCCACCGAAGGGGCCGCACCGAGGACGACCACGAACATGATCGCGCTCTCGCCGAGCTGGAACAGCAGGATGGCGAGCGGGAACCACATGATCGACGGCATGGTCTGCAGGCCGGTGATCAGCGAGCCGATCGCTGCCCGCAGCGGCGCGAACCGGGAGACCGCCGCGCCGATGATCGTGCCGATCAGCACGGCCAGGAAGAAGCCGGTGATGGCCCGGGTCATGGTGAGCCGGACGCCGTCCCAGAAGTCGGCGGTGGTGATCAGGTCCTTGAGGACCGAGAAGACGTCGAGCGGAGCCGGCAGCACGTAGATCGGCTTCCACTCGGCCAGGACGGCGGCCTGCCAGATCGCGATGACGATCGCGACGGCCAGCAGTTTCGGCCAGGTGCTGTGCCAGATCCGCTTGCCGAGCTTGCCCTTGTCCTTCTTCGGCGCGAGTTCGAGAGCGTCCAGGCCGCTGACCCGGTCGGCCGCTTCGAGATCGACCGGCTCGGCCGGCAGCGGAGGCGGGAACGCGTCCGGGGCGACAGCGCCCTGGAGGGCGGCGCCGGTGGCGGAGTGCTGCTCAGTTGGCATGGCGGGCGACCTCCGCGCGGAGCCGGTCGGTGATCTCGGCGGCCTGGCTCGAGACCTCGGTGGAGTCGATGCGCCGGGGGCGCGGGTGGTCGATCTTGTAGTCCTCGATGACCCGGCCCGGCCGGCTGCTGAGCAGCACGACCCGGTCGCCGAGGCGGACCGCCTCGCGCACGTTGTGGGTCACGAAGAGAACGGTGAGCTCCTGCTCGCGCCAGATCCGCTCCAGCTCGTCGTGCAGGATGTCCCGGGTCATCGCGTCGAGCGCGCCGAACGGCTCGTCCATCAGCAGGACGTCGGCGTTCTGGGCGAGGGCCCGGGCCAGGGCGACGCGCTGGCGCATGCCGCCGGAGAGCTCGTGCGGCCGCTTGCCGCCGAACCCGCTGAGCCGGACGATCTCGAGCAGTTCCTCGGCCCGCTTCTTGCGCTCGGCCCGGCCGACGCCCTGGAGCCGCAGCGGCAGCTCGACGTTGCCGGCCACCGAGAGCCAGGGGAAGAGGGCGGCCTCCTGGAACATCAGCGCGACGTGGCGCCCGCCGATGTCCAGGGTGCCGGTGGTGATGTCGTCGAGGCCGGCGACCAGCGAGAGCAGCGTGCTCTTGCCGCAGCCGGACGCGCCCAGCAAGCAGACGAACTCTCCCTGCTGGACGTCGAGTGAGATGTGATCGAGGGCGAGCAGAGCGTTGCCCCCCGAGCCGTACACCTTGGTGACGTCGTCGATCCGGACTACCGTGCTCATACTCGCCCTCCCATCAGCGCGTCAGGATGATCAGGACGCCGCGGCGTCGCTGACCTCGGGCTGACCGTCAGCCTTCAGCAGCTCGTTCAGCGGGCCGAGGTCGTAGATGCCCTTCAGGTCGACCGGCTTGAGCAGGCCGACCTCTTCCGCGTGCTTGGCGCTCGTGTAGAGCGAGGACGCGATCGGGTCGTAGGTGAACTTCAGGTTCTGGAACGCGGCGGCCAGGATCTCCGGCTTCAGCGCCTTGCCGGAGAGCGCCTCGATCTGGGCGTTCGCCGCGGTCTGCGCGTCGGCGCTGTTGTCCTTGATGTACTTGACCGCGTTGACGTGGCCCTGGAGCAGCTTCTTGACCGTGCCGGGGTATTCCTTCAGGAACTTCTGGCTGACGATCAGGTGCGTGGTCACGAACTCCTGGTTCGGCCACAGGGTCTTCTCGTCGACCAGGACCTTGCCCTTGGACTCCAGGATCAGCTTGCTGTAGTTGGGCTCCGGCACCCAGGCGCCGTCGATGGTGCCCTGCGCGAAGGCCTGGATCGCCGTCGCGTTGTCCTGCGGGAGCACCGAGACGTCGCCGCCGCCGTTGGTGTCGGCGTTGAGGCCGTTCTCCTTCAGCCAGGCGCGCAGCGCGACGTCCTGGGTGTTGCCGAGCTGCGGGGTGGCGATCTTCTTGCCCTTGAGGTCGGCGGGCGTGTTGATGCCCTCCTTGACCACCAGGCCGGCGCCGCCCGAGGTGCTGCCCGCGATGATCTTCAGCGCGGTGCCCTTGGAGGTGGACCAGCCGTTGATCGCCGGGTTCGGGCCGATGTAGGTGGCGTCGATCGCGCCGGACAGCAGCGCCTCGATGGCGGCCGGACCGGCGTTGAAGGTCTTCGTCTCCAGGGTGGTGGCGCTGCCGAGCGCCTCGGAGAAGATGCCCTTGTTCACGCCGACCAGGGCGGGCGCGTGGGTGATGTTCGGGAAGTAACCGAGGTTGATCGTCTTGGCTTCGGCGGCGGCGCCGCTGGTGCCCTCGGCGGTGTTGGCGTCGTCGGATCCGCAAGCGGCCAGAGCGGTAGAGGCCACGACCGCGGCCGAGGCAAGGGCAAG
This sequence comes from Actinoplanes sp. OR16, assembly GCF_004001265.1. Lineage (GTDB taxonomy): Bacteria > Actinomycetota > Actinomycetes > Mycobacteriales > Micromonosporaceae > Actinoplanes. Next base: position 1,484,737 of record NZ_AP019371.1, on the reverse strand, counting down.
CGCACGTACGGTGCGGGAGCTCATGCTCACTCCTAGTTCTTCTTTATCGAGTTCTGAGAGAGTTCGGCCAGGGTCTTGTGGTCGACTACACCCTCGATGGCCGCCTCGACGGCGATCCACACGTCGTGCAGCGCCGTCGCCGCACCGTGGTAGGTCGCCGTGGACGTGGGTAGCCCCCGGACTGTGGTGAGGGCACCCCCGACGGCGCGGACCACGTCGCCGACGGTGATCTCCTCGGCCGGGCGGGCCAAGGCGTACCCGCCGTCCACACCGCGGTGGCTGTGCAGCAGCCCGGCGCGGCGCAGATCGAGCAGGATTCCTTGCAGGAAACTGAGCGGGATGTCCTGGGCAGCGGCCAGACCTGCGGCTTTGACCAGGTGGGGGTGTTCAGCGGTGACCGCGAGCATTGCGCGTACGGCGTAGTCCGTGCGAGCCGATACGTACACCTGCGTGCACCCCCTCCCGTGATTCTTTGCTTAACCTATCTGCTGGATGGGAATAGTGGAACAGATGGGATTGATGCGTCAAGCCCTGTGACGGGGGCAACACGGTCCGCACAGATCGGCGGATCGGGATATCAGCGCATTTACGCCGCTGGGTGAACCGCGACTACCGCGCGGATCCGTGCCAACACGCTAGATTCGTACCGTGGCGCCCAGAATCAAGATCCCCGCGACGAAATATCCGGTCGAGCGATTCACCCTCGGCAATGGTCTGCGTGTGGTCCTCTCCCCGGATCGCAGCGCTCCGGTGGTCGGCGTGGCCGTCGTCTACGACGTCGGCATCCGCAGTGAACCGGAAGGCCGGACCGGCTTCGCCCACCTCTTCGAGCACCTGATGTTCCAGGGCTCGGAGAACCTGGAGAAGCTGGCCCACTTCCGGCACGTGCAGGGCGCCGGCGGCACCTTCAACGGCTCGACCCACCTCGACTACACGGACTACTACGAGGAGCTGCCGTCCGGCGGTCTCGAGCGCGCGCTCTTCCTCGAAGCGGACCGGATGCGTGGCCCCCGGCTCACCGAGGAGAACCTGCGCAACCAGGTGGACGTGGTCAAGGAGGAGATCCGGGTCAACGTGCTGAACCGGCCGTACGGCGGGTTCCCGTGGCTCAAGCTGCCCCCGGTCATGTTCGACACGTTCGCGAACGCCCACGACGGCTACGGTTCGTTCGAAGACCTGGAGAGCGCCACCGTCGAGGACGCGCAGGGCTTCTTCGACCGCTACTACGCCTGCGGCAACGCGGTGCTCTCGGTCGCCGGCGACTTCGACGTGGCCGAGGCGACCGCGATGATCGAGCGGCACTTCGGCGACGTGCCGGCCCGTCCCGCGCCGTCGCTGCCGGACTTCGCCGAGCCCGGCCTCACCGAGGAGAAGCGCGAGTCGTACATCGACCGCATCGCGCCGCTGCCCGCCGTCGCGGCCGGCTGGGGCGTGCCGGACCCGATCGGCGACTTCACCGGCTACCTGCCGTACGCGGTGCTCGCCGAGGTGCTCACCGACGGCGACGCCTCCCGGCTCGTGGAGCGCCTGGTCCAGCGCGACCGGGCGGCCACCAACCTCGGCGGCTACATCGGCTTCATGGGCGACGAATACCAGGTACGCAACCCCACGGCCCTGTTGCTCCAGGCGCACATGCCGCCCGGCGGCGACGCCGGCAAGGTGCTGCAGACCATCGACGAGGAACTCGACCGGCTGGTCACCGACGGCCTCAAGCCCGGTGAGCTGGACCGCACGCAGGCCCGGATGGCGACCCGCCTGCTGCAGGGCACCGACGACGTGCTCGGCCGGGCCCAGCCGATGGCCGTCCTGGAGCTGCAGCGCGGCCGCCCGGGCCTGCTCAACGAGCTGCCCAAGCTGGTCAGCGAGGTGACCGACGAGCAGATCGTCGCCGCCGCGGCCACCCTGCGGCCCGAGCGCCGCGCCAGCGTCGAAGTCATCCCGGGAGCTGCCCAATGAGCGCCAAGACTCTGCCCGACCTGATCCCGGACGCCGATCTGCACCTGCCTCGCGAGGCGGAGCGGCGGCTGCCCAGCGGGCTCACCGTCATCGCGATCCGGCGGTCGGCGGTTCCGCTCGTCGAGCTGCGGCTGCGGATCCCGTTCGGGCGGGCGCCGCTGGCCCCGGCCACCCTGCTCTCGCAGGCGATCTTCACCGGTACGAGCACGCTGTCGAGCATCGACATCGCGGCCGAACTGCAGGCCGTCGGCGGCAGCCTGGGCGCCGCCCTCGACCCGGACCGCCTGCTGATCAGCGGCAACGCGCTCGCCGACGGCCTGGACCGGACGCTGGAGCTGCTGGCCGGCGTGCTGACCGACGCCACGTTCCCGGCCGAGGAGGTCGGCGTCGAGCGCGAGCGCCTGGTCGACCACATCCAGGTCGCGCTGAGCCAGCCCGCGCATCTGGCCCGGGTGGCGCTGCTCAAGAGGATCTACGACACCCATCCGTACGCGGTGCAGACGCCCACGCCGGACGAGGTCCGTGCTGTGGAGCCCGGTGCGCTGCGCCAGCTGCACGCCGAGCGCGTCCGCCCGGCCGGCGCGACGCTCGTCCTGGTCGGCGACATCGACCCGGACCAGGCGATCGACGTCGCGGAGAAGGTGCTCGGCGGCTGGACCGGCGGGGCGCCGGACGGCGTCATCCCGCCCATCCCGTCGATCGAGACCGGCCCGCTGCTGCTCGTCGACCGGCCCGGTTCGGTCCAGTCGTCGCTGCGGCTCGCGCTGCCCGGCGTCACCCGGACCGACCCGGACTACGCCGCCGTCACGGTGGCCAACCTGATCTTCGGCGGCTACTTCTCCTCCCGCTGGGTGGAGAACATCCGGGAGGACAAGGGGTACACGTACGGCTCGCACTCCGGCATCGAGCACTTCGTGGCCGGCTCCACCTGGTCCGGCTCGGCCGAGGTCGCCACCGAGGTGACCGGCCCGTCGCTGCTGGAGACCGTCTACGAGCTGGGCCGCATCGCCAGCCTCCCGCCCGGCGAGGAGGAGCTCGAGCAGGCCCGGCGCTACGCCCTGGGCACCCTGCGGCTGAGCATGTCCACCCAGGCCGGGCTCGCCGGTCTCGCCAGCATGTACGCGGGCTTCGGCCTTCGCCTCGAGCACCTCCGCGAACACTCGGAGGCGCTCGCCGCTGTCACCCGGGAGGAGGTGTTCGCGGCCGGAGCGAAGTACCTCGCCCCCTCCCGTGCGGTTACCGTGGTGCTCGGCGACGCCGACAAGATCGAGTCGCAATTGTCCGTACTGACGGCCGTGGAGCGCAGCAGAGAGTGACCGAACCCGAACAGCCAGACCTGGGTGAGCAACCCGGCACCCCGCCGCTGGCACGTACCACCCTGGACCGCGCCGCCCACCGGCGGAAGGACGACGCCTGGCTTGCGGACGCGTGGACGCGCGGCCTGGTCCTCGTCGTCGACCTCGCCAAGGGCGGCCGAGCCCTGGTCACCGATCGCCCGGACGGCGGTGTCGCCCTCGTGCTGGCGCCGTCGTCCGCGTCGCCCGACGCCGAGCGCTGGTTCCTCGGCGTCGACGCCGACGGCACCCCGGTCTGGACCGTTGACGCTTCCGTGGAGGCGTCCGCGGATCAGCGGGCCGTCACTCTCCGCGACAGCGGCCACCTGCTCGACGATCGGGACGCCGGTCTGTTCACCGCGGCGGTCGCGCTCGGCAACTGGCATCGCAGCCACGCGTTCTCGCCGCGTACCGGCCAGCCGACCACCGTCGTGGAGGCCGGCTGGGCGCGGGCCGACCCGGAGGGCCGGCTCATGTGGCCGCGCACCGACCCGGCGATGATCGTGCTGGTGCACGACGGCGTCCCCGGCCCGGGCGGCCGCTGCCTGCTCGGGCACAACGCGGCCTGGCCCGCCACCCCCGACGGCGTACGCCGGTTCTCCTGCCTCGCCGGTTACGTCGAACCGGGGGAGTCGGCCGAGGCCTCGGTGGTCCGCGAGGTGCAGGAGGAGGTCGGCATCAAGCTGACCTCGCTGCAGTACGCGGGCAGCCAGTCCTGGCCGTTCCCGGGCTCGCTGATGCTCGGCTTCCACGCCGTCGCCGACCCCGCCCAGCCGTTCGTCCTCGACCCGGAGGAGATCGACGAGGCGCACTGGTTCACCCGGGACGCGATCGCCAAGATGATCGCCGGTGGTTACGTCGACCCGGAGAGCGGCGTCCCGATGAGCCTGCCGATGCGATCGTCGATCGCCTTCTACCTGATCGAGAAGTGGCTGCACGGTTAACAGAAACTTTTTCTGGTTCGCGGGCAACCAAGTGAGGGTCCCACGGCGTCTTGGATACAAAGACGAGAGGGGAACCGATGACCCAGGTGGAAGCCCCGGCGTGGACGCAGATGTCCGCGGGGGAGCGGGAGGCGTTCGATCGGGACGGTTACATCGTCGTACCGTCGGTGCTGAGCGAGAGCGAGATCGAGGCGGGCCGGGCCGCGATTCTGGGGTACTACGAGAAGGCGAAGGCCGAGGGCAAGCTCAGCCCCACCGGCGCGCTGCACCAGCTCTCCCCGGTCGCCCACGTGCCCGAGCTGGCCTTCCTGCTCGACCACCCCAAGGCGTTCAAGTACATCTGGTCGCTGCTCGGGTGGAACGTGCACGTCTACCACTCGCACATCGACGTGCACCCGCAGCTCCACGAGGAGCAGAAGCAGTGGTGGCACTGGCACCAGGACGGCGGCCGCCAGAACCGGGAGATCGAGACCGACCCGCGCCCGATGATGTCGGTGAAGCTGGCGTACTGGTTCTCCGACGTGAGCGAGACCGGCCGGGGCAACTTCACCGTCCTGCCCGGCAGCCACAAGACCAACTGGCTTCCCGGCCCGCCGAGCCGCGGCGTGCCGTGGCCGCAGCCTTCAGGTGCGGTCCAGATCACCGCGAACGCGGGTGACCTGGTGGTCTTCGACCGGCGCATCTGGCACGCCCGGTCGGACAACTACTCCGACATCACCCGTGTCGGCGCGTTCTTCGGCTACACCCCGCGCTGGATCGCCATCCGCGACGAGGTCGCCGACCTGCCGAACCGGCCGGAGTGGAGCGGCTTCACCGAGGTGCAGAAGCAGCTGCTCGGCGGCTTCGGCAATGGTGACGGCGACCACCAGTGGGGTCACTACCCGGAGAGCACGCCGCTCTACGGCGCTCTCAAGGAGAGGGGCCTGCTCGACTCGAGCATCCCCGCACTGATCCCCTGATCGACGTACAAAAAAGGGGCCTTTCGATCGAAGGCCCCTTTTTGTGCGTCTCAGGCGGAGATCGTCGCGAGGTGCTGCTTCACCTGCACGATCGACGGGTTGGTCAGCGCCGACCCGTCGTCGAACTTCAGCGTCGGAACGGTCTGGTTGCCGCCGTTCACGCTGCGCACGAACGCGGCCGAGGCCTCGTCCTGCTCGATGTCCACGACGTCGTAGGCGATGCCCTCCCGGTCGAGCTGGCTCTTCAAACGGTGGCAGTACCCACACCAGGACGTCGAGTACATGGTCAGCATCGGTCAGGGCTCCTTCGATACAGGTCACACGGCGGTGCGGCTGAGAAGCACAACACCCGGTGGGGGTGTCATGATTCCCTACCGTGCGAGGCGATGGGGTGCTGGCCGGGCTGGACCCGGAACAACGGACGGCGGTGACCGCTCCCGCGGGTCCGGTCTGCATCCTGGCCGGCGCCGGAACCGGTAAGACGCGGGCGATCACCCACCGGATCGCGTACCGAACCTCGATCGGCGAGATCAGTCCCCGGCACATCCTCGCGGTCACCTTCACCGCACGGGCCGCGGCCGAGATGCGCGCCCGGCTGACCGCGCTCGGCGCCGCCGGTGTGCAGGCCCGGACGTTCCACGCCGCGGCTCTGCGCCAGGTGCGCTACTTCGCGCCCCGGCTGCTGGAGGGCCGGGGGATGCCCGAGCTGATGGAGAGCAAGATTCGCGTGGTCGGCCTGGCCGCGGCCCGGGCCGGTGTGCGCGCCGACCGCGCCGCCTCCCGCGACCTGGCGAGTGAGATCGAGTGGGCGAAGTCGTCGCTGGTCGAGCCCGGGGAGTACGCCGTAGCCGCCGCCAAGGCGCTGCGTGAGCCGCCGTTCGAGCCGGCCCGGGTGGCCGAGGTGTTCGCGGCGTACGAGTCGCTCAAACGCCGCCAGGGCGTGATCGACTTCGAGGACCTGCTGCGCGCCGCGGTCTGGGGCATCGAGGAGCACCAGGACGTCGCCGATCAGATCCGCGCGCAGTACCGGCACTTCGTGGTCGACGAGTACCAGGACGTCAACCCGCTGCAGCAGCGGCTGCTCGACGCCTGGCTCGGCGGGCGCGACGACATCACCGTGGTCGGCGACGCCAGCCAGACGATCTACTCGTTCACCGGGGCGACCTCGGGTTACCTCATCGACTTCCCGCGCCGCCGCCGGGACGCCGTGGTGGTCCGCCTGGTCCGCGACTACCGGTCGACGCCGCAGGTGGTCGGGCTCGCCAACGCCGTCATCCGGCAGGCCCGGGGCACCGAGGCGAAGCTGCGGCTGGAGCTGGTCGGCCAGCGACCGGCCGGACCCGAGCCGGAACTCAAGATCTTCCCGGACGAGCCGGGCGAGGCCCTCGCCGTGGCGCGGCGGTGCCGTGAGCTGATCGCGTCCGGCACGCCGGCCAGCGAGATCGCGGTGCTCTTCCGGACCAACGCGCAGTCCGAGGCGTACGAGGAGGCGCTCGCCGAAGCCGAGGTCCCCTACGTGGTCCGGGGCGCCGAGCGGTTCTTCGAACGGGCCGAGGTCCGCCAGGCCATGGTCGCGCTGCGCGCCGCGGTCCGCTCGATCCCGGGCGAGACGCCGCTGGCCGACGCGGTCGTGGAGGCGCTCGCCGCGACCGGCTGGAACCGGCATCAGCCCCCGCCCGGTGGCGCCGCGCGCGAGCAGTGGGAGGCCCTCGCGGCACTGGTCACGCTCGCCGAGGAGTACGCGGCAGCCCCGGAGATCCTGCCGATCGGCGAGGCCGGCCGGGTGCAGCGGGAGGTGTCGCTCTCCGCCTTCAACGACGAGCTGGCCCGCCGTGCCGAGCAGCAGCACGCCCCGACGATGGCCGGGGTGACGCTCGCCTCGCTGCACTCCGCGAAGGGCCTGGAGTGGGACGCGGTCTTCCTGGTCGGGCTCTCGGACGGCACGCTGCCGACGACGTACGCGAAGACGCCCGACCAGCTGGAGGAGGAGCGGCGGCTGCTCTACGTGGGGGTGACCCGGGCCCGGCAGTGGCTGTGGCTCTCCTACGGCCAGTCCCGCTCGCCCGGTGGCCGCCCGCGCCGCCCCTGCCGGTTCCTGCCGCAGCTGGAACGGTCGTCGAGCGCCGCGGCCGACCGTGGCGAGCGCGGCAGTCGGAAACCCGACCGGCGGCGTCCGCAAGTGGCCACCTGCCGGATCTGCGGCGCCACCCTGCTGGCCGGCGCGGACCGCAAACTGGGTCGCTGCCCGACCTGTCCGTCGGACCTCGACGAGGATCTGTACGAGCGTCTGCAGGTGTGGCGGGCGAGCACCGCCGCGCACCTGAAAGTCCCTGCGTACGTCGTTTTCACCGACGCCACCCTGGTGGCCGTGGCGGAACGCCGACCGGCCGGGCCGGCGCAGTTGCTGGCGATCGCCGGGATCGGCCCGCGCAAACTCGGTCAGTACGGCGAGGCGGTCTTCGCTCTGGTGGCCGGTGCGAGCCCTGATGATCTTGTCCAGAAAAACTTCGAAAGTTAGTCCGTTAATTCGTTTGCCCTCTGCTGTAGGGCAGGCATAGCCTCAGAACACACCTTGGCGAACGGTTCCGTTCGCCGAGAATCAGGACACGAGTGCAAGGTTACGGAGGAGGTGGCAAAGATGAGGATCAACATGTTCGTTCCGTCGATGCTGCCGTGCACCGTGCCTGCGCCGTTGTCCGCCGAGCGGTCCCTCGCCCCGTGGGCGCACCAGGCTCAGATCCCGTCCATGTCGGCGAAGGCCGAGCTGGGCAAAGCCGTGCTGGTGCTCGTCGATGGAAACAAGGGGACCACTGGATTCAGTGGCAATGGCTCCATCGCCCGCAAGCGCTACACGGATGGCAGCGGCGGTGTCCCGCCTCGAGGAAGGCCGGTCTAACAGACCACCGGCTCACTTCGAGGCCGCGGAACCCGCTAACCCGGGATCCGCGGCCTACTTTTTTGCCGGCCAACAGGCCGGTGCACGACCCGAGAAACAACGATCCAGAAGATCGAGAAGAAGAGAGAGGTGACCGGGCTTTATGAGTCTGGCGCTGGCCCCACTCGACGTGACCGTCGAGATCGAGGCAAACCTGCCCTGTCGGAAGTTCGACCCTGACCTCTGGTTCTCCGACGCTCCGGCTCAGCTGGAGCTGGCGAAGTCGCTCTGCGGGGACTGCCCGCTGCGCGTCGAGTGCCTCGCCGGAGCGGTCGAGCGTAGCGAGCCCTGGGGTGTCTGGGGTGGAGAGATCTTCGAGCGTGGCGCCGTGGTTCCGCGCAAGCGGCCCCGTGGACGTCCTCGCAAGGTCGACGTGGCGCGCGACGCCGAGCTGGCCGTCGAGGTCGAGGAGCGGCTCGCCGCGAACGGTCTCGAGACCCGCAACTCGGTCCGCCTGGCGGCCTGAGAGATGAACTCCCTCCCCGTAGCAGTAATCGATATCCGAAAGCCGAGTACCGAGATGACCACGAACGGAAGCGCGAAGATGAGACTCATCCACGAAGCGTTATCGAGGGCCCGAATGCGAAGGCCTCAGCGTGACACCGCACCTGAGGCTTACCGCTCCGCCCGCCGCATCGCCATGGAGGCCCGCCATCGGGCCGCTCGCGAACTGGGTGGACTCTGACCCGTAGTTCTGTGAAAGCCCGTCCGCGTCAGCGGGCGGGCTTTCTCATTCCGCGAATCCCGGCAGCCATTCTTCGAGGATCTCCCGATAGGCGGCCTCCGCCTCCAGCTGGCACAGCACCCCGATGGATCCCAGCGTCACCCGGTGGATCAGCAGGTACGACGGCGGCAGGTTGAGTTTGCGGCTCAGCTGGTACGCCGGGGACCGCGGACTGCCGAGCCGGGTCGCCTCACCGCGCAGCCACGATCGGGTGAACCGGAACCGCTCGACTGCGATCGGCTCGATCATCGGCAGCAGGAATTCGAGCACCGCCTCGGCGTCGATCTCCTCGTCCGGCTTGATGAACCCCTCGTCCCGCAGGCCGTCGACCACGTCCTGGGCACGGCCTTCGAGTGCGAGCCGGACCAGCCTGCCCACCGGCTCGGGCATGCCCTCCGGCAGCCGGGCCACCGCGCCGAAGTCGATGACGCCGAGCCGGCCGTCGGGGAGGATCCGGAAGTTGCCGGGGTGCGGGTCGGCGTGCAGCAGACCGGCCCGGGCCGGCGCCGAGAAGTGCAGGGTCGCCATGAGCCGGCCGGCTTCGTCGCGTTCCTCGGCGGTGCCGCCGCTGATCACGTCGGCCAGCGGCCGCCCGTCGACCCATTCGGTGACCAGAATCCGCGGCGCGGACGCGACCACCCGGGGCACGAAGATGTCCGGATCGTCGGCGAACGCCGTGGCGAAGGCCCGCTGGGTCTCCGCCTCCATCTCGTAGTCGAGCTCCTCGATGATCCGCTCGCGAAGCTCGGCGATCAGCGGTTTCACGTCCATGCCCGGCTGGATGATTTTGAACATCCCGGCCAGCCGGGAGAGTTGCTTCAGGTCGGCGATCAGCGCGTCACCGGCGCCCGGGTACTGCACTTTCACGGCGACCGGCAGCAGCTTGGGTTTCGCGTTGCGGCGGGCCGGCGGCAGTTTCCAGACCGCGCGGTGCACCTGGCCGATGCTCGCGGCGGCGGCCGGGCTGTCGTCGAACTCGGCGAAGCTGTCCCGCCAGTCCGGCCCGAGCTGCTCGGCGAGCGCCTTGTGCACGTTCGCCACCGGCATCGGCGGCGCGGCCTCCTGGAGCTTGGTCAGCGCCTGACGGTACGGCCCGGCCATCTCGTCGGGCAGCGCAGCCTCGAAGACCGACAGGGCCTGACCGAATTTCATCGCTCCGCCCTTGAGCTGGCCCAGGACGCTGAAGAGCTGCTCGGCGGTGCGCTGCTGAATATCGGCGGAGATGACGTCGGAGGCGATGCCGACCGCGCGTTTGCCCAGGCCGAGCGCGGTCCGCCCAGCGAACCCGAGGGGCAGCGCGGCCAGCTTGGCGGTCCGGGACGCCGCACGGCGGGGGATGTCGGTCACCAGATCATTGTGACCGACGCACGGCGGCTACTCCGCCCGTCGCATGGTGCTATTGGGCTTATGTGGTGAAGGTCCGGTGAAGGATCGCGCCCGTCGCCGGCAATCGCAGTCCGGATGCGGCGGCCAGGTGCGCCTTCTCAGGCGCCCGGGCGAGGAGATCTGTACGGCGGCGCCGAGCGTCTCCGGGACCCGGCCGTCCAGGTGGGCGAGGATCTCGGCGGTCGCGTAGGCGGTGGCCGCCAGCAGGGTGGCGACGGCGCACGGCTCGGCGCCCGGGACGGCCGTCGCCGGTCCGCTCGGCCATCCGGCGTCCCGATCCCGCCGGTGCAGGTCGACGCAGTGCAGGCACGGTGCCCCACCGGCCGGGACGAACGGGCCGATCACCGCGGCGCCGTCCCGGACCGTGACGGCGAGGTGCGGCTGCCGGCGGGCGGCGTGCGCGGCCGCGACCACTGCCACCGGCTCGTCGTGGGCCAGCTGGACGACCACGGTGGCGGGTGATCGGCGTACGCCGTGGACCTTCGTGCCCGGCGCCGCGCGCATCACGGCGGTGGCGACCGCCGACCGTCGCGGGCTGCCCGCGTCACCGGCCCCGAGCGGTCCGCCGGCGACCTCACCGGCACCGACGCTGCCGACGAGATCCGGATAGACGTGCCCGACCCCGGCCTCGGCCAGGGCCACCGCGATCGGAGCGCCGAGCCGGCCGCGACCGCTGAGCACGACCTTCGCCCGTTGCCGCCGCTGCAGGATTCCTGCCGGAGACAGATCGCCGCCGTCCGCGCGGTCTCCGCCGCTTTCGCTGGCGCGGTCCCCGCCGCCCTCGCTGGTGCTGTCCTTGCTGCTCTCGCTGGTGAAGAAGGCAGAAGCAGCGCGGTCGCCGGTGCGGCGGACGGGCGCCGCAGCGGCGGTCAGGGCCAGGGCGGCGGCCTCGCCACTGAGCCGGGCTCGGGAGACGGCGGGCATGGTGGCGGGCAGCAGCCTGGCTGCGGGCAGCACGAGACCCGCCTGGTGAAGCAGATCGAGCAGGGCCCGGGACTCGTCCGGTGGCACACCGAGCTCGGCGGCGCGGATCAGGACGGCGCGCTCGGACCGGTCGCCGTCCAGCAGATCCAGGACTTTGGCGGTCCGGGGATCGGGGAGCCGGAGGACCACGGCGTGCGCGGGATCCAGGCCGAGTTGCAGCTCATCGGGGCCGCGCCAGTAGCGCGGCAACCCGGGAATCAGGGTCGGCCGCAGAAGCGGCGTACGGGACATGGCCACAGGTTGTCACGGCGGCGCTGCGGAGCGGTGATGTTATCCACAGGGTCGCAGTGGCCGGGGCAGCCTTGTCCACAGGGTGGGTCGAGTTATCCACAGGCCATCCCGAATCACTCAACGTGATCGTCCGGACACGGTTACGGCCTGACGAGAAAACTCCCGGGGAGGGCGACCGGCTGGCCGGCCCTCCCCGGGTGAGCGATCAAGCCTTGGCCTTGCCCAGGATCCGGTTCATGGTCGTCCCGCAGACCGGGCACTTGCCCTTCGCCATGTTCATGCCGGTCTTGGAGACCTCCACGTTGCCCTGGAAGTCACGCTTCTCCTTGCACTTGACGCAGTAGCCGTTGTAAGTGGTGTCGGCCACGGTTCCTCCTCGTAGTTTCGTCGGCCGCTCAGCCCGGTGCCTCGTTCGCGGCTACGGGTGCGAACCCTGTCTGCGGCGCTGGACCGCGCGACCACGCGGATGTGGCCACCCGTCCGGGGCGGTCACTTACCCAGGTCAGGCCGGTTCCATGTCAACGCAGCGTCGGCGGTGTCACCGACGTCGTGAGTCTGCCGGTGGAAATGCTCCTTTTACGCCAGATATGCCGGGACACGCCGACGATTACCATCAGAACGGCATAAAACAGACAGGAGGGCCGCTCGTACGCTGAGTTGAAGATGGTCTAGGTTGACGGATGTCTCCAGTGTTGCCGGTGAGGAAAATTTTTTCGGGTATATGCGGCGGAAGTGCGCATTTTCGGAGACGGTCATTGCCCGTACTCTTGCGTTGACCAGGGGCTGGCGGATTAGCGTCTCAACGTGAACCCGAATCAGGGCCGCGCGAGCCGGTAATGGCTGCCCGCACGCGCAAGCCTGTCGTTGAGGTGCGGCGCAGTCAGCGCCGGCGCCGGACGGTGTCCGCGTACCGCGACGGTGAACGTGTCGTCGTGCTCATCCCGGATCGGTTCTCCCGGGCCGAGGAGACCGAGTGGGTGGAGCGGATGCTCGCCCGGCTCGCCGCCCGCGAGGAACGCCTGCGGTCCACCGACGACGAGTTGCTGGCCCGGGCCCGGCGCCTGACCGCGCGATACCTCGCCGACTTCGCCGACGTGGCCGTCCCGGCCAGCGTCCGATGGGTCACCAACCAGAACGGCCGCTGGGGCTCCTGCACCCCCGACGACGCGACCATCCGGATCTCGCACCGCATCCAGGAGATGCCCGAGTGGGTGGTCGACTACGTGGTGCTGCACGAACTGGCCCACCTGATCGTGCCGAGCCACAACGCCCGCTTCTGGGAGCTGGTCAACCGGTTCCCCAAGGCCGAGCGGGCCCGGGGCTACCTGGAAGGCGTCTCCGCGGCCGGCAACCTGGAGATGGCCGAGCACTAAGCTGGGCCGCGTGGTGCGGCGTGTAGTGGTGACCCTGCTGGTCCCGGTTCGGTGGAGTCCTCCCGGCGTGAACCTGCGCGAGTGGCGTGCGGCCCTGGCCGAGGACGTGGTCGACCTGCTCGCGCGTCTCTCCGCCGCCGACGCCGCGATCGCCGCCGGCCCCGGCGACCGGGAGCTGGCCGACGAGATCGCCTGGCCGGGGATGAAGATCTACGACGTTGCGTCGCCGACGATCCTGCCGGTGCTGGCCGCGGCTGCCGCGGACGGTTACGACCAGGCCGCCGTGATCGCCGCGGACGCGCCGGACGTGCCCGGCATGACCCTCGGCAAGCTGCTCCAGCCGCTGGACAGCAGGCCGGTCGCGGTCGCGCCGGGTGGGCCGGACGGCGGGCTGCTCGGCGTCGCCACGAACCTGCCCGCGCCGGAGTGGCTGGTCGACCACGATCTGGACACGGCGACGCCGCAGCTGTTGCGCAGGACAGCGCCGGCACCAGGCGAGGTCACCTCGACCGCCCAGTGGCGCCGGCTGCGCGGACCGGCCGCGCTGGCCACCCTCGACCCCGCCCTGGAGGGCTGGGAGAACACCCGAGCCCTCCTGGGAGGCTGACGGTCAGTCGTCGTCTTCCTTCGGCGCTTCGCCGAGGTTGTCCAGCTCGCTGATGTCCCAGTCGGAACGCGGCCGGGCGAAAGCCTCCGGGTCGGCGAAGTCGTCCTCGGTCGGCAGCAGGTCGGGGTGGTCCCAGAGCGCGTCGCGCCCCGCGATCCCCCGGTGCTCGGCCACCGCCGCCCAGAGCGCGCCGGCCTCGCGGAGACGGCGGGGCCGCAGCTCCAGGCCGACCAGGGCGGCGAAGGTCTGCTCCGCGGGACCGCCCGCGGCCCGGCGGCGGCGGAACGCCTCGCCCAGCGGGACGACCGAGGGCAGCCGATCGCCGGCGGCCGCGTCGACGACGTCCCCGACCCAGCCCTCGACCAGCGCGAGCGCCGTCTCCAGCCGGGCCAGGCTGGCCTTCTGCTGCGGGGTGTCCTCGGGCGTGAAGATGCCTTCGAGCGCCATCTGCTGCATCGACTCGGGGTCGCTCGGGTCGACCCGGCTCATCGCGTCCTCGATGGCCTCGCGGTTCACGGTGATGCCGTTCGCGTAGGTCTCGACGGCGTTCAGCACGTGCGACCGCAGCCACGGGACGTGCCCGAAGAGCCGCTGGTGGGCCGCCTCGCGCAGGGCCACGTAGAGCCGGACCTGGTCCTCGGGAAGCTCGAGACCCGACCCGTACGCCTTGATGTTGGAAGGCACCAGCGCGGCGGTGCCGGCCGGACCGAGCGGGAGGCCGATGTCACCGGCCGAGAGCACCTCGGCGGCGAGCTGGCCGAAGGCCTGCCCGAGCTGCCCGCCGAAGAGCGCGCCACCGAGGGTCGCGACCATCGACTGCATCGGGCCGAGCTGGGCGCGGGCCTCCTCGGGAACGAGGTCGCCCATGGCGCCCACCATGCGGCCGGCGATCGGCTCGCACAGCTTCTTCCACACGTCGAGGGTGTTGTAGATCCACTCGTTGCGGTTCCACGCCACTGCCTTGTGGATGCCGCTCGGAAGGGCGGTGACCGGGTCGAGCCAGAGGTCGGCGAGGCGCAGGGCCTCCTCGACCTGGTGGCGTTCCAGCATGTTCACCGATGGGTCGCCGGTCGCGGAGAGCTGGCTGGCCGCAACCTGCCGGGCCAGGTCCCAGTTCACCGGACCGCTGCCGGGCGCGGCGAACATCTGCTGCAGCTGCGCCATGAACTGCTGCATCTGCTGCGGGTCGGAGGGGTCGGGCGGCTGAGCGCCCGGCAGGGAGAAGCCGAACGGGATATCAGGCACGTCCCCAACGGTACGCGCGAAATGCCCGCAGCGGACTGAGGGCGGTATCAGCTCAGAGAGAACTCAGGGTAGGTGGGTACGCTCACGCGCATGAGACGTCGCGGTGTCACCGTCATCCTCGGCGCCCTGATCACCGCTCTGCTGGCAGCCGGTGTCATGGTCGCACCCCTGCCCTACGTGGTGCTCAAACCCGGTCCCACGGTCAACACCCTCGGGTCCGACAACGGTACCGAGGTGATCCAGGTCAAGAAGGGTGAGACCTCGACCTCGGCCGGCCAGCTGCGGCTCACCACCGTCAACGTCCAGTCCAAGGTCGAACTGGTCTGGGCGATAGAGGGCTGGCTGAGCGGTGAGGACGCGGTCGTCCCGCGTGAGCTGATCTACCCGCCGGACCAGAGCGAGAAGCAGGTCCAGGAGCAGAACGCGCAGGAGTGGAAGCAGTCGCAGACGAGCGCCGAGACGGTCGCGCTCCGCGAGCTGGGCTATCCGGTCCTGACTTTCGTGCGCAAGGTCACCTCCGGTGGCGCCGCCGACGGCAAGCTCGTCGCCGACGACGTGATCACCGCCATCGACGGTACGAAGATCGAGAGTCCTTCGCAGGTCACCGAGCTGATCCGGGCCAAGCCGGCCGGGACCACCCTGACCGTCGGCTACGAGCGGGGCGGCAAGGCCGGCACCGCGCAGATCACCTCGAAGGCCGGGGAGGACGACGACGCCCCCCGGATCGGCATCGAGATCGACACCAAGCAGCCGAACCCGTTCGACATCGAGATCGACCTCGACAAGATCGGCGGGCCGAGCGCCGGTCTGATGTTCTCCCTCGGCATCATCGACAAGCTCAAGCCGGAGGACCTGACCGGCGGCAAGATCATCGCGGGCACCGGGACCATCGACGACGGCGGTAACGTGGGGCCGATCGGCGGCATCCCGCAGAAGCTCGTGGGTGCGAAGAAAGCCGGCGCCGAGCTCTTCCTGGTGCCCAAGGACAACTGCGCCGAGGCGCTTCGCAACACCGTCCCCGGCCTGCCGATGGCCGAGGTCGCCACGGTGGACGACGCCCTCGCCGCGCTTGCGACTTTCACCTCAGGCGGAACCCCGAAGCCCTGTACGGCGTCGTAGTTCCCGCACTGGTGGTGACGAAACAGTTCTCCTACGTGTAGAAGCTGGATGCGACATCGTTAAGGTGAATCACCGGCCAGACGAAGTGTGGAGCCAACGTTGGTCATGCGTAACAGTCCTCTACCGAGGATGAGCCGGCGCGGTCGCGTCACCGTCGGCGTCCTGGTCGGGGTCTTCATTCTTTTCACGCTGCTCGGGTGGGGCGTCGACGCGTACACCGACTACCTGTGGTTCTCCGAAGTCGACTTCACCAACGTCTTCTCGGAAGTCCTGGTCACCCGACTGCTGCTGTTCCTGGCCATCGGTGTGGCGATGGCCGTCGTGGTCGGCGGCAACCTCTACCTGGCGTACCGGCTCCGGCCGCTGCTGCGCCCGCACTCCCAGGAACAGGCCACCCTGGAGCGCTACCGGATGATCCTGGCGCCGCGCCTCGGCACCTGGGTCACCGTGGTCAGCCTGGTCGTCGGCTTCTTCGCCGGTCTCTCGGCGCAGAGCCGCTGGGCCGACTGGATGCTGTTCCGCAACGGCGGCTCGTTCGGGGTGACCGACCCCGAGCACAAGGTGGACATAGGGTTCTACATCTTCGACTACCCGCTCTGGCGTTACCTGCTCGGCGTCGGCTTCACCGCGGTGGTGCTGTCGCTGCTCGGGGCGCTCGCCGTGCACTACATCTTCGGTGGCGTCCGCCTGCAGGGCGTCGGTGACCGGATGACCGCCGCGGCACGCGCCCACCTGACCACGCTGGTCGCGGTCTTCGTGCTGCTCAAGGCCGTCGCGTACATCCTCGACCGCCGCGCGCTGCTGCTCGAGCAGCACGTCTCGCCGGGGCTGTACGGCGCCGGCTACACCGATGTGAACGCGCTGCTCCCGGCCAAGGAGATCCTCGCCTACATCTCCGTGGTGGTGGCGATCGCGATCATCGTCTTCTCCAACGCGGTGATGCGGAACCTGGTGTGGCCGGGCGTCTCGCTGGCCCTGCTCGCCATCTCGGCGGTCGCGATCGGCGGCATCTACCCGCTGGCCGTGCAGAACTTCCAGGTGAAGCCGAGCCTCTCGGACAAGGAAGCGCCGTACATCAAACGGTCGATCGAGGCGACCCGGGACGCGTTCGGCCTGACCGCCACCGAGGTCTCGCAGTACAGCGCGGCCAGCGGCAGCCCGCCGGCCGACCTGGCCCAGAACTCCAGCGCGCAGAACGTCCGGCTCATCGACCCGCAGCTGGTCTCGCAGGCGTTCACGCAGTCGCAGCAGTCCCGGGGCTTCTACGACTTCGGCGAGAAGCTCGACGTCGACCGCTACACGATCGACGGCAAGACCCAGGACTACGTGGTCGGCGCCCGGGAGATCAACGACGAGAAGCTCACCGCCCAGCAGCGGAACTGGCTGAACCGGCACACCGTCTACACGCACGGCTACGGTCTCGTGGCGGCGCCGGCGAACCAGGTCTGCGGCACCGGCCTGCCGTACTTCGTCTCCGGCTTCCTCGGCAGCACCGCGCAGGGCAACTGCGCCTCGACCACCGACGAGATCAAGGCGGAGCAGCCGCGGAT
This sequence comes from Actinoplanes sp. OR16, assembly GCF_004001265.1. Taxonomy (GTDB): domain Bacteria; phylum Actinomycetota; class Actinomycetes; order Mycobacteriales; family Micromonosporaceae; genus Actinoplanes. The sequence goes on along the minus strand of NZ_AP019371.1, from coordinate 1,467,390 downwards.
CTACTACGGCGAGCAGTCCAGCGAGTACGTCATCGTCGGCCAGGAGAGCGCTGACAAGAACGTCGAGTTCGACCGTCCGCAGGAGCAGAACAGCGACGCCTCCGAGCTCTACACCTACGAGGGCACCGGCGGCGTGCCGATCGGCTCGTTCTTCAAGCGGGCGGTCTTCGCGATCAAGAACACCGAGAGCAACTTCCTGCTCTCCGACGCGGTGAACTCGAAGTCGCGGCTGATGTACATCCGCAACCCGCGGGAGCGCGTCGAGAAGGTCGCGCCGTTCCTCACGATCGACGGCGATCCGTACCCCGCCGTCGTCGGCGGAAAGATCGTCTGGATTCTGGACGGCTACACGACGGCGCAGACCTACCCGTACGCGCAGAAGATCAACCTGGCTACCGAGACGCGTGACGAGCTGACCGGGCAGGGCTCCTTCGCTCTCGCCCGCGACGACGTCAACTACATGCGCAACTCGGTGAAGGCGGTCGTCGACGCGTACGACGGCGACGTCAAGCTCTACGAGTTCGACGACACGGACCCGGTCCTCAAGGCGTGGAACAAGGCGTTCGGCGGCGACCTCGTCGTCCCGAAGGAGCAGATCCCGGCCGACCTGTCCTCGCACTTCCGCTACCCGGCCGACATGTTCAAGGTCCAGCGCAACCTGCTGACCAAGTTCCACGTGACCGACCCGCAGACGTTCTTCTCGGGGAACGACTTCTGGGAGGTCCCGAACGCGCCGGACGCGCCGCAGACCGGCGTGAAGCAGCCCCCGTTCTACCTGAACGTGAAGCTGCCGGAGCAGGACGAGACGAGATTCCAGCTCACCGCCGGCGTCACCCCCGCGAACCGGGAGAACATGGCGGCGCTCATCTCCGGCTCCTACGTCGACGGCCAGCCCAAGCTGGAGATCCTGGAACTACCCGACGACACCGTCGTCTCCGGTCCGGTCCAGGTGCACCAGCGGATGGTCAACAACGCGAACGTCGCCTCCGACCTCGCGCTGCTGAGCAGACAGGGGCAGGCGACGGTCCTCTACGGCAACCTGATCTCCCTGCCACTCGACAAGGACATCCTCTACGTCGAACCGGTCTACGTGCGCAGCAACAGCCAGGCGAACGCCGCGCCGCTGCTGCAGAAGGTCCTGATGTCCTACGGCGACGGCGGCACCTACGTCGTCCTCGAGGACAACCTCACCAAGGGACTGGAGGCACTCGCCGAACTCGGCAGGACATCGGGTGTGCCGACCACCGAGACACCGTCCCAGAACCCCGGCACCGGCACACCGGCGACACCGACGCCGGGCGCCACCACGCCACCCGCGGTCACCGGCAACCTCGCCCAGGCCGCAGCGGACGTCGACCGTGCCATCGAAGACCTCAAGGCCGCCCAGCGGTCCGGTGACTTCGTGAAGCAGGGCGAGGCCCTCAAAGCCCTCGACGACGCGATCAACCGTTTCCAGCAGCTGCAGGCGGCCGAGGGCGACACCCCGGCCACGTCAGCGCCCGCCGTGGCGCCGACGGCCAGCGCCGGAAGCTAGCTGTGACCACCGCCTCCGGGGGCCGTTTTGCACCCCCCGGAGGCGGTGCGCTAGTCTTATGAAGCCGACGCGGGGTGGAGCAGCTCGGTAGCTCGCTGGGCTCATAACCCAGAGGTCGCAGGTTCAAATCCTGTCCCCGCTACAAGGGAATTGGGACCGTGTGTGCGGATTACTCCGCACCTCGGTCCCTTTTCGCATTTCTATCTGGGGGCCGAGCCCCCAGACCCCCACGTTGCGATGGTTGCGGTGAGGGATTCAGTCGCGGTCACTTCTTTGCCCCTGTACGCGGAAAGCGCTCGGTCCAGAACGCCGACGCCGGTAATCGCTTTCAGTTCGCCTGCCGCGACCACGCGCCGAGGGTGACCGAAAGACACCGTGGGGGTCTGGGGGCTCGGCCCCCAGGCAGAAATGCGAAGAGGGACCGTGGTTCGCGCTTCAGGCGAACACACGGTCCCTAATTCACTCGTAGCGGGGACAGGATTTGAACCTGCGACCTCTGGGTTATGAGCCCAGCGAGCTACCGAGCTGCTCCACCCCGCGTCGGTAAGAACAACCTTACCTGGTGGTGGCGGGAGCGCCTAATCGGGGTCTCGTAACATCAATCCAGTGAATCTTCTGGCTGCTGACTGCTCCCGCTGTGCCGCTCTCTGTTGTGTGGCGCCGGCCTTTGCCAAGTCGTCGGATTTCGCGGTGAACAAGCCTGCCGGGCAGCCCTGTAAGAACCTGCGGGACGACTTCCGCTGCGGCATTCATGAGGAGTTGCCGCAGCGTGGTTTTCCGGGGTGTGTGGTGTTCGACTGCTTCGGGGCGGGGCAGCGGATCACGCAGGAGACGTTCGGCGGGCGGGATTGGCGGTCGGAGCCGGCGATCGCGGGGGAGATGTTCGCGGCGCTGCCGATCGTGCGGCAGCTGCACGAGCTGATGTGGTACCTCACCGAGGCGCTGAAACTGGACGAGGCACGGCGTCTGCACCCGAAGCTGTCAGCCGCTCTGACCGAAACCGATCAGCTGGCGGCGGGTCCTGTGGCGGCGCTGCGGTCGCTGGACGTCGACGCGCACCGTGGCCGGGTGAACCCGCTGCTGCGCCGGGCGAGCGAGCTGGCCCGGGCAGGCGCCGGCGGCAAGCGGCCGGACCACAGCGGCGCTCAGCTGATCGGCCGGCGGATGCGCGGGGCCGACCTGCGCGGTGCGAGCTTCCGGGGCGCCCTGCTGATCGGTGCGGACCTGCGGGACGCGGACCTGCGCCGGGCCGACTTCACCGGCGCTGACCTCCGGGGGACTGATCTCCGCGGCGCGGACCTCACCGGCGTGCTGTTCCTCACCCCGTCGCAGCGTCGCGCCGCAGTGACGAGCGCCGATCAGCCCTAAGATGACCACATGCAACAGGTCTCCGGCGCGGTGTGGGTGCTGACGGTTCTCTTCATCATCGGCTTGTTGCTCTTCGACTTCTTCTTCCACGTCCGCAAGGCGCACGTGCCCCGGCTGCGCGAGGCGGCGCTCTGGACCTCGATCTACGTGTCGATCGCGATCCTGTTCGGCGTCGGAGTCTGGATCTTCGGCGGCTCCACGATGGGCGCCGAATACTTCGCGGGCTACGTCACCGAGGAGGCGCTCTCGGTCGACAACCTCTTCGTGTTCCTGCTGCTGATGAGCAGCTTCAAGGTCCCGCGCGCGGACCAGCAGAAGGTGCTGCTCTTCGGGATCGTGGTGTCGCTGCTGGCCCGGACCGGGTTCATCCTGGTCGGCGCCGCGCTGATCAACCAGTTCGCCTGGATCTTCTACATCTTCGGGCTGATCCTGCTGTTCACGGCGGGAAACCTGCTGCGCAAGAAGGGTGACGAGGACGAGGCGCCGGACAACATCGTGATCCGGCTGGCGCGCCGCTTCCTGCACACCTCCGACGAGTACGACGGGGACAAGCTCTTCACCTACCAGGACGGCAAGCGGGTGCTCACCCCGATGCTGCTGGTGATGGTGGCGATCGGTGGCACCGACATCCTGTTCGCCCTGGACTCGATCCCGGCCATCTTCGGACTGACGCAGAACGTCTACCTGGTCTTCACGGCGACGGCGTTCTCGCTCCTCGGTCTGCGCCAGCTCTACTTCCTGATCGACGGGTTGCTGGACCGGCTGGTCTATCTGTCGTACGGGCTGGCTGCGATCCTCGCCCTGATCGGCGTGAAGCTGGTCCTGCACGCGCTGCACGAGAACAACGTCCCGTTCATCAACGACGGCGAGCCGATCCACGTCGCCGAGATCCCGACGTTGCTCTCGCTGGGGATCATCATCGGCGTCCTGATGATCACCGTGGTGGCGTCGCTGCTGAGCCCGAAGGGGCGCGCCCGGACATATGTGGCGGCCGCCCGCCGGCATGCCACCGAGTTCCTCGACATCGAGACCGACCCGGCCTACTGCGACGAGATCTACCACCGGCTCCTGGAGGAGGAGGCGAACCTGCGCGGCCTGCCCGAGCGCCACCGGGACCGGGTCCGCCAGGAGGAGGAGCTCATGACGCTGCTGCGCCGGGCACACCAGCTGCACGCCGAACGGGTCGCCGAGGGAAGCTGCTTCGCCCCTTCAGCGACCCGGGCATCCGAGGCCTGAGCGTCGCCGGCAACCCGGGCATCCGAGGCCTGAGCGTCGCCGGCGACCCGGGGCGTCCGAGCCTGAGCGTCGCCGGCGACCCGGGCGTCCGAGGCCTGAGTGGCGCCCGGCCGGCGGCTAGCGGGCTGTTCCGGGGTCGACGTCGGCGTTCAGGTAGGCCGACAGGTTCGTGACCTGGCCGGGGCGGTCGTCGTCGGTGGCCGAGACCAGGCCGGCGATCCGGGCCGCGAGGCTGGCGGCGCGGGAGGCGAGGTCGGGTTCGGCGTACCGGCTGTCCTGCTCGGCGCGGAAGGCCTGCTCGGCGCGGATGGCGTCGGCGGCGAGGCCGGGCCGGTCGGCGGCGAAACCGGCCGAGACCGGGGTGGCCGACACCGGCGCAGCCGAGACGGGAGCGTCCTCGAAGACCTCCGCGTCGATGGGCTCGTCGGCAAAATCGGACATATTCGGACCATCAAAGGCTGAGTCCCTGAAGGCGGGCTCACTGAAGGCGGGCTCGGGCACCTGCACCGACCCGAGCAGCGTCACGGTCTGGCCCTCGCCACCCTGATAGTTGCTGAACTCCGGCCCGATCACGAGCCGGGACAGCATCCGGGCCTGCGGGGCCGGCACCCCGATCTCGTTGGCGTTCTCCACCCGGAACCGGGCGATCGCCTGCCGCATCACGTTGGCGAGCCGGTCGGCGTCGCCGACGGTGGAGAGCGCGCCACCGGCGAAGACGAGCGCGGGGAAGCTGCCGCCGGGTCCGTTGCAGACCAGCTGGATCTGGGTGATGGTGGCGTTGCGCCCGGTCTCCCGGTTGCCCGGCTGCACACGCAGGTGCTGCGGCCACAGCCAGAACAACTCGCCGCTACTCAGCGTCGAATCACCCGCGTTGGTGTAGCGGACGCGCCGGTCGGTCACGAGGACGTCGGTCTGTTCGGGCAGCGTCCATCGCGGTAGCGAGGACGCCTCGTCGAACGCGTACTCGGCGACGGCGCAGTGGCCCTGCCAGAGCACGCGCTCCCCGCTGTCCAGCGGTCCCAGATCCGTACCGGGAGCGGACAGGAAGTGCTGGTGGAACATCGTGCGCCTTCCCCGTGGTCGCCGGCATCCGCCATCGTCCGGCCGCACCGATTACAGCCTGTCGCGACCAGTGTCGCCAGTCACCGGGCGCGAATCACATCGGATCTTTCGAAATCGACGCAGTGCGGTGATCAGGGGTGCACCTACGGCCGATCCGGTCATCACTTTCGGTTACCGAAAAGGCCGGCCGGTGGAGGCGGCGAGGGTGTCGCGGTGGCGTCCGGCACCGGCTGCACGCCCCCGGTGAAGCGATCGAGATCGGTCTCCACCCGGCCGGGGAACCAGTCGCCGGCGGCCCGCCGGGTGAGTTCGGCGACCGGTGGCGGTGTCCGGCCCGCGAGCACCACCAGGTTGCCGAACCGCCGGCCGCGCAGCACACCGGCGTCGGCGATGAGGCAGGCCTCGGGCAGCGCCGCGCGGATCGTGGCGACCTGGCTGCGGGCGTACTTCAGCGGCGGGCCGTCGGCCACGTTCGCGATCAGCCAGCCGGCCGGGTCGAGGACCCGGGCCACCTGCTGGGCGAACTCGGTGGAGTTGAGGTGGGCCGGGGTGCGGGCGCCCGCGAAGACGTCGAGGACCACCAGGTCGTACCCGGCGTCGCGCATGCCCTCCACCGCGGCCCGGGCGTCGGCGACCCGAACCCGGATGTTGCCGTTGGCCGGCAACGGCAGTGCCTCGCGGACCAGTTCGACCAGCGGCCCGTCGATCTCGACGACCCGCTGCGCGGAGCCGGGGCGGGTGGTGGCGATGTAGCGCGGCAGGGTCAGCGCGCCGCCGCCGAGGTGCAGGGCGCGCACCGGCTTGCCCGCCGGGGCCACCAGGTCGATCGCCGAGGCCATCCGGCGTACGTACTCGAACTGCAGGTAGGACGGGTCGGCGAGGTCGACGTGGGACTGCGGCGCACCGTCCAGCATCAGCGTCCAGGCGGTGTCCCGATCGGGGTCGGGCACCAGTTCGGCGATCCCGGACGCGACGGTTTCCACGCGTCGCCGGGACGCCTTGCGCTGTGCCATCGGGCAAGTATGTCCGGAGCAATCAGGTAGCGCGGCGCGGGGAACCCAACGATCACTCGGTAAAGATCCGACTGCTTGGTCCGTGAGCGCATTCGAGCAGACGTTGACCCGGCGCGCCGTCCTCGGCACGGCCGCGGCCGCCGGTGTGGCGATGGCGATTCCCGGTACGCCGGCCGTGGCCGCCCCGGCCGCCGTCACCGCCGGGCTCCTCCCCGACGACCAGGCCCTCCATCTGCTGCGCCGGGCCACGTTCGGGCCGAGTCCCGCCTCGATTGCGGAGATCCGCAGGCTGGGTACGAAGGCCTGGCTGGAGCGGCAGCTCGCACCCGCCTCGATCCCGGACACCGTCGCCGACGGCGTGGTCGCCCGGCTGCCGCTGGCCGGTCTCGGCATCACCGAGATCCGCGGTCAGGTCTCCGGCGGCAAGCTGAAGCAGTACAGCTGGGACCCGATGTGGCAGTTCGGGTTCGCCGCCGTCGCCCGGGCCATCTGGAGCGAGCGCCAGCTGTTCGAGGTGATGGCCGACTTCTGGAGCAACCACCTGCACGTCAGCAGCCCGCACGGCGACGTCTGGGACAGCCGGATCGACTACGACCGCACGGTGATCCGCAAGCACGCGCTCGGCACCTTCGCGGACATGCTCAAGGCGTCGGCCCGGCACCCGGCGATGCTCACCTTCCTCGACAACCGGTTCTCCACGAAGGTCGCGCCGAACGAGAACTACGGCCGTGAGCTGCTCGAATTGCACACCGTGGGCCTGGCGTACGCCGAATCCGACGTGAAGGACGCCGCCCGGCTGCTCACCGGCCTCACCGTGGACAACGCCACCGGCGCGTACCGCTACGACGCGGCCGGCCACGCCACCGGCGCCGTCCGGGTGCTCGCCTTCCAGCACGCCAACGCGACGGCGGCCGGCGGTGAGTCGGCGGCCCTGGCGCTGCTCGACTACCTCGCGCTGCACCCGGTCACCGCCCGCCGGATCGTCACGAAGCTCTGTGTCCGGTTCGTCGCCGACGAGCCGCCGGCCGACCTGATCACCGCGCTGGTCAAGGTGTACCTGGACAACAGGTCGGCGATCGTCCCGGTGCTGCGGGCGCTTTTCACGTCGGCACAGTTCGCGGCGTCGATCGGAGCGAAGACCAGGACTCCGTACGAGGACCTCGCGGCGACGGTGCGAACCCTCGGCTACGGCCCGGCCACGTCCGGCACGAAGTTCCTGGAGAGCCTCTACTGGATGGCCCGGGACGCCGGCAACGCCCCGTTCAACTGGGGCCCGCCGAACGGGTACCCGGACGTGGCGAGCGCCTGGTCGTCCCCGTCCGGCCTGCTGGTGCGCTGGAATCTCCACCTGTCGATCGCGGCCGGCTGGTGGCCGGACACGCTGGTGCGCCCGGCGAATCTGGCGACCGGGATGCTCGGCACGCTGCCCGCCACGTACGGAGCGTTGATCACTCAGCTGGCCGTGCGGCTGCTCGGCGTCGCGCCACCGGCTAAGCACGTGGCAGCGCTGGCCGAGTTCTATGGCAGGACTCCGGCCTCGCCGCTGAAGGCGAACGACCCCGCGGCCGGCTGGATGTTCCCGTACCTGATGGGGATGCTGCTCAACTCCCCGACGTTCGCGCTGAGATGAGGACCATGACGACGCTGACCTGCGAATGCGACGACCAGCGCCAGGCGACCGTCTCCCGCAGGCGGCTGCTCGCCACCGGCGCGGCGGGCGCGTTCGCCGGGCTGGCCGGGTCGCAGCTGGACACCGGGCTGGCGTTCGCGGCCGACCCCTCCTACGCGGGTGACGTGGTCGTGCTGCTCTCGCTGCGGGGCGGCTTCGACGGGCTGTCGGCGGTCGTGCCGCACGGCGACGCCGCGTACTACGCCGCCCGTCCCGGCATCGCCGTGCCGAAGGCGCAGCTCATCGGCGGGGACGCGTTCTTCGGACTGCACCCCGCCTTGGCTCCGCTGCTGCCGTACTGGACCGGCGGCACGCTCGCGGCGGTGCAGGCCGTCGGCCAGCCGGCGCCGAACCGCTCGCACTTCTCCGCCATGGAGGAGCTGGAGCGGGCCGCGCCGGGCACCTCGATCCGGACCGGCTGGCTCAACCGGATGCTCGGGACGCTGGGCGGGACGGACCCCTTCCAGGCGATCGCGATGGGCACCGCCATGCCGGCCCGGGTGCTGGCCGGCCCGGCGCCGTATCTCGGGCTCACCTCGGTCGACGGGCTGAAGCTCACCGGTGACCAGGCGGACCGGCCGATCGCCGCGACGATGAGCAAGCTCTACGACGGCGCTCCGGCCGCGCTCGCGCAGACCGCCGCCCAGCTGACCGGCGCGCTGGCCCGGGGAGCGCGGCTGCGCGAGGCCGGGTACCAGCCGGCGAACGGCGCGGCCTACCCGGACACCGAGCTCGGCCGTGCGCTGCGCGACGTGGCCCGGCTGATCAAGTCGGGGGCGGGGCTGATGAGCGCGACGGTCGACTCCGGCGACTGGGACATGCACGAGAACCTCGGCGTCGCGGCGCCGGGCCGGCGGATGTACGACCAGTTGAAGGCGTTCGCCACGGCGCTCGCGGCGTTCGCTGCCGACCTGGGGCCGGACGGCCTGCGCCGGGTCACCGTCATCACGGTCAGCGAGTTCGGCCGCCGGGTCGTCCAGAACGGCTCGGGTGGGCTGGACCACGGGTACGGCAACGCCATGTTCGTGCTCGGCGGCGGTGTGCGGGGCGGCCGGGTGTACGGGCGGTGGCCCGGCCTGACCGCCGCGGACCTGCGCGACGGCGACCTCGCGGTGACCACCGATTACCGGGCCGTCATCGGCGAGATCCTGCGGACCCGGTGCGGGGCCGCCGACCTGTCCGCGGTCTTCCCGGGCGTGACGGCGTCGTCGCTGGGCCTGACAACAAGCCGATAAGCAGGGAAAAAGGGCAAAACCGCCATCCGGCTCAGGGGGTGCGCTTCACACTGAAACGCACACCACGAACACGGAGGTGACGGTGTCGAGCAACGTGCTTGCCGAGATCATGAGCCAGCGGCGGCCACTAGGACCGCCGCCGGTCCGCGAGATGCCCGGAATCCTGGCCGCCGCGAAGCATCGCGCCGGCCCGCCGCTGCGGATCCGCCGGCACACCTCCGACGAGGGCGCACCGTTCTGGCGCTGGGACTGCACCGGGTGCGGGGAGTACGGCGGCGGGCGGCACCACGAGGACGCGCTGAACCGGGCGCACCGGCACTGCCGGGAGCACCCGCAGCACGGCTCGTCGCTGCTGCCACCGGCCCGATGCCGGCAGCCGGACACCTTCCTCCCGCTGCACCCGATGCTGTACGCGGTGGACGACGACCCGCCGCCGGCGCCACTGGCCGTCTAGACGGCGGGTGGAGGCGTCGGCCCCGGCTTCGGGCCGGTCCGCTTCTTGATCTCCTCGACGCCGCGGTCGATCTTGGAGGTGTGCTTGTGGCCGGTCCGCCGGTCCACCTCGTCACCGATCTTGTCGAGCGCGGCGTCGACCTTGTCCTCGTGCTTGTCGACCAATTCCTTGGCCTTGTCCAGGAACCCCATGCTCCCTCTCTTACCCAGAATCCCGGCGACCTCCCGGAAGAGCGGATGCCGGATCACCTCGGCGAGGTCCGGGGTGAGCGGGATCCGCCAGTTCGGGTACTCGTCGAAGGTTCCGGGCAGGTTCGGCTGACGGCTCTCCAGCAGGACGTCGTGCAGTGAGGCGGTGACGAACCGGCACGGGGTACGGGCCAGGAACCGATGCATCGCCAGGACCGTCTGCTCGGCGGTCGCTCCCTCGTCGAGCAGCCCTTCGGCCCGCAACAGGGCGAGCAGTTCGGCCCGGTCCTTCCGCCAGTTCGCGCGTTCCTGTTCGACGGGACCCGCCAGCTGGCCCAGCTCCGCGCGTACCGTCACCTGCTCTCCCGCCAGGAAGCCGGCGGCGGTCGGGAGATCATGGGTGGAGATGCTGGCCAGGGCGTTGCGCGGGTAACCGGCGGCCGGAAGGTAGTCGCCGTCGTCGTCGCGGGTGAACCAGAGCACTGCGGAACCGAGCATGTTCGTGCGTTCCAGGCCCTCGGTCACCTCAGGCAGCACCGTCCCGAGGTCCTCGCCGATCACCACGGCGCCGGCCCGATGCGCTTCGAGCGCCAGGATGCCGAGCATCGCCTCCGGGTCGTAGTGCACGTACGTCCCCTCGGCCGCGCCCAGGCCCGGCGGCACCCACCAGAGCCGCCACAGCCCGGCCACGTGGTCGACGCGCAGGCCGCCGGCGTGCCGGAAGATCCGCCGCAGCATGTCCCGGTAGGCGGCGTACCCGGTCTCCACCAGCCGGTCCGGCCGCCAGGCCGCCAGTCCCCAGTCCTGGCCGAGCTGGTTGAACGCGTCCGGTGGAGCGCCCGCCCGGACACCCGGCGCCAGCACGTCCTGCAGCAGCCAGCCGTCCGCGCCGCCCGGGTCGATGCCGACGGCGAGGTCGTGCACGATGCCCACCGGCATCCCGGAGGCCGCCTCCCGGGCCGCGATCAGCTGCTCCTCGACCAGGTGCTGCACCCAGGCGTGGAAGGCGATCCGGTCCGAGGAGTACGCGAGGACCGCCGGCGCGTCCGGCCGCCGCAACTGCTCCGGCCACTTCCGCCAGTCCGGGCCGTGCTCCTCGGCGAGCGCGCAGAACCGGGCGAAGTCGGTGAGGCCGGGGTCACGGTCCAGGTCGACCTCGCCGGCGAGCGGCCAGAGCAGTTCCAGCGCGGCCAGTTTCGCGGTCCAGACGGCGTCGTAGTCGATCAGGCCGTCGGCGGGTGGCTCCGGCTTCAGCGCGTCCACCCGGGCCCGCAGGGCGTCGTCCGCCCGCCGGTACGCGCCGACGTCCGAGATCCGCAGATAGAGCGGGTTGGCGAAGCGCCGGCTCGACGGCGAGTACGGCGACGCCGGCACCGGATGCGTCGGCGTGATCGCGTGCAGCGGGTTGAGCAGCACCAGCCCGGCCCCGGACGCACCGGCCACGAACGTCCTCAGGTCGCCGAGATCGCCCATCCCCCAGGAGTCCGCCGAGTGCAGGGTGTAGAGCTGCACCATCCAGCCCCAGGTCTCGGGTGGCTCGGGCAGCTGGACCGGCACCACGACGAGGGTGGCCTCCCGATCGCCGCGGCGCAGCCGGTGCCAGCCGAGCGGAAGGTCCGTTCCGGCGAAGGCGGTGCCGTCCTCCAGTGTGATCTCGCCGTCCGGGACCGGCTCGCCGGCGCGCAGCACGATGGTCCCCGGCAGGCGATCCGGATCGGCTGTCGGCCGCGCCGCCGAGGAGCGGTCGACCCCGAGCAGGCCGAGCACCCCGATCACCGACTCCTCGGAGACCTCGGTTCGCTTGCGCCGCCAGTCCTCGTACCACGTGGCCACTCCGTACGCCTCGGCCAGCGCCACCAGATCCGCGTCCATCGCGTCTTCCTTCCGTCGGTACCGCCCCATTACCCGTTGCGCTCATGAGTCAGCATTGAGTACATGGCATATCCAATGAAGCTGGCGAAGTGGTGGTCGCGTGTGGCTGCCGCCGTCACCGGTGCGGTGCTCGCCCTCGTCGTCCCGGCGCACGCGTGGGCGGCGAGCAACGGCGTGGCGGACCTGGCGGTGGAGGCGGCGCGCCGCAGGTCACGAGGCGGTTTCGGGTTCTTCGGCTTCGGGCTGCTCTGCTGTCTGTTCGTCGTGGGCGGGGTCATATTGGCGATAGTGTTGATTTCGCGGAACCGCAGGCGTCGCTGACCCGTCCCGCCCTAGCGTTGAATCTATGCGTTCTCAGGGCGGTTCGTTGCTGGCTGCGGGGATCGGCGCGGTGCTTCTCGTGCCGCCGGCCGTCGGGCTGGCGGCCGTGGGCGGCGCCGATGTGCTGATCTCCCAGGGCCGGCCCGCCGTGTCCTCGTCCGCCGCCTCGGTGGCCTGGACCGGCCGGGCGGTGGCCGACGGTGACGGGCGGACCCGGTGGATGAGCGCGACCGGCCCGGGCACCCAATGGGTGCAGATCGACCTGGGCGCCGCGCAGGAGGTCCACCGGGTGCATCTCACCTGGGCGAAGGTCTACGCGAAGGCGTACCGCCTGCAGATCTCGCAGAACGGTTCGGTGTGGACCGACCTGTTCCGTACCGAGAGCTCCAACGGCGGCGCCGACGACGTGCGCGGGCTGCACGGTTCCGGGCGCTACCTGCGCCTGCTCGCCACCCGGCGGTCGGTCGCGTCGGGTGGCTATTCGCTGTGGGAGATGCGGGCGTACGGGCCGGGCCCGTCGGGACCGGTCGCCGAGAGCGGGCGCGTGCCCTCCGCCGCGGTTCCGGCAGCGGCCGCCGACCTCACCGCCGCGCCGAAGAAGGAGACCGCCCTGGAGCTGGTCGCCAGCGCGGAGAACTCGACGCTCGACTGGCGCTCGTCGTACGGCTACATCGAGGACATCGGCGACGGCCGCGGCTGGACCGGCGGGCTGGTCGGTTTCACCTCAGGCACCTCCGACATGCTCGGCGTGGTCGCCGCCTACACCCGCCGCAAGCCGTCGAACGGCCTGGCCCGCTACCTGCCGGCGCTGCGGAGGGTGGACGGCACCGACTCGCACGCCGGGCTCGGCACGAGCTTCGCCGCGGCGTGGCGGGCGGCCGCCGCCGACCCGGTCTTCCGCAAGGTCCAGGAGGAGGCCCGGGACCGGATCTACTTCGATCCGGCCGTCCGGCTCGCCAAGTCCGACGGGCTGCGGGCGCTGGGCCAGTTCGCCTACTACGACGCCGCCGTGATGCACGGCCCGGACGGCCTGCGGGAGATCCGGGGCCGGGCGGCGCGAGCCGCCCGGACCCCGGGCCAGGGTGGCGACGAGATCGCCTACCTCACGGCGTTCCTGAACGCCCGGGCGGCCGAGATGCGCACCGAGGCGGCGCACAGCGACACCAGCCGGGTGGAGACCGCCCAGCGGGTGTTCCTGCGCGCCGGCAACCTCGACCTCACCACGCCGCTGAGCTGGAAGGTCTACGGCGACGCCTACAGCTCCTAGGCCTTCGTCCACTTCTGGTTGGCCGTGCCGCCGCAGTCCCAGAGCTGCAGCCGGGCCCCGTTCGTGTTGTTCCACTCGGCGATGTCGACGCACCGGTTCGCCGAGACGTTGACCAGGTCGCCAGCGGCCGACAGGGTGAACCGCTGCACCGGGTTGCCGTTGCAGGTGACCAGCTGGATCGGGGTGCCGTTGGCGAGCGCGCCGCCGGCCGGGTCCATGCACTTGCCCAGGGCGCGCAGGGTGCCGTCCGTGTTGAACGTCCAGCGCTGCGCGGAGGTGCCGTTGCAGTCCCACATCTGCAGGCGGGTCCCGTCGGCGCTGTTGCCGTTCGGGATGTCGATGCAGCGGCCGTTGAAGTTGCTCTTCAGGGCCGAGCCGGTGGCCGGGGGCGGTGTGGTGCCCTCGTTCCACGCCGAGGCGCGGACGTAGTCGACGAGCATGGTCTGCGGGAACGACGTGCTCGCGTCCGGGCTGCCCGGCCAGTTGCCGCCGACCGCCACGTTCAGGATCAGATAGAACGGGTGGTCGAAGACCCACGCGCGGCCGCCGAGCGTGGCCGGGGTGACCCGGTGGTACTCGACGCCGTCGAGGTACCAGACGATCAGGTTCGGCGACCATTCCACCGCGTACGAGTGGTACGCGTCGCCGAGCGGGGCGCCGAGCGTACGGCTGCCGCTGATCGCGCTGCCGCCGGAGTACCCGGGCCCGTGGACGGTGCCGTAGACCTTGTTCGGCTCCTTGCCGACGTTCTCCATGATGTCGATCTCGCCGGACTGCGGCCAGCCGACGCTGCCGAGGTTGTCACCGAGCATCCAGAACGCCGGCCAGATGCCCTGGCCCTTGGGGATCTTGATGCTCGCCTCGAACCGGCCGTACCTCTGGGTGAACTTGCCGGACGTCAGGATCCGGCCGGACGTGTACTGGCAGGTGCCGTACCAGCACTGGAAGTTCGACGGGTTCTCCTTGCGCGCGGTGATCGCGAGGTGGCCGGCGCCGTCCTGCCGGACGTTGCCGGTGGAGTTCGTGTAGTACTGCAGCTCGTTGTTGCCGAAGCCGCCACCGCCGATGTCGAAGTTCCACTTCGAGCCGTCCACCGGCGCGCCGGCCGCGCCGTTGAACTCGTCGGACCAGGTGACCGGGCCGATCGCCGCCTCGGCGGTGTCGCCGTGTGAGGCCAGCGTCAGCGCGCCGGCCAGGGTTGTCGCGACCACGGCCGCGCTGAGCAGCATCCGTAGCTTGCGCATGGGGATCCTCCGGGGGAGAGGGAAAACCGTTACTCCAAACAGTCTTTAGAGATTGACTGTCGTGGGTCAATGGAGACGGGTTCCGGAACCACCGGATAACAGGAAACTCAGATTTTGCCGAACAAGGCGGGCACCAGGCTCGGCTGCCAGCCCGGGAGCGAGGTGTGCCGCTCCCGGACCCGGTAGGTGCTGCCCTTGTACGAGACGTACTGACCGGCCTTGTACGTGGTGAACTTCTTCCACGGCGTGCTGTCCACCGGGACCTCGATGGTGACGCGCACCGCGTCGACCAGCATGGTGGGCGCCCGCCGGCCACTCGAGTTGAGGTTCAGGGCCAGGAAGAACGGGGAGCCGCTCGCCGCCCTGGTGAACCTGATGACCTTCACGCCGTCGACCGACCAGACCATCGTCGACGGCGTCCAGTCGATCGCGTAGGTGTGGAACTCGTCGTCGCCCACGCCGTCGTCGGCGAGCACCTCGACCTGACCGGCCGGGATCTGCCCCCGCTCGTCGAGGACGCCCAGCGCACGCCAGGCTCCCGACGTACGACGTAATTTGATCTTCGCCTCGGCGTGCCCGGACTTCTGGGTGAAGGTCTTGGCGGTGCGCATCGGATCGTCGAGTGCCAGAGCGCCCTCACCGTCGAGCCACGCCTCAGGGGTCGGCGACCACTTGGCGACGTCCGGCGCGGTCCCGCGATCGCCGGTGAAGGCGTCGTTGAAGACGATGCGCGTCACCGTCGCGTCCGCCCTGGCGGGAGCCGCCAGGGCGAGCCCGGAAACGAACACTGCGGCCGCCGTGAGCGACCGCAGCAGACGCGCGCACCTCATCGAAGACTCCCACCCCTTGATCACTCGACGGTGCACTGTGCGCGCTTGGGAGCGCTTTCAGCAAGGGTTGGAGCCAAATCTTTAATGCCCTCTTACGGCTTCGTAGCCGTTAGGACGATCAGTTGTAGTCGGGAGCACGAGTCTCGTGCATGGCCAGCTCCTCGGCGCTGGCGCCGCCACCGGCCGCACCCGCGTCGTAGGCGACGCTGTCCGCCTCCTCGTCCCAGCCGGAACCCTCGTCCGGGGCGACCAGGCGGCCGACCGACTCCGGGTCGTCCTCGTCGAGCTGGCCGTCGTCGTAGAGCGAGATCTGCGATTTCGGGTCCGAGGTCGGCCCGTCCTCCCAGACGTCCCGGTCGAACGCCAGCTCCTCGGAGTCGTCGACGGTCTCGTCGATCGGGTCCCGGTCCCGCTGGATCTGCTCGCGCTCGGCGCCGACGTCCGGCACCTCCTGGCTCAGCCGCCGGTCCAGGCCCTCACCCCGCAGGGCCTCCTCCGCGGTGTCGCCGAACCGGTTCGACCCGCCGGGGCCGACGCCGGCCAGCGCGGCCGGATCAGCGCCGTCGGCCCACCGGGAGCTGTCCACCTCGTCGTACGCGGTGGAGTCGTCGTCGGCGGTGTCCGGTAGTCCCGAGGCCTCCGGGTCACTGACCTCGGCCGGGTAGTCGTTCTCTCGCATGCCCGCAATCTACCCACGGATTCCAGTGATCATTCGTCGTGAGGGCCGAGCTGTGCCCAGACCACCTTGCCGTCGCTCAGGGCGAGATGGCCCCAGCGGGACGAGACCGTGTCGATCAAGAGCAGGCCCCGGCCTCCGTACGACGTGGGCGCCACCGGCCCGGTGAACCGCGGAACCACGGGGGAGCCGTCCCGGACCGCCACGCTCATCGTGTCCCCGTGCATCGCCAGCAGGAACCGCATCGGCGTCCGGGCGTGCGCCACGACGTTGTTCACCAACTCGGTGGCGACGATGCAGGCGTTGCCGGTCAGATCCGGCTGATCCCACCGCGCGCACGCCTCGGTGATCATCTCCCGGGATCGGCGGGCCGCGCCCACCTCCGGCTCCAGGTCGCTCGCCAGCCGGTGATTCCGCTGGTCGGCAGCGCCGAGAGCGGCGAAGGCCTCGTGCGGGCCGGGCCAGATGGGCCAGCCGCTCGGCTGCCAGACGGCCGTGTCGGTGGTCCCGCTGAGCGCCAGGTGCGAGCCCGGCCAGTCCCGGGTCTCGTCGAGGACCTGGCGCAGCATGCCGACCGCGCCGGGGTTCGGCTCCTCGATGCCCGCCACGTCGACGACGATCGCCTCCGGCTGGTTCGCCAACTCGTCGAGCAGGGTGGACCGGGCCGCCGCGACGGTGTCGTCGTCGAGCACCCCGGTCAGCCGGACCAGGGGATAGGCCTGGTCACGGTCCACCGGGTGACGAACATCGCTCGGCATGATCGCTCCATTGTGCATAACGCGTCCCCTCCTCGCATTTCGGCGTGGGGATCGGTCGTCACCGGAGCCTGTTGGTTACCCCGCCCCGGACGTCTCATGCGTTCTCAGCCGCGGCGTGCCAGGGCGGTCAGCACGCTCTCGTGCAGCAGGCCGTTCGTGCCGACCACCGAGCTCTTGTCGGCGGGAACGCGGCCGTCCAGGTCGGTGACCTTGCCGCCGGCCTCCGTGATGATCGGGATCAGCGCTGCCATGTCCCAGAGCGAGAGCTCCGGCTCGGCCATCGCGTCCAGGGCACCCTCGGCGAGCAGCATGTACCCGTAGAAGTCGCCGTACGCCCGGCTCCGCCACACGCCGAGCAGGATGTCCAGCAGCGCGTCGAGCCGCCCGTTGTCCTGCCAGCCGTTGAGGCTGGCGTAGCAGAAGCTGGCGTCGGTCAGCCGGCGTACCGACGAGACGCTGATCCGGGTCGCCGCGTGCTGGTGCTTCCCGGCGAACGCGCCCAGTCCTCGCGCCGCCCACCAGCGCCGTCCCAGGGCCGGGGCGGAGACGAGACCCACCACCGGGGTGTCGCCCTCCATCAGCGCGATCAGCGTGGCCCAGATCGGCACGCCGCGGACGAAGTTCTTCGTGCCGTCGATCGGGTCGATCACCCAGTACCGGCTGCCCGGCCCGGCCGCCGCCACCGACCTGCCGAACTCCTCGCCGAGCACGCCGTCCCGTGGGCGGGCGCGGGCCAGCGTGGACCGGATCGCCTTCTCCACCGCGGTGTCCGCGTCGGTGACCGGCGTGAGATCCGGTTTGGCCTCGACGTGCAGATCGAGTGCTCGGAACCGTGCCGTCGAGACGGCGTCGGCGGTGTCGGCCAGCAGATGAGCAAGGGCGAGATCGTCCGCATATCCAGCCATGCCAGAAAGTTAGTGCATGACGGACACGCGATCTAGGCGCTGGATCCCTCTTCGTTCCGCGCGTCCAGCTCGCCTGCCCTCGAGGCCAGGAGCCTGCGGTACGACGCCAGCCGCCGCTCGTCGGCCCTGCCCTCGGCGACCCACGCGTCCAGCTTGCAATCGCTGTCGGCGGCGGTGTGCCCGCAGTTCGGCTGGTCCTCGAGAGTGCCCTCGACCAGGTCGGGGAAGCCGTGCAGCAGACTCTCCGCGCTCACGTGCGCGAGGCCGAAGCTGCGGATGCCGGGGGTGTCCACGATCCAGCCGGGATCGGTCTTCGCCTTGCCCTTGTCGAGTGACGGCAGCCGCAGGGCGACCGCGCTGGTCGACGTGTGCCGGCCCTTGCCGACCGCGCTCACCGCCCCGACCGCTCGCAGGGCGTCCGGCACCAGGCGGTTGACCAGCGTCGACTTGCCCACCCCGGAGTGGCCGACCATCACCGAGATCCGGTTCGCCAGGCGGCCGCGCAGCTCGTCGAGGTCGCTGCCCGGCTTGACCAGCACGTAGGGCAGATCCAGCTCGGCGTAGTAGTCGAGCACCTGCTCGGGACCGGCCAGGTCGGCCTTGGTGAGGCAGAGCAGCGGCTCGATGTCCGCGTCGTACGCCGCGACCAGGCACCTGTCGATGAACCCGGTCCGCGGCGGCGGGTCGCTCAGCGCGCTCACGATGACCAGCTGGTCGGCGTTCGCCACCACGACCCGCTCCAGCCGGCCCTCGGGCGTCGTGTCGTCGTCGTCGGCGGTGCGGCGCAGCACCGACGTCCGCTCGCTGATCCGCACGATCCGGGCCAGCGCGCCGGGCGCACCGGACACGTCGCCGACCAGCGACACCCGGTCGCCCACCACCACCGACTTGCGGCCCAGCTCGCGGGCGCGCATCGCGGTGATCACGTCGAGATCGCCGGCGCCCTCACGGACGCACCCGTACCGCCCGCGGTCGACGGTGATCACCAGCGCGTCCACCGCGTCGTCGTGTTTCGGCCGCGTCCGGGTGCGCGGGCGCGACGAACGCCCCGGCCGGACCCGGACGTCGTCCTCGTCGTACTCCCGCTTCCGCGCTGGCAGATCTAGCTCCTCGCCACGAGTCCCGCCCAGAGTTCCGGGAACTCGGGCAACGTCTTCGAGGTACAACCTACGTCGGCGAGGTGGATGCCCGGCACGGCGAGTCCGATAACCGCCGCCGCGTGGGCCATCCGATGATCCGCGTACGTCTCGAAGGCCGTCCCGGACAACGGCCGCGGCTCGATGCGCAGCCCGTCCGGGAACTCGGCCACCCCGGCCCCCGCCTTGCCCAGCTCGGCGGCGAGCGCCGCGATCCGGTCCGTCTCGTGCCCCCGGATGTGCGCGACGCCCCGTAGCTCGGACGGGCCCTCGGCGAGCGCTGCCAGCGCCGCGAACACCGGGGTCAGCTCACTCACCTCGGAGAGGTCGGCGCTGATCCCGCGCAGCGTGCCGGTGCCCCGCACGGTGAGACCGGCCTCCGACCGGGTCACCTCCGCGCCGAGCGCGGTGAACAGCTCGATCACCCGCTCGACCGGCTGCCAGCTGTCCGACGGCCAGCCGGCCAGGGTGACGGTGCCGCCGGTGACCGCGGCCGCCGCGAAGAACGGCGCCGCCCCGGACAGGTCCGGCTCGATCGTCCAGGTCCGCCCGCGCATGCCGCTCGGCTCGACGGCCCACACGTCGGGAACGCTCTCGTCCACGACGGCGCCGGCCGCGCGCAGCATGTGCGTGGTCATCCGCAGGTGCGGCGCGGACGGCACCGGCGGGCCCTCGTGCCGCAGCGTCAGGCCCTTGGTGAAGCGAGGCGCCGAGAGCAGCAGCCCGGAGACGAACTGGCTGGACCCGGAGGCGTCGATGACCGCCTCACCGCCCTCGACCAGCCCGCTGCCGCTCACCGTGAGCGGCAGCCCACCGGTCGGCGACGCCTCGATCGTCACCCCGAGCGACCGCAGCGCCTCCACGATCGGGAGCAGCGGCCGGTTCCGGGCGTGCGGGTCGCCGTCGAACTCGACCGTCCCCTCGGCCAGCGCGGCCGCCGGCGGCAGGAACCGCATGATCGTGCCGGCCAGCCCCACGTCGATCCGGGCCGGTCCGCGCAGCGGCCCCGGCACCACGGTCCACCGGTCGTCCTCGCTGGTGTCCACGGCGACGCCGAGCGCCCGCAGACCGGCCGACATCAGCACGGTGTCGCGGGCCCGCAGCGGCGCCTCGATCACCGACGGGCCGTCGGCCAGCGCCGAGATGATCAGCGCACGGGCCGTCATCGACTTCGAGCCGGGCAGCCGCACGGTCGCCGTGACCGGGCCGGAAGCGGACGGGGCAAGCCAGGGGCGGGGTTCAGAAGTCACCCGCCCATTCTGCCGTCGTACGGTCCGCTCATCCGCCCGAGTTCCCGTCGCCTGGGACACCGTCACCGTCCCGGCGTACGAATGCCACGCCCGCCGCGCCAATCCCGGCCCCTGCCTCGCCCGTCGGTCATGCCATTCCACCGAGCGCCGCCCACCCGCGCATTCCACCCCCGACGACCGATTACCCGACGTTTTCCTTTACCTATGGCGGCCCGGAGCAGCGCATTCCGTGGGAGCGTGCCCACGGCATTCGGTGCTGCGGCAGCCGGTGCGCGCGTGCGCTCGGCGTGCGGATCCGCCCGGCGCCCGGGCCGGTTCATTTCCCCGTGTGACCTCGGGGCGCCGGGGCGGACGGGGCGGGGTGGGGCGCAGTACCGTGCACGGCATGTGCGGCCGATACGCGACCACCCGGAGCAACGCCGACCTCAGCACGTTCTTCGAGGCCGTCGACGTCGCCGAGCCGTTGCGCGCCAGCTGGAACGTCGCTCCCACCGACCCGGTTCCGCTGGTCCGCATGTCGAAGTCGCACGAGGGGCGGGTGCTGGACACCGCCCGCTGGGGGCTGGTGCCGCAGTGGGCGCCCGACCTGCGCGGCGGCGCCCGGATGATCAATGCGCGGGCGGAGACGGTGGCGACGCTCAAGTCGTTCGCGCCGTCGTTCGCGAAGCGGCGCTGCCTGGTGCCGGCCGACGGCTGGTTCGAGTGGGTGCGCGACGGCAAGCGGAAGCAGGCGTTCTACATGACCCCGCGGGACGGTGAGCCGCTCGCGTTCGCCGGGATCTGGTCGGCCTGGGGCCCGGAGTCGGTGCTCACCGCCAGTGTGATCACCACGGCGGCGCTGGGTGGCCTCGCCAAGGTGCACGACCGGATGCCGCTGATCCTGCCGGCCGCCCGGTGGGACGACTGGCTGGCGGGTGGAGGCGATCCGGAGTCGCTGCTGCGGCCGCTCTCCGAGCGCGAGCTGGAAGCGATCGAAGTCCGCCCGATCGGGCCCGAGGTCGGCAATGTCCGCAACAATGGCCCCGAGTTACTGGAACCCCGCTCCGAGGTAACGCTTTTCTGAACGCCACGAGATCAACGTTCTTCTTTGTCGGATTATGCGCCAATTCTGAATTAACAACTTTGTTTCAAGATAGATCACCCCCTTGTTCTGATCTTGTACGGTGCGGTACAAACCAGCGCCGGAGTGGTGCCGATCCGTAAGGTGCGGGCCGGCCGCCACAGCACTTCCGGTCCCACGGGGGAGGTGGGCTGATGACACGAGCACGCATGCCGCGTCCGCACGAAGTGGCCATCGCGCGACGCGACCCGCGACTGCTCGAGGCGATCGCGCAACGGCGGACCGACGAGGCCTGGCGGACGCGAGGCGCCTGCCGCAGCGTCGACCCGGAGACGTTCTTTCCGGCGCCCAACGAGCCGTCCGGAGGAGCCGTCGCGCTGTGTGGCACCTGTGACGTGCAGGGCCCATGCCTGGCGTGGGCGTTGCAGGTCGGCGACTGCCACGGCGTCTGGGGTGGCACCACCCCACGCGAGCGGCGGGCCATGCTGGTCGCCTGGCGGGAGCGGGTCACGGCGGAGGGCGACCTGGTCGAGGACGGCTCGAACGATGATGATCGCCGGTTCCTCACGCTGATCCCGATCAGCCGCTGACAAGCACGCTGATCCCGATCAGCCGCTGACAAAGCACGCTGATCCCGATCAGCCGCTGATACAACGGGAGTCGTGCCCGACAGCGAAGAACTGACGATCGACACAGCACGCGGCCCCGCCGCCGCGCGTGTCACCGCCCCGTCCGGTCCGGCGGTGAGTCTGCTGCTCCTCGGCCACGGCGCCGGGGGCGGAGTGGACGCGCCGGACCTGATCGCGGTGCGCGACGCGGCGGTGGCGGCCGGCGTGCGGGTCGCTCTGGTCACCCAGCCCTACCGGGTGGCCGGCCGGCGTGCGCCCGCGCCGGCGGGACAGCTCGACGAAGCGTGGACGAGCATCACACGTGCTTTGCGCGTACCGGGCATGCCCTTGATCGTCGGAGGTCGCTCCAGCGGAGCGCGGGTCGCCTGCCGGACCGCGACCACCCTGGGCGCCGCGGGTGTCCTCGCGCTGGCCTTTCCGCTGCACCCGCCGGGCAAGCCGGAGAAGAGCCGGGCCGGTGAGCTGCCGCTCGAAATCCCCACGCTGGTGATCAACGGCGACCGGGATCCGTTCGGTGTGCCGGAGGCCTCCGGGGCGGTCGAGGTGCGTGTGCGCCCGGGCGCCGTCCACGATCTCCGCAAGGATGTGACCGGAACGGCCGGGATCGCGATCGAGTGGCTGCGGTCGCACGGCTGGGCGCGGTAGGGACGGAATGGAGGATCCCCCTCCGGCGTTACACAGACGCATGCTTGAGCGTCGGAAGGGGAAATCGTAGTGGGTGCCGGTACCGAGTTCGTCCAGCGTGACGACCGGAAGGCGACCCGGGTTCGGAGCCTGTTGAGCTCGCCCGAGTGGCCCGCGGTCGAGGGGTCGTCGGTGAGCGTCAGCACACCGGCGGTTTTCGAAGGCGCTACACGGGCACTACCCGTATCCTCGGCGGGGCGGTCGAGGGGGGAGTCCAGGGTGGCCCAGAGGGAGCGGACAGACGAGCGCCGTCAGCGTTTCGAGCGCGACGCGTTGCCATTTGTCGATCAGTTGTACGCCGCCGGCCTGCGGATGACCCGCAACCCGGCCGACGCCGAAGACCTGGTGCAGGAGACGTTCCTCAAGGCGTTCTCCGCGTTCCACCAGTTCGAGGAGGGTACGAACCTCAAGGCGTGGCTGTACCGGATTCTGACGAACACCTACATCAACTCGTACCGGCGCAAGCAGCGGCAGCCGGTGCAGGCGCCGACCGAGGAGATCACCGACTGGCAGCTCGCGTCGAGCGAGTCGCACACGTCGCAGGGTCTGCGGTCGGCCGAGACGGAGGCGCTGGACCGGCTTCCGGACAGCGACATCAAGGAAGCGCTGCAGTCTTTGCCGGAGGACTTCCGGCTCGCGGTGTACCTGGCTGACGTCGAGGGCTTCTCCTACAAGGAGATCGCCGACATCATGGGCACGCCGATCGGCACGGTCATGTCCCGCCTGCACCGCGGGCGGCGCAACCTGCGCAACCTGCTGGAGGAGTACGCCTCCGAGCGGGGCATCCACCGTGCCACGACGTCCGAACCGCAGGGGGCCTGACACCGATGTCGACCGACGACAACGAGACCGATTGCAGCCTCGTCCTCAGCGAGGTCTACCTCTATCTCGACCTGGAGTGCAGCGAGGAGCGCCGGCAGCTGATCCAGAAGCACCTGGACACCTGCACCGGGTGCCTCAAGGAGTTCGGGATCGAGACCGACGTGAAGGCCCTGGTCGGCCGCTGCTGCGGTGACGAGCGCGCGCCGAACGAGCTGCGTGACCGGCTGCGTCAGAAACTGGATCAGCTCGAGACGCAGAGCTGACCGCTCGTACGTACGAAAAAGGCCCGGCACCCGCCGGGCCTTTTTTCGTTCAGCTGTTGGGGCGCTTGCCGTGGTTCGCGCCGCTCTTCTTGCGAGCCTTCTTCTTACGGGCCTTCTTCGCCATGGCGGGACTCCCTGGTTCGTGGTGCTTTCTCGCTGCCGATCGTAGTGGGCGGCCCGGCCGAGCCGGGACGTGGCCGGGGCTCATCCGTGATTTGATGACGTTCACCGAGAGCAGTGCGAGCGGAAGGGTGATCCCCTCATGGCGGACGAGATCCGGGCCGAGATGGTGGCGAACGTGTGGAAGGTCGTGGCCAGCGTCGGCGACACCGTCGAGGACGGTGACACCCTGGTGATCCTGGAATCCATGAAGATGGAGATCCCGGTGATCGCCGAGTCGGACGGGACGCTGTCCCGGCTCGCGGTGAACGAGGGCGACGTGGTGCAGGAAGGCGACCTGATCGCCGTCATCGACGGTTGAGAAACCTTATCGGGGGTTCGAACCCCGCTTCGGCGTGAATCGCCGCCACACGATCCGGCCGCGCTGGCGCGGGATGGCCGGCACCCGGATCGTGGCGGCGGCCAGTTCCCGGGTCGGCCGGTCCAGGCCGGGCGCCGCGAGGGCCAGCTCGGCCACCGCGCGGGCGGACGGTCCGGAGGCCGTCTCGCTGAGCCGGCCGGCGACCACGGCGGCCACGTCGGCACGCGCCTCCGGGTCCACCCAGGCATAGGTGATCAGCGCGAAGAGCGCCGCCTGGGTGACCCGGTCGAGGCCGCCGTCGAGCAGGCCGAGCAGCAGGCGCCGGCGACTGGAGTCCAGCCACGGCTCCTCGGACCCGTGGTGCAGCAGGCCGAGGCAGGCCCAGACCTCCAGGCCGGTGGGCTGGCGGGCCTCGGTGACCGACGGATGGGCCAGCAGGGCGAGCAGCTCCCACGGCTCGACGAGGACCAGGCCGAGCGCCCGGTCGTAGGCGGCCGGCGGGTGTGCCCAGTTCGTCGTCGCCACCCGAAGCAGCCGGCGTACCGCGTCGGCCGAGGGTTCGGCGTTCACCGGCGCGCGGCCGGCCGGCAGCGGCGCCCCCGCCGGCATGCCACCCAGCCAGGGCGTCTCCCGGCAGCACTCCTCCAGGTCGGTGTGCTCGTGCGCGTCGTCCGGGTGGTCGCGGACGAAGTCGGCGAGCGCGACCAGGTGGCCCACGTCGCCGTCGGCGCGGTACCGCAGGCGGTGCGCGGTGTGCACGACGCAGTCGAAGTCCGGGTCGCGTTCCAGCGCGAGCTCGGTCCAGCGCAGGGCCTCGTCGAGCCGGTCCAGGTCGGCCAGGGTGGCAGCGACGTCGGCGTAGACCGAGAGGTCGTCCGGGTCGTAGGCGACGGCCCGGCGCAGCGCGGCGAGCGCCTCGGGCATCCGGCCGGCGCTGCGGTAGGCGTACCCCAGCCAGATCTCACCGAGCTTCGACGGCTGCGCCTTGGCGCCCCGGCCGGCCCACTCGACGGCGAGCCGGACCTCGCCGAGCCGCCGGGCGAGCGCCGAACCGGCGCCGAGCAGCATCGCCTGCTCGCCGTGCGCGGCGACGGCGTTCCTGATGACGGTCAGGTAGTGGCGCAGCGGGGAGACGGTCTCGACCGGCGCCGGATCGCCGACGGCGGTGCAGAGCCGCATGATCGTGCGGGCCAGCAGGCCGGGGTCGACGCGAGCGCCGAGTGCGGGATCGCTCACCCAGGGCACACCGGCCCAGTCGAGGTCGGGGTGGCTGCCGCTGGCCTGGGCGAGCAGTGGCAGGCCGTCCTCGGGACGCCCGGCGGCGGCGAGCAGGTGCGCGCGGGCGACCGCGTGGCCGACCGGCTCGTAGGGCTCGGCGGGGAAGAGATCGAGGCCGCCGCCGGCCGTCGCGGCCAACCGGCTGAGCAGCTCGTGGATCTCGGGCAGGGTGGGTGCGGAGGTGAGCGCGCCGGCGAGATGCCCGGCTGCGTCCGCCATCGCGCCACGGTCGAGGGCGTCGCGGGCGCTCGCGAGGTCGCGGTGGGCCGAGGGGGAATCCACGAGGAAAGACAGTAGGGGAACCGGGGCCATATGTCAGTCCTCATGTTTGCGCACTTCTGCTCGAAACCTTGACCTAGTAAGCTTTTTCTTGCAAGACTGCGCATCGATTGCGCGGAAAATGGATGATCTGGGGAGGATCACGTGACACAGCGAGGCCAGGGCATGGCGGCGGACATCGCGGAGCAACCGGCAGGTTTCGCTCGCCTGCTGGAGGACGGGAACGCCGCCGCGATCGCCGGGGTCGCCGCCGAGATCGCCCGCCGGAAGCCGCGCAACGTGCTCTTCGTGGCGCGGGGCACCTCCGACCACGCCGCGCTCTACGGCGCGTACCTCACCGAGATCCGCCTGGGCCTGCCGGTCGCGAGTGCTTCGCCGAGCGCCATCACGCTGTACGGTGCCCGTCCCGACTTCACCGGCTCCCTGGTGATCGGCGTGAGCCAGAGCGGCGGCTCGGCCGACCTCACCGGCGTCCTCGGCGTGGCCCGGGAGAACGGCGCTCTCACCCTCGCCGTCACGAACGCGCCGGACTCCCCGCTGGCCCGGGCCGCCGAGCTCTCCATCGACGTGGTGGCCGGGCACGAGCGCGCCGTGGCGGCGACGAAGACCTACACGGCCGAGCTGCTCGCCCTGCTCCTGCTGATCGAGGGCGTGCGGGCCGGCGACGGACGGCTGCCGGCCGAGGAGCGGGCCGCTCTCGGGGAACTGCCCCGGCTCGCCGAGCAGGCCCTCGCCGACACCGCCGCCGAGAGCCTGGCGCAGCGCTACCGGTTCGCCTCCAGCCTGGTGACGACCGGCCGGGGGTACGCCTACCCGACGGCCCGCGAGGCCGCGCTGAAGCTGATGGAGACGTCGTACCTGCCGGCGCTCGCCTTCTCCGGCGCCGACCTGCTGCACGGCCCGCTCGCCATGGCCGACCCGGACGTGCCGGTGCTCGCCGTCGTCGGCGAGGGCCCGGGCGGCCGGTCGATGCGCGACGTGGTGACCCGTCTCGGCGAGCGCCGGGCCGACGTCGTCACGATCGGCGCGGCGGACGTCCCCGGCGCCTCGGCCCGGCTCGCCGTCCCGGCCGTCGACGAGCGCTACTCGCCGCTGCTCGACATCCTGCCCCTGCAGAAGCTGGCGCTCGCCCTGGCACTGGCACGGGGCGAGGACCCGGACGCGCCGCGCGGCCTCAAGAAGGTGACCACCACTCTCTAAGCTTGGCCTCGTGTCCACCCTGCGTGACCTCGTCGAAGAACACACGAACCTCAGCCCCGCCGACATCGACCACCTGCATCGGCTCGCCGGTGACTGGCAGCTGCTCTCCGACCTCTCGTTCGCGGACCTGCTGCTCTGGGTGCCGATCAAGGGGGAGCCGAGGCAGCCCCGGGAGTTCCTCTGCGTCGCGCAGGTGCGGCCGGTGACCGCGCCGACGGCGTACCAGGACGACCAGGTCGGCAAGATCGTCGGCGGGCCGGAGGTGGCCCACCTCGACGTAGCCCTCACGCAGGAGCGGATCTGGCGGGAGGGCGACCCGGTCTGGTACGGCGACACTCCCGCCCGCCACGAGGCCATCCCGGTGCGGCTGCGCGACGCGACCGACCTGGAGGAGGGGTACAGCGAGGTGATCGCGGTGATCGGCCGCGACACCAACCTGAGCACCGCGCGTACCCCGAGCCAGCTCGAACTGAATTATCTGACCACCGCCGACGACCTCGCCCAGATGGTGTCGGACGGGACGTTCCCGCCGCCGCGGCACCCGGGCGAGACCACCTCGGCGCCACGGGTCGGCGACGGCATCATCCGGCTCGACTCGTCCGGCAAGGTGACGTACGCGAGCCCGAACGCGCAGTCGGCGTACCGGCGGCTCGGCTTCAACTCGCACCTGGTCGGCGAGGAGCTGGCCAACCTCGCGAGCCGGCTCGCCGCCGACCCGCTGGAGGGCAACGACGCGTCCGAGCGGATCCTCGGCTCGCTGCGCGGCGAGTTCGCGCCCCGGATGGAGGTGGAGGCCCGCGGCGCCACCGTGCTGACCCGGGCGCTGCCGCTGCTGCCGGCCGGTGTCCCGATCGGCGCGCTGGTGCTGGTCCGGGACGTCACCGAGATCCGCCGCCGGGAACGCGCCCTGATGACCAAGGACGCCACCATCCGGGAGATCCACCACCGCGTGAAGAACAACCTGCAGACGGTCGCGGCGCTGCTGCGCCTGCAGGCCCGGCGGGTGGACGCGCCGGAGGCGCGGATGGCCCTGGAGGAGTCGGTACGCCGGGTCGCCTCGATCGCCCTGGTCCACGAGACGCTGTCGATGTCGAGTGACGAGGCCGTCGAGTTCGACGGCATCGTGGATCGCGTCGCCACGGCCGCCACCGAGGTGGCCGCTACCAGTTTCCCGGTCCGGATGCGTCGCGAGGGCACGTTCGGCGTGCTGCCCGCCGAGATCGCCACCTCGCTGGTGATGGTGCTCAACGAGCTGCTGATCAACGCGGTCGAGCACGGCTTCCCGGCGCCGGACGACGAGGACGCGCCACCTCCGGCACCGGGGCAGGCGGGTGAGGTGGTGGTCTCCGCTCACCGGTTCCGCAAGCAGTTGCACGTCACCGTCGCTGACAACGGGAAGGGCCTGCCGGACGGCTTCAAGTTCGAGGGCGGCAACCGGCTGGGTCTGCAGATCGTGCGGGCGCTGGCCACCGGCGAGCTGCGCGGCAGCATCGAGCTGCGTAATCGCGCCGGCGGCGGCACCGAGGCGGTCCTGGTGGTCCCGCTCGCCAAGCGCTGACTCTGTAACAACTTGTTAGGGCTGTGTTACGTGGCACACTCCCGGATTCTGGACCGCACTGGCTCAGATTCGCCCGGCGTGAGACGCTAGCCCACATGACCGCTGCTCTGGACTGCCGCCTCGTGGCCCGCCGCCACGTGGACTACGGCCGTGTCCGCAGCGCCATGTGTCCGGCTTCCTGACGCCGCCCGCTTTTCATTTTCGGGTGCGCGACCGCCGGGCCCACTCCTGACACAGATGTCACGAGCCTCCTTCTGGGCCGTGGGCGGAAACGTGCGCCCACGAAACCCGGAGGGAAGCCGAGATGGCGCCCAGCAACACCCCCGCTACGCCGACCGCCCGGCCTCGCAAGGCCCGCGGTGAGGGTCAGTGGGCGCTCGGCCACCGCGAGCCCCTGAACCCGAACGAGCGCAGCAAGAAGGACGACAACCCGCTCAACGTCCGCACGCGTATCGAGAACATCTACGCGCACGGCGGGTTCTCCTCGATCGACCCGGCCGACCTGCGCGGGCGGTTCCGCTGGTGGGGCCTCTACACACAGCGCAAGGCCGGGATCGACGGCGGCCGCACCGCGGTGCTGGAGCCGGAGGAGCTCGAGGACGAGTACTTCATGCTCCGGGTCCGCATCGACGGCGGCGCGCTGAACCTGGCCCAGCTGCGCACGATCGCGCAGATCTCCACCGAGTTCGGCCGGGACAGCGCCGACATCACCGACCGGCAGAACATCCAGCTGCACTGGATCCGGGTCGAGGACGTGCCGGAGATCTGGCGCCGCCTCGAAGCCGTCGGCCTGCAGACCACCGAGGCCTGTGGCGACTGCCCCCGCGTCGTGCTGGGCAGCCCGGTCGCCGGCGTCTCGGCGGACGAGGTGATCGACGCGACCCCGGCGATCGACGAGATCGTCAAGCGGTACGTCGGCGACACCCGCTACTCGAACCTCCCCCGCAAGTTCAAGTCGCAGGTCTCCTGGCTGCCGGACGGCCCGTACCAGGCCAACGACATCTCGTTCGTCGGTGTCGAGCACCCGGAGCACGGACCCGGCTTCGACCTCTGGGTCGGCGGCGGCCTCTCCACCAACCCGCGCCTGGCCGAGCGGCTCGGCGTCTGGGTGCCGCTGAACGAGATCCCGGACGTCTGGGAGGGCGTCGTCGGGATCTTCCGGGACTACGGCTACCGGCGTCTGCGTCACCGTGCCCGGCTCAAGTTCCTGCTCGCCGACTGGGGCGTCGCCAAGTTCCGCGAGGTGCTGGAGAAGGAGTACCTCGGCCGGACGCTGCTCGACGGCCCCGCGCCGGACCTGCCGGAGAAGCCGCTCGACCACATCGGCGTGCACAAGCAGATCGACGGCCGGAACTACGTCGGCGCCGCGCCGGTCGTGGGACGGTCCTCCGGTACACAGCTGAGCCGGCTCGCGGACCTCGTCGAGGCGCACGGCTCTGACCGCGTGCGGCTCACGGCGTACCAGAAGCTCCTGGTCCTCGACATTCCGGACGACCAGGTCGAATCGCTGATCACGGCGCTGCGGGGCATCGGGCTGGAGGCCCGGCCGTCCGCGTGGCGGCGCGGCACGATGGCCTGCACCGGCATCGAGTACTGCAAGCTCGCCATCGTCGAGACCAAGGCGCGCGGCGAGGAACTGGTGGCCCGGCTGGAGAGCCGGCTCGCCGACTTCGACGCCGACATCTCGGTGCACATCAACGGCTGCCCGAACGCCTGCGCGCGGACCCAGGTCGCCGACATCGGACTCAAGGGCCAGCTGGTCATGAACGCCCACGGCGAGCAGGTCGAAGGCTTCCAGATCCACCTCGGTGGCGCCCTCGGCATGGCCAAGGGTGAGAGCGCCGGCTTCGGGCGCAAGGTGCGTGGCCTGAAGGCCACCGCCGAGGAGCTTCCGGAGTACGTCGAACGCATCGCTCGCCACTACCTGGACGGTCGCAGCGACGGCGAGACCTTCGCCAACTGGGTGCTGCGGGCCGAAGAGGAGCTCCTGAAATGAGTGACGCCAGATCCGCCCCCCTGTACTGCCCCTACTGCGGTGACGAGGACCTCCGTCCCAACGAGGCTTCGCACGGCGCCTGGGAGTGCCGCTCCTGTGCGCGTGTTTTCTCGGTCAAGTTCATCGGGTTGTCGTCCACGGGAGTGAATCGATGAGTCTCCTCAACGCCGCGTCTCTGAATCTGGTCGACCTCGGCGCTCCGGTCGAGTCCGGCCGCCGCACCCCGGACGAGCTCAAGGCGCTCGCGCTCGACGCCGCGCAGGCTCTGGAGGGCTCCAGCGCCGAGGAGATCGCCAAGTGGGCGACCGACACCTTCGGCGCCCGGTTCTGCGTCACCAGTTCGATGGCCGACGCCGTCGTGGCGCACATCTTCTCCCGGGTCTCGCCCGGGGTGGACGTCGTCTTCCTCGACACCGGCCTGCACTTCCCGGAGACCCTCAAGGTTCGGGACACCGTGGCCCGCACCATGAACGTCAACGTCCGCTCGATCCGGCCGCGCCTGACCGTCGGACAGCAGGACGGCGAGTACGGACCCCGCCTCTTCGCCCGCAGCCCCGACGAGTGCTGCTTCCTGCGCAAGGTGGAGCCGCTGGAGCGCGCCCTGGCCGACTACGACTCCTGGGCCACCGGCCTGCGCCGCGACGAGTCGCCGACCCGCGCCAACACGCCCGTCGTCGCGTTCGACGCCAAGAAGGGCAAGGTCAAGGTCAACCCGATCGCGGCCTGGACCGAGGCCGACGTGAACCGCTACATCAGCCGCTGGAACGTGCCGGTCAACGAGCTGTTCAAGAAGGGCTACGGCTCGATCGGCTGCTGGCCGTGCACCCGGCGCACCAAGGCCGGCGAGGACCCGCGTGCCGGTCGCTGGGCGATGTTCGAGAAGACCGAATGCGGCCTCCACGTCTGACCTCCCGCAACCGTCCTGCCGTGGTCCTGGTGGCCCACGGCAGCCGGGATCCCCGGGCCGCCGTCGCCACCGAGGCGCTGGCCCGGGCCGTCCGCCGGGCCCGGCCGGAATGGCTGGTGCGGGCCTCCTACCTCGATCACGAGGGACCCCGCCCGCTGGACGTGCTGGCCTCGGTGCCGGCGTCGCGGGCCATCCTGGTGCCACTTCTGCTGACGAAGGCCTATCACGGCCGCGTCGATCTACCCGCCGTGGTACGCGAGGCAGCGTCCCTGCCGATCGCCGTCACCGCAACCGACGTCCTCGGCCCGGCCTCGCCGCTGCTGCTCGCCGCCCTGCACCACCGCCTCACCGAGGCCTCGCTCGCCGCTGGGCCGCTCGCCGCCGCTGGGCCGCTCGCTGTTGACGCCCGCGATGCCGCCCTTCCGGGTTCGAGCGATCTTGGAGCTGTGGGGGTGGGCGTGGGGATGGGCGCGTCCGATCTTGGAGCGGTGGGGGTGGGCGCGGGGACGGGCGCGTCCGATCTTGGAGCAGTGGGGGTGGGCTCGGGGATGAGTTCGGGCGATCTTGGAGTCGGGGGAGTGGGCTCCGGGACTGGCTCGGGCGATCTTGGAGCCTTCTGGGCCGGTTCGGGCGATCTTGGAGCTGTGGCGGTGCGGGCCGGTTCGAGTGCGGGGCTTGCCGGCGCGCTGGATGGCGTGGTGGTCGCGGCGGCTGGGACGCGCAGTGCGGCGGCTCGGGAGACCGTGGCGGATGCGGCAGCGGCTCTGGGACGGCGTCTGGGCGTGCCGGCGGCGGTCGCCTATGCCTCGGGCCCCGGACCGCGCTCCGGTGAGGCTGTGGCGGGTCTGCGCGCGGCCGGTGCGGAGCGGGTCGGGATGGCCGCCTACTTCCTGGCGCCGGGTCTGCTCTACGACCTGGCGGCGGACGCTGCGCGGGAGGCCGGTGCTGTCGTCGTGGCCGAGCCGCTCGCCGACGCGCCGGAACTGGTCCGGCTGGTCGCCTCCCGGGTCGAGCCGGCGCTGGCGTCCGTTCTCCCGGCCGCGGCCTGACGAGACGCTCTGCGGGCCTCTCAGCGGGCCCGGCGATCTAGTCCCTTTCGGATCAGGGGCCGGGCTTGTCGTCAACAACGAACTAACTCACTGTGGGTTACCGTCGCTCCGCGCAAGGTAACAGCGAAAGAGTGATCGGGTCACTCCAATGCGGAGTGTGCCGAGTCCGCGACGCAAAGCGCCTTGATCAGAATTTCGAGATCATTTCGGGGCTTCGGCTAAACGTACGGTGATCGCAATTGCGCACTGTGGAATGGAAGCGAACCGTGGCCGGCCCTAAACAGCAAGACGCCCCGGTGCCGTCCGGCCCGGGGCGCAAATGCTGTGTGGGGGATTGAATCAGGCGGTAGGAGCGCCGACCCGGAGGCCGCCACGACGCTTCACAGCGCGCCGTTCATCTTCGCTCATCCCGCCCCAGACGCCGGCGTCCTGACCTGACTCGAGTGCCCACGAGAGGCATTCCTCGGTCACCGGGCACCGCCGGCACACGGCCTTGGCCTGCTCGACCTGCAGGAGCGCCGGGCCGGACGTCCCGATCGGGAAGAACAGCTCAGGGTCCTCGTCGCGGCAGATCGCATCGTGACGCCAGTCCATGGCGGCAAACTCCTTGTTCGGATGGGGTAATGAAAACAGTGCTGTTTACCTATATGCATGCGCTGTGGTGGCAACGGGTTGTACCCATAGGATCACCACTGCGTCAGCAAGCTTTTGTGTTTGGTAGCCGTTCTGCGCTTCTGGATTAGGAACGCGCACAACCAGCAACCGGTTACTTCTTATCGCTTGTGAATGCTTTCACGAACTCTCGCGATGTCAAGGGTAGCGCTGGAAGTTTCTCCCCGCGGGTGAGCTGGCTCACGCACCCTTATGTCCGGTTCCGACACCCACACGCGAGCCGGTTGACGGACGCTCCCATCAATGTAGTACGGTCCTGCCCACTTCGCCGACCTTTTGACCGTGTTTCTGTAACGGATCGTGAGCACCTACCGGGTTCACGTACCCCGATGTCAGCAGATCACACGCAGAGCTGAGGGGACGGACACGAAGTGCACTTTCTGTCGCTCGCCGAGGTAGTCGCCGTCCAGCTGGAATGCCTGGGGTCGGGACGCCACCACGGTGAACTCGGCGATGTCATGCAGCCGTAATACTTGTTTACCTCGTAGATCACCGGATCGCCACGCGAGTTGTGTCACGGTCCGGGCCGTGCCGGCGATGCCGAGCCTGCGCAGGGCCATCACGTCGAGGCCCAGATCGAACGAGGCGCCGGGGTTCGGGTCGATGGCGCGATCGCCGACGTACGTCCACGGCGCGGTGTTCTGCACGACCACGGTGGCCAGCCCGGACTCGGTCTCCTCGCCCGGCCGATCCAGCGACATCGGCGGATCCTTGCGGTCCATCCCGGTGAAGAACTGGCCGCTCATCGTGCGGAAGTAGAGGGCCGGCGTCGACGTGCGGCCGCGGAGCCGGGCCTGTTCCACGCCACGGATCGTCGCGGCGTCCCAGCCGAGACCGGCCGTGAAGGTGAAGTAGCGATCGTCCGCTCGTCCGAGATTGATCACCCGATGGCGCCCGTCGCGGATCCCGTCGATTATCACGCCGGCGCCGTCCACCCAGTCGCGTGGCATGCCGAGCGCGCGGGCGAAGACATTCGTGGACCCGCCGGGGACCACGGCCAGGGCGGGGAGCCGGTTCGCGAGCGGGCCGGGCAGCTCGCCGAGCGCCGTCGACGCGGTGAGCAGCCCGTTGACCGCCTCGTTCACGGTGCCGTCGCCGCCCAGCGTGACGACCAGGTCGGTGCCGCGCTCGGCCGCGTCCCGGGCCAGCTTCGTGGCGTGGCCACGCCGCTCCGTGTAACTCACCGTCAGGTCCACCGCGCTGCGCAACGCCCGGACCAGGACATCGCGGCTGCGCTCACTGGTCGTCGTCGCCCGGGGGTTGACCACCAGCAACGCTCGCATGGGCGGCACTGTACCTGGCGGAACGCCTCCGGGCTGTCGGTATGGTGCAGGAGTGACCAGTGAGAAGCCCGTGACGGACAGAGCGGTGACCCTCGAATGGGGGGTTCGGCTCCTCTACCTGGAGGCGGTCGCGCTCGCGGTGCTCACGACGTACCTCCTGGTCCTCGATCTGACCAGCGGTGAGATCGACGTGGCGATCGCCGCCTCGCTCACCGTGATGGCCGCCCTGGCCGCGGCCGCCGTCTTCCTGGTGGCACGTGCTCTCGGGCGCCGGGCGGTGCGGGCACGCGGACCGGCGGTGGTCGTGCAGCTCTTCCTGCTGGCGACCGGTGGTTTCCTGATCCAGATCGGCATGATCTGGCAGGGAGTGGGAATGCTGGCGATCGGTGCGCTGACCGCGGCGCTGATCCTGGTTCCGCCGAGCAGTCGAGCCCTCGGCGTCGATTAGCGGGTCTCCGGAAGCCGATCAGGGCCTACCCTGGATGGGTGACCGGCTCAACGGTGCGCCCGCCCGCATATCAGCAGCTCGCCGACGACCTGCGTGCTGACATCACATCGGGGCGCTTGCAGCCCGGTGAGCGACTGCCACCGGAACCAGAACTCTGCGTCAAGATCGGCGTCAGCCGGAGCACGGTGCGTGAGGCGCTGCGGCTGCTCGCCAGCCAGCACCTGATCGTGACGACGCGGGGCGTGACCGGCGGAAGTTTCGTGGCTCATCCCGACGCCGAGCAGCTCGCGGACGGGCTCTCCACCGGGTTCGCGCTGCTCACCCACTCCGCGAACGTCGGCCTCGCCGATCTGCTGGAGTTGCGGCGCGCCCTCGAGGTTCCGGCCGCCGGCCTGGCCGCGGTCCGGCGTACCGACTTTCATCTGGCGGAGTTGCGCGGGGCGCTCTTCGATCCCGTCCTCGACGACTTCGACACGATGATGGTGGCGCACGCGGCGTTCCACAAGGCGATGTCCAAGGCCACCGGCAATCCGCTCTTCGAGCTCGTGGGCACGCCGCTCTACCAGGCCTCCTACGGCGAGGAGGTGATCGGCGTGCTGCCCGAGGGCTATTGGCCGCGCATCGACGCCGATCACCGGAATCTGCTGGATTGCCTGGTCGCGCGGGATGCGGAGGCGGCGACCCGGGTCGCGATCGAGCACCTCGACTTCATCGCCGAGGCGGTGCGCTGAACTTCCCCGGCGCAAGATCTTGGAGCGCCAGCCCCAGATCTTGGAGTGTCAGCGCCGGATCTTGGAGTGTCAGCGCCGGATCTTGGAGCGCCCGTCGGGCGGGTCAGAACTCGGTGCGCCGGGTGAGCAGGCGGATCGTGGCGTGCTTGCCGGTCGCCTCGGCCTCGGCGGAGGTCGTGAGGGCGGTCAGTACCTTCCACGCGAACGACGACTCGGAGGGCAGCCGCGCGCCGCGCACCGTCGAGACCGTGACCTCGACGGTCAGGGCGTCGTCGGTGACCGCGAAGCGGCACTCCAGCTCGGCGCCGCGGGTGGCGATCGCCAGGAGCATGGCGCAGGCCTCGTCGACGGCGATGCGCAGGTCCTCGATCTCGTCGAGGGCGAAATGCAGCCGGGCCGCGAGCCCGGCGGTGGCCGTGCGGAGGACGCCGAGGTATCCACCGTCGGCGGGGACGGTCAGTAGTACGACGTCGTCGCCGACATCCGGCTCTGTCTGGATCAGCTGAACCACCGTGGACCCCTCCTCCCGATGGAGGAGACTCTAGCCGCTCACGCTGGGTGAGGGCGAGGCCCGGCGGCCGGTGTCACCGACTGCCGGGCCTCGAACGGCCTCAGGCCTGCTTGGTCTCCCAGAAGATCTTGGAGATCTCCTCGATCTTGCCGAGAAGCTGCTCGGCGACGGCGGGGTCGACCGAGCCCTTGGCGCCGGAGGCGCCGGCCAGCTTGGTGGCCTCGTTGAAGAGCTGGTGCAGGTTCGGGTACTTCTCGAAGTGCGGCGCCTTGAAGTAGTCGGTCCAGAGCACCCAGAGGTGGTGCTTGACCAGCTCGGCGCGCTGCTCCTTGATCAGGATGGCCCGGGTGCGGAACTCCGGGTCGGTGTTCGCCTGGTACTTCTCGGCGATGGCCTTGATCGACTCGGCCTCGATCCGGGCCTGAGCCGGGTCGTAGACGCCGCACGGCAGGTCGCAGTGCGCGCTGACCACGGTACGCGGCGTGAGGAAACGCGGAAGTCGCATCAGGACTCCTCCATAGAGATTTGCGATGATCCAGCATTGACCCTACCCCTTACACCCATGGGGTAACGCGACGGAGGCTTGATGCCTTGAGATGGCAATTACCACTGTTCGTGGTGCTCGTTCAGGGCCCGTCCATGGTTCCGACGTTGCGCTCCGGCGACGCCCTGGTGGTTCGCCGTGGTGCCCGGATCCGGCCCGGAGACGTCGTGGTGGCCAGCTTCCGATCCCGGCCCGGCCTGCTCGTGGTCAAGCGTGCGATCCGTGAGCAGGACGGCGGCTGGTGGCTCGAGGGCGACAACGAGTTCGTCACCGACGACTCGCGGGCGTACGGCGTCGGCGACACGCTGGGACGTGTGACATATCGGTACTGGCCCAGGCCAGGGCGTTTGAGCTAAGGTTTTCTGATCCCCAGCGCACACTCGCGCTGCGGCCGCTTTACCGGGTGATCCCCGCATCGCACCTCCCTCTGGCGCATACTCGCGACCAGCAGTGGTCAGGTGCCAACGTGTCAATGACGATGCCGTGTGGAGTTCACCGTGTCTTTCTTCAGTTTCGAGCTCGATCCTGCCCTTGCCGCCGATCCGGTCTTCGACCTGCACCGCCAGGGCAAGATGACGATGAGCGCGACCGTCCCGCTGGCCAGCCGGGACGATCTCTCCCTCGCCTACACGCCGGGTGTGGCCCGGGTCTGCGAGGCCATCGCCGAGGACGAGTCGCTGTACTCCGACTACACCTGGACCGCCAACACTGTCGCCGTGGTCACCGACGGTTCGGCCGTCCTGGGCCTCGGCAACATCGGTCCCAAGGCCGCCATGCCGGTCATGGAGGGCAAGTCGGTCCTGTTCAAGCAGTTCGGCGGGGTCGACTCGATCCCGATCTGCCTCGACACGCAGGACGTCGAGGGCATCATCGCCGCGGTCAAGGCGATGGCGCCGTCGTTCGGCGGGATCAACCTGGAGGACATCAGCGCGCCGCGCTGCTTCGAGATCGAGCGCCGCCTCGACGCCGAGCTCGACATCCCGGTCTTCCACGACGACCAGCACGGCACCGCCGTGGTCACGCTCGCCGCGCTGCGCAACGCCGCCAAGCTGCTCGGGCGGGACTTCGCCGACCTGCGCGTGGTCATCAGCGGCGCCGGCGCGGCCGGGGTCGCGATCACGAACACGCTGATCGCCGCGGGCGTCGAGGGCGCCAACGTGATCGTCTGCGACTCGCGCGGCATCATCCACGCGGACCGGCCGAGCCTGGGCCCGGTCAAGGAGCACCTCGCCGCCACCACGAACATCTCCGGGCGGACCGGCGGGATCACCGAGGCCCTGATCGGAGCCGACGTGCTGATCGGCGTCTCCGGTGGCGCGATCGAGGAGTCGGCGCTGGCCGGCATGGCGCCCGGCGCGATCATCTTCGCGCTGGCGAACCCGACGCCGGAGGTCCACCCGACCGTCGCCCACCAGTACGCGGCGATCGTCGCGACCGGGCGCAGCGACTTCCCGAACCAGATCAACAACGTTCTGGCGTTCCCCGGCATCTTCCGCGGCACGCTCGACGTCCGGGCCACCACGATCACCGACCGGATGAAGGTCGCGGCGGCCGACGCGATCGCGGCGATCGTCGCCGACGACCTGCGCCCCGAGGCGATCGTGCCGTCCCCGCTGGACCCGCGGGTCGCCCCGGCGGTCGCGGCCGCCGTCGCGGCAGCGGCCATCGAGGACGGTGTGGCGCGCCGGACGGCCGTTCCCTCGCCGGCCGCCGAGATCCCGCAGAGCGTCTGAGGTCCTCCCAGCCGCGCCGCTCTCTCGTCGAGGGCGGCGCGGCTGTCTTATCGACCGTTAAGGTCACGGGATGCGAGCTGCTTATGCCTTCAGCCAGGACCCGGACCGGCCTCTTCGCGCTCTCGACGTCGGCGACCAGCCCGAACCCACCGTCCCCGACGGCTGGGTGCTGGTCGATGTCCGTGCCTCGTCGCTGAATCACCACGATCTCTGGTCGCTGCGCGGCGTCGGCCTGCCGCCCGACCGGCTCCCGATGATCCTGGGCTGTGACGCGGCGGGCGTCGACCCGGACGGCAACGAGGTCGTCGTCTTCCCGGTGGTCGAGGACAAGGCTGACCCGCGGGGCTACTCACTCTTCTCCGAGCGCCACCCGGGCACGATCGCCGAGCGGATCGCCGCCCCACGGGAGAACCTCGTGCCGAAGCCGGCCGGCGTCTCCTTCGCGGAGGCGGCCTGCCTGCCGACGGCGTGGCTGACGGCGTACCACATGCTGGTGACCCGCGGCCGCGCCGCGGAGGCCTCGTCGGTGCTGGTGCAAGGGGCCGGCGGCGGCGTCGCCACGGCGGCGGTCGCGCTCGGCGTGGCGCTGGGCAAGAGGGTGTACGCGACCAGTCGCGACGAATCCAAGCGGGAGCGGATCGCGGCGCTCGGCGCCACACCCGTCGAGCCCGGCGGCCGCCTGCCGGAACGCGTCGACGTGGTGATCGAGTCGGTCGGCGAGCCCACCTTCGCCCACTCGATGAAGTGCGCGGCGCCGGGCGCCCGGATCGTGGTGTGCGGCGCGACCGCCGGCCACCGGACCGAGGTGGATCTGCGCCGGGTCTTCGCGATGCAGCTGGAGATCCTGGGCAGCAGCATGGGCACGCCCGAGGAACTGGCCGCCCTGCTGGGCCTGGTCGACGCCGGGACGGTCCGGCCCGTGATCGACACGACGTTCGGGTTCGGCGATCTGCGGCCGGCGTTCGAGCGGCTGGATTCCGGCGAGGTCTTCGGCAAGGTGGTAATCTATCATCTCGCCTGATCAGGTGGCCTTTTTGGGCATTCTTGACCGGTTTCGCTAGGGTCGGCGCATGTCTGACAACAGCGTCGACCCCAGCGGCAACACCGAGGCGTTCCGGGCGTTCACCCGGACCGGGCCGGAGGAAGCGGTGACGTCCAAGCTCCCGCTCCTGATCGGCGGCGGCGTGGTCGTCGTCGCCCTCATCGCCCTGGTCGCCTTCCTAGCCCTCTGAGCCCTCCGAGCCCACCGCTCGCCGAGCCTCCGAGGCGATCTCCAGCTCCTCCTCGGTCGGCACCACGCACACCGTGACCGGTGAGCCCTCCGGCGAGATGATCAGCTCGTTGCGAGCGTTGCGGTCCGGGTCCACCGCGATGCCGAGCGCCTCCAGCCCGGCCAGCGCGTGTTCCCGGACCAGCGGCGCGTTCTCGCCGACGCCGGCCGTGAACGTGATGGCGTCCACCCGGCCGAGCACCGCCAGGTAGGAGCCGACGTACTCGCGGATCCGCCGGCAGTAGACGTCGAACGCGAGGGCGGCGTCCGCGTCACCGGCCGCCCGGCGCTCCAGGACCTCGCGCAGGTCGCCGGCTCCGGACAGGCCGAGCATCCCGGACCGCCGGGTCAGCACGTCCTCGATCTCCTCGACGGAGAGCCCGGCCACCCGGTGCAGGTGGAAGATCAGGCTCGGGTCGATGTCACCCGACCGGGTGCCCATCACGAGACCGGGCAGCGGGGTCATCCCCATCGACGTCGCCACGCTGCGGCCACCGCGTACCGCCGTGGCGCTCGCGCCGTTGCCGAGGTGCAGCGTGATCACGTCGGCCTCGCCGACCGGCTTGCCGATCACCCGGGCCGTCTCCCGGGACACGTACGCGTGCGAGGTGCCGTGGAACCCGTACCGCCGCAGGCCCCACCGCCCGGCCAGCTCGCGGTCGATCGCCCAGAGCGCGCCCTCGGGCGGGATCGTGGCGTGGAACGCCGTGTCGAAGACCGCGACCTGCGGGACGTCCGGGAGCAGCTTGCGGGCCACCTTCAGGCCGGTCAGCGCGCCCGGGTTGTGCAGCGGAGCGAGCGGGATGAGCTCTTCGATCGCGGCCAGCACCTCGTCGGTCACCACGGTGGACGCGGTGAACCGCTCGCCGCCGTGCACCACCCGGTGGCCGACCGCGGCCAGCCCGGTCAGGTCGACCTTCTCCATCAGGATCCGCAGCGCCTCGTCGTGGTCGGCAGCGTCGCCGCCGGACTCGCCGATCCGCTGGATCAGCCCCTTGGTGAGCACCTCGGCGCCGTCGAAGAGGCGGTACCGCACCGAGGAGGAGCCGGAGTTGAGGACGAGTACCCGGGTCATTTCGCTCCCGCCTGGATGGCCGTGATGGCGACCGTGTTGACGATGTCCTTGACCGTGGCGCCGCGGGACAGGTCGTTGACCGGCGCACGCAGGCCCTGCATGACCGGTCCGACCGCCACCGCGTTCGCCGACCGCTGGACCGCCTTGTAGGTGTTGTTCCCGGTGTTGAGGTCGGGGAACACGAAGACCGTGGCCTTGCCGGCCACCGCGCTGCCGGGCAGTTTCGCGGCGGCGACGGCCGGGTCGATCGCCGCGTCGTACTGGATCGGGCCCTCGACCGGCAGGTCCGGTCGCCGTTCCCGGACGATCGCGGTGGCCGCCGCGACCTTGTCCACATCGGCGCCCGACCCCGAGCTGCCGGTGGAGTAGGAGAGCATCGCGACCCGCGGCTCGATGCCGAACGCGGCGGCCGTCTGCGCCGAGGAGAGCGCGATGTCGGCGAGCTGGGCCGCGTCCGGGTCGGGGTTGACCGCACAGTCGCCGTAGACCAGCACCCGGTCGGCGAGCAGCATGAAGAACACACTGGACGCCACGGTGAGCCCCGGAACCGTCTTGATGATCTCGAAGGCGGGCCGGATCGTGGCCGCCGTCGTGTGGTTGGCGCCGGAGACCATGCCGTCGGCGAGACCTGCGGCCACCATCAGGGTGCCGAAGTAGTTCACGTCGCGGACCACGTCGTACGCCAGATCCATCGTGACGCCGCGGTGCCTGCGCAGTTCCGAATACCGGGCCGCGAAGTCCTCCCGCCACCGGCTCGACGCCGGGTCGACCAGCCGGGCGCCGCCGATCTCCACGCCGATCTCCCGGGCCCGCCGGGTGATCTCGGCCGGGTCGCCGAGCAGGGTCAGGTCGGCGACGTCGCGCCGCAGCAGCGTCTCGGTGGCCCGCAGGATCCGCTCCTCGGTACCCTCCGGCAGCACCAGGTGACGGCGGTCGGCGCGAGCCCGGTCGATCAGGTCGTTCTCGAACATGAGCGGGGTCACCCGGCTGGACCGGGCCACGTCGAGCATCCGGGCCAGCTCGTCGGTGTCCACCGCCTTCTCGAAGACGCCGAGGGCCGCCTCCACCTTGCGCGGGGTGCTCAGCTCCGCCTTGATCCGGCCGGCCGCCGCGATCGTGTGGTAGCTGTCCGCCTTGGAGATCAGGATGGCGAGGCCGGTGTTGAGCCGCTCGATCACCTCGACGGCGCGCGGGTCCGGCGGCTCGCCGAGCGTCAGGACCAGGCCGGCCAGCGTGGCGGTTCCGGCGGCGTGCGCGGCGCTCGCGGCCAGGAGCAGGTCGGCCCGGTCGCCCGGGGTGATCAGCAGAGCGCCCTCGGTCAGGTGCTCCAGCACGGTCGGGACCTGGGCCGCGCCGACGACGTAGTCGAGCACGTCCCGGTCCAGGGCGCCGGGTGTGCCGGCGAAGACCGTGGCGTCCAGTGCCGCGGCGACCTCGCCCACCGTCGGCGCGGCGATCGCGGCGACCTCCGGCATCGCCCAGAACGGGACCGGGAGGCCTGCGTCGGCGGAGAGGTCGAAGGGCACCCGGTTGGCGATCACGGCCAGAACCGTCGCGCCGAGATCGACCAGCGAGTGATAGGCGCTGCGGGCCGCCGCGGCGAGCGACTCAGGGGTCCGGTTCTCGCCGCTGACCACCGGGATCACGACGCTGCCGAACTCGGTCGCCAGGCGGGCGTTGAAGGCCAGTTCGCGGGGGAGCTCCCCGCGGCCCTCCTCGGGCTTGTCGGTGAAGTCGCTGCCGATCACCACGACGGCAGCGCTGCGCCGCTCGACCTCGCGGTAGCGCTCGACGATCCGGCCGATCAGCTCCTCGCGGCGGCCGTCGGCGACGAGCGCCGTCGCCTCGGCGTGGGTGACGCCGAACGAATCCTCGTACGCCACCGGGCCCGGATAGCGCTCGCGGAGGACCGCGAGCAGGGGGTCCCGGTCGTTGCCGGCGACCAGCGGACGGAAGACCGCCACCTGCGCCACTCGACGGGACAGCAGCTCGACGATGCCGAGCGCCACGGTTCCTTTACCGACGCCGGGGCCTGAACCCGCGACATAAACGCTGCGTGCCACGAGATTCAACCTACCGGCCGGATCACCCCCCGGCCGGGTCGAAGGTCCCGTCTTTACTCGTCGTCCTCGTCGTCCCGGGCCAGCCAGGTGGCGAAGCGCTCGATCGGCGTCTCGAACTCCGGGTTCATGTCGACGAACGTGCGCAGCTGCTCGCCGATCCACTCCAGGGTCACGGTCTCCTCGCCACGGCGCTGGACGAGCTCCTCGATGCCACGATCGGTGAAGTACATGAGCGGATAGTAAGCGGGGCCCCTCCGGAAATCCGGAGGGGCCCCGCTTTTCGTCATCGCGTCACGTGCGCGGCAGCGACGCCTCGATCAGCGCGGCCTGCTCGGCGTCGTGCATCTTGGCCGAACCGACCGCCGGGGCGGCGGCGGCCGGGCGGGAGATCCGCCGCAGGCGGACGCCCTCCAGGTGCTCGAGCAGGTTGAGCGCCACGAACGACCAAGCGCCCTGGTTGGCCGGCTCCTCCTGGACCCAGGCGAAGTCCTCGGCGTTCGGGTACTGCGAGAGCAGCGCCTTCAGCTCCTCGACGGGCAGCGGGTAGATCTGCTCCATCCGGATGATCGCCGTGTCGGTGATGCCCCTCTCGGCCCGGGCCTGGAACAGGTCGTAGTAGACCTTGCCGGAGCAGAGCAGGACCCGCTTCACCGCCGAGGCGTCGAGCTGCGTGCCGTTGACGCCGGCGTCGGCGAGCACCGGCTGGAAGGTGCCCTCGGTGAAGTCGCTCACCGCGGAGACCGCCAGCTTGTGCCGGAGCAGCGACTTCGGCGAGAAGACCACCAGCGGCTTGCGCTTGCTGCTCAGGGCCTGGCGGCGCAGCAGGTGGAAGTAGTTCGCCGGGGTGGTCGGGTTCGCCACCCGCATGTTGTCCTGCGCGCAGAGCTGCAGGAACCGCTCCGGGCGGCCGGACGAGTGGTCCGGGCCCTGGCCCTCCATGCCGTGCGGGAGCAGCAGCACCAGCGACGACTGCTGGCCCCACTTCACCTCGCCGGAGGAGAGGAACTCGTCCACGATCGACTGGGCGCCGTTGACGAAGTCGCCGAACTGGGCCTCCCAGAGGACCAGAGCGTCCGGGTTCTCCACCGAGTAGCCGTACTCGAAGCCCATCGCGGCGTACTCGCTGAGCAGCGAGTCGTGGACGAAGAACCGGGCGTTGCCG
This sequence comes from Actinoplanes sp. OR16, assembly GCF_004001265.1. Taxonomy (GTDB): domain Bacteria; phylum Actinomycetota; class Actinomycetes; order Mycobacteriales; family Micromonosporaceae; genus Actinoplanes. The sequence continues at coordinate 1,423,674 of NZ_AP019371.1, read as the reverse complement.
GTGGTCAGCGTGGAGATCGGCAGGAAGTCCTTGCCGGTCTTCGCGTCGACGATCGCGGCGTGCCGCGAGGTGAACGTGCCGCGGCGGGAGTCCTGACCGGCCAGCCGGACCGTGACGCCCTGGTTGAGCAGCGAGCCGAACGCGATCAGCTCACCGAAGCCCCAGTCGATGCCGCCGTCGGTGGACATCTTGGCGCGCCGGTCGAGGAGCTGCTGCACCCGCTTGTGCGGGGTGAAGCCCTCGGGCAGCTCGATGTGCGCCTGGCCGACCGCGTGCACCACGCTCGTCTCGACAGCGGTCTCCACCGCGGGCTCGCCCTCCTCCGCGATGATGCGCGGGCGGGGCGGGGTGCCGGCGGAGTCCCGGGTGGCCTTGAAGACGTCCTCGAGGCGGCCCTGGTAGTCGCGCAGCTGCTCCTCCGCCTCCTGGACGGTGATGTCGCCGCGGCCGATGAGCTCCTCGGTGTACGCCTTCCGCACGCTGCGCTTCTTGTCGATGATCTGGTACATCCGCGGGTTGGTCATCGACGGGTCGTCGCCCTCGTTGTGACCGCGGCGGCGGTAGCAGATCATGTCGATCACGACGTCCTTGTTGAACGTCTGGCGGTACTCGAAGGCGAGCTTCGCGACCCGGACGACGGCCTCGGGGTCGTCGCCGTTCACGTGGAAGATCGGGGCCTGGATCATCCGGGCCACGTCGGTCGAGTACATCGAGGAGCGGCTGTACTCCGGGGCGGTGGTGAAGCCGACCTGGTTGTTCACGATGACGTGCACCGTGCCACCGGTCCGGTAACCACGCAGCTGGGAGAGGTTGAGCGTCTCGGCGACCACGCCCTGGCCGGCGAACGCGGCGTCGCCGTGCACCAGCACCGGGAGGACCGTGTAGCCGTGCAGGCCCAGGTCGAGGCGGTCCTGCTTGGCGCGGACGATGCCCTCGAGGACCGGGTCGACCGCCTCCAGGTGCGACGGGTTCGCCACCACGCTGACGGTCGTCGAGTTCTCGCCGTCGGGCGTCGTGTACTTCCCGGTCTGGCCGAGGTGGTACTTGACGTCACCGGAGCCGTGGGCCGACTTCGGGTCCATCTGACCCTCGAACTCGTTGAAGATCTTCTCGTACGGCTTGCCGACGATGTTGGTGAGCACGTTCAGCCGGCCGCGGTGGGCCATGCCGATCACCATCTCGTCGAGACCTGCCTCGGCCGACGACTGCAGCACCGCGTCGAGCAGCGGGATCAGCGACTCGCCGCCCTCCAGCGAGAACCGCTTCTGGCCGACGAACTTGGTCTGCAGGAAGGTCTCGAACGCCTCGGCCGCGTTGAGCCGGTGCAGGATGTGCTTCTGCTCGTCGGTGTCCGGCTTCGTGTACTTGACCTCGATGCGCTCCTGGACCCAGCGGCGCTCCTCGGGGTCCTGGATGTGCATGTACTCGATGCCGACGCGGCGGCAGTAGCTGTCCCGCAGCACGCCGAGGACGTCGCGCAGCTTCATCTTCTGCTTGCCCGCGAACCCGCCGACCGGGAAGGTCCGGTCCAGGTCCCACAGGGTCAAGCCGTGCTGCAGGACGTCGAGGTCGGGGTGCTTGCGGATGGTGAACTCGAGCGGGTCGGTGTCGGCCATCAGGTGACCGCGCACGCGGTAGGCGTGGATCAGCTCGACGACCCGGGCCGCCTTGTCGATCTGGCCCTCGGAGGTGCGGGCCACGTCGCGCACCCAGCGGACCGGCTCGTACGGAATCCGCAGCGAGGTGAAGATCTCGTCGTAGAAGCCGTGGTTGCCGAGCAGCAGCTCGTGCATGACCTTGAGGAACTCGCCGGACTGCGCGCCCTGGATGACCCGGTGGTCGTAGGTGCTGGTGAGCGTGGTGACCTTGCTCACGCCCAGCTCGGTCAGCATCTCGTCGCTCATCCCGGCGTACGGAGCGGGGTACTCCATGGCGCCGACGCCGATGATGGCGCTCTGCCCGTTCATCAGGCGGGGGATGGAGTGGACGGTGCCGATGCCGCCGGGGTTGGTCAGCGAGATCGTGGTGCCGGCGTAGTCGTCCATGGTCAGCTCGTTGCGGCGGGCCCGCCGGACGACGTCCTCGTAGGCCTGCCAGAAGCCACGGAAGTCGAGGGTCTCGCAGTTCTTGATGGACGGCACCACGAGCGTGCGGGTTCCGTCCTTCTTGGCGAGGTCGATCGCGATGCCGAGGTTGATGTGCGCCGGCTGCACCAGGTTGGGCTTGCCGTCGATCTCGGCGAAGGAGTTGTTCATCTCCGGGTGCTGCACCGTCGCGCGGATCAGCGCCCAGCCGATCAGGTGGGTGAAGCTGACCTTGCCACCACGGCCGCGGGAGAGGTGGTTGTTGATGACGATGCGGTTGTCGACCATCAGCTTGGCCGGGACGGCGCGCACCGACGTCGCGGTCGGGACCTCCAGCGAGGCCGACATGTTCTGCACGATCTTGGAGGCGACGCCGCGCAGCGGGGTGGTCTTCGCCTCGGCCGGCGCGGTGCCGTTCGGCGACGGCTTGGGCGCGGTCTTCTCCACCGGGGCGGGCTTCGGCTTGGCCTCGGCGGCCGGCGGGGGCGGGGTCACCGGCTTGGGCGGGGCGACCGTGGCCGCGGCCGGCGCGTCCGTACCGGCTTTGGCTGCGGAAGCCGTCGCGGTGGCCGCCTTGGCCTCGTCCGGCGTCGCGATCGAGCCCGATGCCATCGCCGGCTTGTAGTCGGCGAAGAAGTCGTGCCAGGCAGGGTCGACACTGGTCGGGTCGGCCAGGTATCGCTGGTACATCTCATCGACGATCCACTCGTTGGGACCGAAGTCCGCGAGCGGATTGTCCTGCGAAGTCTGCTGCGTCGACACTGCCGCGTTCGCCTCTTTCACCGTGTTTGTCATCACGTGACCGCTCCGTCACGCCAGACGGGTAGGATTCCCCGTCAAGGCTACGCCGTGTGTGAGCGCCCTCCGCCCGGACGTCCACTCTGTGACCAACTGCCTTGTCCGGTTGCACGTCGCGGCGAGATGTGAGCAGCGTCAAACCGCGATCCAGGTGGCCCGTGCCACCGCGAGCCGATCTCCCCCCGGTCCGTAGACGGCCGAGTCCACCGACGCCTTGCGTCCGGCGATCTCCGATGCCGCTCCGACCACCACGCATTCGTCGCCCGGCGACGGCAGCGCCTCGATCGACGCGGTGATCCTTCCCAGTACGAAGGCCCGCCCGGTGGCGATCGCCGCCCACCCGCCCGGGCAGTCCAGGGCCGCCCACATCGTCGGCTCGGACACCTCGTCCGGAACCGTCCACGGGGCCGCGGTCCGGCCGTCCGGCAGCACGCCCGGGAAGATCCGCAGACCGTCCGGGTGATCGGGTCCGCAGACGAAGCAGGTGGGAAAGGGGTGATCCGTGAAACCGGGATAGGACCGTGCGGCGTCCACCGCCTCGGCCCGGGAGACCGGTGGCACGCCGCTGCCGGCCACCCCCACGCCCAGCGAGGCGACCAGCGTCGAGCCGTCCCAGATCGCCTGGTCTCGCAGGGAGAGGGAAACGCCGAGCGGCGGCGGGATCCGCAGCGTCACCTCCGCCGGGCGCAGACCCGAGGCCTGCGCGAAGACGCCGGCGCACCAGCCGCCGTTGCCGGTTCCGGGAGGGCCGTTGTATCGAGCCGGGATCAGCATCCACCGACGATCGCACACGTCGTTCATCAACCGGCCACGCAGCGCCACCTGATCCGACACGCCATCGGCAGTTGTCACCCTTACACAGATGGCATGGCAGTTCTGATGACGGCCGCCGCACCCACCGGGACCAGCGGCTACACGCTCCTCATCGCGGACGACGCGAGCCTCGTCGAGGCCGCGCAGCGACTGCGCCACGACGTCTTCGCCGGAGAGCTCGGCGCCACCGTCCCCGGTGGCGGCGGACTCGACGCCGACGAGTTCGACCCGTACTGCGATCACCTGATCGTGCGGGACGACTCCACCGGCGCGGTGGTGGGCACCTACCGGATGCTCCCGCCGCGCGCCGCCGAGCTGGCCGGCCGCCGGTACGCCGACGGCGAGTTCGACCTGAGCGCGCTGCGCCCGCTGCGAGACCACCTGGTCGAGATCGGCCGGTCGTGCGTGCACCCGGACCACCGCTCCGGCGCCGTGGTCAACCTCATGTGGGCCGGCATCGCCCGGTACCTGCACCTCAACAACCTGCGCTGGCTGGGCGGCTGCGCCTCGGTGCCGCTGGCCGACGGCGGCGTCACGGCGGCCGGCGTCCGCGAGCGGATCAACGCGAAGCACCTCTCCCCGCCGGCGCTGCGGGTCCGCCCGCGCCGTCCGTGGACCCCGGCCGAGGGCGTCACCAAAGACCCGAAGGTGGCGGTCCCGGCGCTGCTCAAGGGATATCTGCGACTCGGCAGCTGGGTGTGCGGCGAGCCGGCCTACGACGCCGACTTCGACTGCGCCGACTTCTACGTGCTCTTCTCCATGGACCGGCTGGACCCGCGGTACCGCCGGCACTTCCTCGGCGCGACCCGATGAACTGGCAGCCGGCCTCCGGGTGTGGTGACGGCTGCCGCCCGGGTGACGGGCGGCAGTCCGGTCCCGTCCTGACGGCGCTGCGCGTCGCGGGGCTCATCGGCGTACTCCTGATGGGTCTGCTGCCCGCGGCCCTCCTGCGTGGCGGCGCGCTGCTTGCCCTGCCCCGCGCCATGCTCGCGGTCCTGGGGATCCGCCTGGTCTGGAAGGGCCCGGCGCCGCGCCCGGGGAGCCTGCTGGTCGCCAACCACGTCTCCTGGCTGGACATCGTCGCGCTGCACGCGGTCATGCCGGTGCGCCTGGTGGCGAAGCACGACGTGGCGGGCTGGCCGGCGATCGGGGCGACGGCCGGTCGCAGCGGCGCGATCTTCATCGATCGGACCAGGCCGAAGACGCTGCCGGGGACGGTGGGCGAGGTGGCTGCCGCGCTGCGCGGCGGGCGTTCGGTCGCGGTCTTCCCGGAGGGTACGACGTACTGCGGCGCCGAACGGGGACCGTTCCGGCCGGCGCTCTTCCAGGCGGCCATCGACGCGGGAGCGCCGGTCGCCCCGATCTCGATCAGCTACGACTCGGCCGAGGCGTGCTTCGTCGGCGAGGACACCCTCTGGGACTCGGTGGTCCGGGTGGCTCGCGTCCGCCGGCTCACCGTGACCCTGGTCGCCGCGCCGGTGCTGCGCCCGGAGACCGGAGCGGGCCGCCGGGCGCTGGCCCGGGCCGCGCAGTCGAGCCTCGGCGGAGGGAGTTATCGCCTGGCGGCTTAGCGCTCACAGATAATTTTCAGCAACTGTGCAGCCGCGCTGCAGCGGACCGGGAAACAATGGTCGCCATGGCCACTCAGACCCAGCCCAAGCAGAGCGAGGCGAAACTGCTCGTCGTCGAGGACGATGCGAACATCCTCGAGCTGCTCTCCGCCAGCCTCCGCTTCGCCGGGTTCGACGTGACCACCGCGACCAGTGGCAGCGCGGCCGTCAGCGCCGCGCGCAACTCCGCGCCCGATCTCGTCGTGCTCGACGTCATGCTCCCCGACCTCGACGGGTTCGAGGTGATCCGGCTGATGCGCGAGGGCGGGCAGCGCACCCCGGTGGTCTTCCTGACCGCCCGCGACGGCACCGACGACAAGATCCGCGGCCTCACGCTCGGCGGCGACGACTACGTGACGAAGCCGTTCAGCCTGGAGGAGCTCACCGCCCGCATCCGGGCGGTGCTGCGCCGCACCACGGCGGGCGAGGAGCAGCCGTCCCGGCTGGTCTTCGCCGACCTGGAGCTCGACGAGGAGACGCACGAGGTCTACCGCGCGGGCAGCCGGGTGCAGCTCTCACCGACCGAGTTCAAGCTCCTGCGCTACCTGATGCTCAACGCCAACCGGGTGCTCTCCAAGGCGCAGATCCTCGACCACGTGTGGAAGTACGATTTCCGCGGCGACGACAACATCGTCGAGTCCTACATCTCCTACCTCCGGCGCAAGGTCGACAACGTCCAGCCGCGGCTGATCCATACGCTGCGCGGCGTGGGCTACGTGCTCCGCAAGCCCGCTGTGTAGGCGGAGGTTCATGAAACTCGCCGAGCGGGTTCGCGGCTCGATCCCGCTGCACCCCAACCTGCGCCGGATCTCGCTGCGCACCAAGCTGGTCGCGTCGGTGCTGGTGCTGGTCTTCGCGGCGCTGACGCTGATCAGCGCGACCAGCACCTACGCGCTGAACACCTATCTGATCAGCCGGATGGACGATCAGCTGAAGCGGTTCGCGCTGGCCCGGATCAAGGAGGGCTACTTCACCCGGGTCGTGCTGCCGTCCGACTACGTGACCGCGCAGCTGTCGGTGAGCGCGGTCGGCAAGGTCGACGTCGGCGGCGACCTCACTCCCGGTCAGCTGCCCCGGTTCCTCACCGGTGTCGACGAGATCACCAAGCATGACGGCACGCCGTACACGGTCCGCTCGGTCGACGGCACCGTAACCTGGCGGATGCTCGTGGTGCGCACGGCGAACGACTCGGCGCTCTACGTGGGCCAGCGGATGTCCGGGGTGGACGCGGTGATCGCCTGGCTGGTCTGGGTGGACTTCCTGGTCGGCGGCGCGGTGCTGGTGGCGCTCGCGGCGATCGGCGCGGCGCTGGTCCGGCAGACGCTGATCCCGCTGGTGCAGATCGAGCGGACCGCCGCCGCGATCGGCGCCGGCGACCTGACCCGCCGCGTCCCGGACCCGGAGGAGAACGACGGCGAGCCCACCACCGAGCTGGGCCGCCTCTCCCGCGCGCTGAACGCGATGCTCGCCCAGATCGAGGCGGCGTTCCTGGCCCGCGCCCAGTCCGAGCACGCGGCGCGCGCGGCCGAGCAGTCGGCGCGCGAGGCGGCCGACGCGGCGCAGCGCTCCGAGGCCCGGGCGGTGGAGTCGGAGGGCAAGATGCGGCAGTTCGTGGCCGACGCGTCGCACGAGCTGCGGACCCCGCTCACCACGATCCGCGGCTTCGCCGAGCTCTACCGGCAGGGCGCGGTCTCCGACCCGGAGCAGGTGGCCCGGCTGGTCCGCCGGATCGAGGACGAGGCGGCCCGGATGGGGCTGCTCGTCGAGGACCTGCTGCTGCTGGCCCGGCTCGACCGGGAACGACCCCTGACCCTCGCCCCGGTGGAACTGCCGGTGCTCGCGCTCGACGCGCTGGACGCGGCCGAGGCGATGGCGCCCGACCGGCAGATCGATCTCGAGGTGCGCGACGATCCCGAGCGCCTGGTGGCGTACGGGGATGACGGCCGTCTCCGCCAGGTGATCGGCAACCTGATGACCAACGCCCTGGTGCACACGCCCCCGGACGCCACCGTGACGCTGCGGCTGCACGCCGGCGAGGGCGGCACCGCGGTGGTCGAGGTGTCGGACACCGGGCCGGGCCTCAACCCGGAGCAACGCGAACGCGTCTTCGAGCGGTTCTACCGGGCGGACGGGGCTCGCACGCGCAACACCGATCGGGAGGCGACCGGCACCGGTCTGGGCCTCGCCATCGTTGCGGCGATCGTCAGGGCGCACCAAGGTTCTGTCGAGGTTCTGTCCGAGGAGGGCAAGGGCGCGACCTTCCGCGTGACTTTGCCCACCATAAATCCGGATAAAAGCTTCACAGAAAACGTCCAGGAGTAACACAGTTCGGTACGAGTACGACGGGGCAGAGTTAAGCGCATGAACGAGAACGAGACCGACCCGCGGCCCGCGGACGCCGCCGCTGGAGACAGCAGTGCGGCGCGGGTGGAGTCTGAGCAGCCGACTGCCGCCCAGGCACCTGTTGCTCCCCAGTCCGCGGCACCACACACTCCAGCCGCCGAGCAGGCGGCCTGGGCTCCTCAGGCGGCTCAGCCCGCGCAGCCCCAGCAGCCCACCTTCCCGCCGGCCCAGCCGCAGCAGAGCCCGTGGGCCGCCTCACCGTGGCAGCAGGCTCAGGCTCAGCAGCCCCAGGCCCAGCAGGCGCAGGCCCAGCAGGCGCAGGCTCAGCAGGCTCAGGACCCGGCCGCTCAACCGACCTCGGCCCAGCCGTCGACCGGGCAGCCCTACGCTCCGGGTTACGCCCACCCCTACCAGGGTTACCAGGCACAGGCGCCGCACGGTTACACGCCCTACCAGCAGGCCGGCTACCAGGACTACTCGCAGCAGGCCGCCTACGCGTCGGCGTGGCAGCCCGGCGGCACGCAGACCGCCGAGGGCGTCATCCCGGCCTGGGCCGGCGGCGAGCAGCAGCCGCCGCGGTCCGGCCGCGGTCGCAAGATCCTCCTGGCCGGCGCGGCCGCCGTGCTGATCGCGCTCGGTGCGGGCGGGGTCGGTGCCGCGACTGCTCTGGCCCTCGACGGCGGCAGCACCCCGCAGAGCGCGCAGACCAGCAACTCGTCGGTCACCCGCGTGGTCGACCGCTCGTCGCTCGCCGAGATCGCCGCGGCGGTCCAGGACAGCGTCGTCTCGATCACCACCGGCTCCGGTGAGGGTTCCGGCGTGGTGGTCAGCGCCGACGGCTACATCGTGACGAACAACCACGTGGTCTCGACCGCGCAGGGCGACACCGTGAACATCATCTTCGCGGACGGAACCAAGGCGACCGCCACGATCGTCGGCACCGACGAGCGCACCGACCTGGCAGTGGTGAAGGCGTCCGGCGTCTCGGGTCTGAAGGCCGCGAAGTTCGGCGACAGCTCGCAGAGCCAGGTGGGCGACACCGTCCTGGCCCTCGGCAGCCCGCTCGGCCTGGAGGGCTCGGTCACCGCCGGCATCATCAGCGCGAAGGACCGCACCATCCAGTCCGGCGGCGAGGAGGAGCAGGAGACCCCGCAGGACCCGTTCGGCGGCAGCCAGCAACAGCAGCAGTCGTCGGGCACCCAGACGATGACCGGCCTGCTGCAGACCGACGCCCCGATCAACCCGGGTAACTCGGGCGGCGCGCTGGTCAACACGAACGGCGAGGTCATCGGCATCAACTCGGCGATCGCCACCTCGGGTTCCAGCTCCGGCAACATCGGCCTCGGCTTCGCGATCCCGAGCAACAAGGCGGTCTCGGTGGTCAACCAGCTGATGGCCGGCAAGAAGGTCAGCCACCCGGCCCTCGGCGTCAGCGTCGCCAACGGCGAGAACGGCGGCGCCCTGATCAGCACCGTCACCCAGAACAGCGCCGCCGCGAAGGCCGGCCTGCAGCAGGGCGACGTGGTGACGAAGGTCGACGGCAAGGCGATCGACGAGTCCGACGACCTGGTCGCGGCGGTCCAGGCCGGCAGCGTCGGCCAGAAGATGTCGATCACCTTCACCCGCAACGGCAGCGAGAAGACCGTCACGGTGACCCTGCAGGAAGCGCAGTAAGAGCACTACTTTCCCGCTACGGCGGGTGACGTGACCCGGGGGTGGGCGCGTCACCCGCCGTATTCCTATCTATGCCGCGATTCAGGACCTTCACGACCAACGGGCAACTTTTGCCGCACCGGACTCGCGTTCTACCAGGGAACCGCCTAATCTCCATTCGCCCTCGGGCGTTTCTTGTGGAGTGAGAGGCCCTGCGAGTTGACGTACGTCGAAACCCGGACCAACGTCTGGGAAGCCCTGGCCGGACGCGCCCCCGGGGTCCCGTCCGGTCCGGCCGACGCCGGGCTCTGGCACACGGTCGCCGACCGGCTCGACCCGTCGAGTGCGCGGCCGGTGCTGCGTGACGGGATCGAGATCCGGCACCGGACCACGGTCCGTGGCGGCCGGTACGTCATGCTCCGCTCCCCGGAGGAGGGCGGCCGCAGCTCCTACCTGCGGCTGAGCCCCGAGGAGTACCAGCTCGCCCTGATGATGGACGGGTCCGGCACGGTCGCCCGCCTGGTCGCCGAGTTCGCCCGGATCGCCGGTCGCCTCGCCCCCGACCAGGTCCGCCGGGTGGTCGCCGACCTCGCCGCGAACCGGATGCTGGAAGAGCTCCCGATGGACGCCTTCCGGCCGCTGCGCGAGATGCGCCGGGAGACGCTGCCGGAACGGATCGCCGCGGCCGCCCGTGGCCGCCGGATCCTCTCCGCCGACATCGACGGCCTGGTCGGCGCGGTCTACCGGAGTGCCGGGCGGTTCCTCTTCACCCGGGTGGCGTTCTGGATCGGCGTGGTCTTCGCGGTCGCCGGTGTGGTGCTGTTCGCGACGACCTGGCAGCGGGGGAGCAGTTCACTCTTTCTGGTGGGTGATTCGTACCTACTCGGCGCTGTCGTTCTCGTACTACTCAACGTGTTCGCTCTCGCCGTGCACGAATTCGGTCACGCCCTCGCTGCGAAGCGGGTCGGCCGTGAGGTCCCGGCCGCCGGCCTGATGCTCTATTTCGGCATCCCGTCGGTCTTCGTCGACACGAGCGACGTGTGGATGGCCGGCCGCCGCGCCCGTATAGCGGTCACCGCCGCCGGTCCGGCCGCCGCGCTCGGCCTGGCCGGGCTGGCCCAGGTGATCGGCTTCGCCGTGCCCGCGACCGGCGGCGTCGCGTTCAAGCTGGCGTTCCTCTTCTACCTGCACACCTTCTTCAACCTGAGCCCGCTGCTGCCGCTCGACGGCCAGTACCTGCTGATGGACTGGCTGGAGATCCCCGACCTGCGGGCCCGGGCCCTGTCCTGGCTCTCCGGCCGGCTGCGCCGCCGCGGCCACCGCTTCTCCGCGCTCGACCGGGAAGGCCGGATCGTGGCGCTCTACGCGCTGCTCGGCCTGCTCTGGCTGGCCGTCGCGGCCGGCCTCGGCTACCGGCTCTGGACCGATCGGGTGCGGGGCCTGGCCATCGGCCTCTGGTACGACGGCATCGCAGGCCGCCTCCTGCTGATCGTGATGGTCCTCGGCCTGGTCGCCCCGGCCGTCTACTTCCTGCTCGGCCGGGCCGCCGCGAGCTGGCGGCGCTGGCGTCAGCGGGCCGCCGAACGCGACCGGGACGCCGACCTGCCCCGCCGCCTCGCCGCGCTGCACGCCTCCGAGCTCGGCGGACTGCCCGAGCCGGCGCTGCACGAGCTGGCCGCCCGGGCCCGCTGGCGCCGCCCGCCGACCGGCCGCTTGCTGATCCGCGCCGGCGACCACCCGGACGCCGTGCTCGTCGTCGTCGAGGGCGCCCTGCACGGCCGCCGCCCCGGCGACCCCGGCGGCACGATCCGGCACCACGCCGGGCCGGGCGCGGTGGCCGCTCTGGCCGGCGCGCTGACCGGCCGCCCGGTCCAGCTGGACTGGTACGCCGCGGCCGGCGCGACACTGCTCGCCGTCCCGGCGGAGACGATCGCCACGGCGGTCGGCCCGATGCCCGGGCCGTCAGCGCAGGAACGCGACGAGGCCGAGGCGCTCTTCGCCGACACGCCGGCCCTCGCCGGTCTCGAACACGATCAGTGCCTCGCGCTGATCGGGGCCGCGTACCCGGCCGACCTCGAACCGGGCGCGCCGGTGATGCTGCCCGGCCCCACCCACGCCGTGGTCGTCGAGTCCGGCGTGATCGCCATGCCGGACGGCACCGAGCTGCGCCGCGGCACCCTGGTCGGCCCGGTCGGCGACGGCAGCCCCGGCACGGTGGCGCAGACCCGCACCCCGGTCCGCCTCTGGATCATCCCGGACGCCTCGAACCTGCCGCCCCTCGTCGGCGGCCACGGCCCCGGCGCGCCGATGCCGGCGTTGCGTCCGAGCGCGCCGGTGGCCGTACGCCCCGGCGCCGCCCACCCGCCCCTCGCCGTGCCGCCCGGTCCGCCGCAGGTCGTCGAGGGATACGACGTGGACGCTCACTTCGAGCGCCGGATGTGGTCCTTCGCCGCCGCCCTGCTCGTGGTCGTCCTGGTCAGCGTGGGCCTGAACCTGCAGACCGGCCCGGCCTGGGCCGAGATGCCGTCCGGGAACGTGCTGCTCACCGTGAAGAAGGGCACCGCCGTCGCGGCCGGGTCGGCGCTGTCGGCGGAGGAGCACCGCTACCTGGCGGCCGGCTCGGAGATCAGGATTCCGGACTCGTCGCAGGCGCTGCTGACGTTCCCGGGCGGCGCCACCATGGTGCTCTGCGGCGGTTCGTCGACCGAGCTGACCGCCAGCGAGGTCACCACCGGCCGGGAGCCGGCGCCGTCGGCCCGCCTGGCGCTGGGTGGCGGGCGGGTGCTGGCGGACACCGCCAGTGCGAGTGGGGCGTACCGTCCTCTGCTCCTGACCGTCACGCGCACCCAGGGTGACGTGACGAACGCGGGGGAGTCCTGGTTCGCCGTGGACCCGATCAGCGTGACCACGGCGAAGGGGACCGTGACCGCGGGCGGAACCGCGAGCCCGGCCACCGGCGGAGATCTGAGCTGCGGCGACGGCGAGGTGGTCGAGCCGCCGTCGGCAGGTCCGAGCGAGGAGCCGACCGAGGAGGGCACGTTCCCGGTCGAGTCGATCTCGCCGTCGCCGTCGGAGTCGTCGGCCTCCACCACGCCGGCCGAGACGTTCGAGCCGACCGGGACGACGACGACCGAGACGGCCGATCCGGAGCCGACGACGACCAGGCCGCGTCCGCCCACCCTCCCGACGGTCACGACGCCGACCAGCCGGCCGACGCCGAGCCGCACGGTGACGACGACGCCGACCACGGATCCGACGACCACCGAGCCGACCGACGACCCGACGACGGACGACCCCACCGATCCGCCCTCCGAGGAACCGACCGAGACGGAGGAACCGGAGCCCACCACCGACACGTCCGCCGGTTGACCCGTCCTGGAGGAAGCGAGGCCGCGATGCTCTGCTGGTTCTGTGCCGAGGGCGCCCGCGCCACCTGCCGTTTCTGCGGCCGTGGCGTCTGCGCCGACCACGCCCGCTTCGGCCCCTACCTCCTGGAGATCAGCCGCTCCTTCACCCGCGACCGCGCCGAGGCGCTGGTGGTGGAGGACGCCGTCCAATGCGGAACGTGCCGCCCGCGCCCACAGCCGGTGGCCATGCCGGAATTGGATTGATTTCTTTCTCGTACGGAAAATGATCTAAGCGTTCGAGTAGGGCCTCGTCGCCGCGGTGATGGCCTTGCGCAGCTGGGATTTGGGGCGGGCGCCGACCAGCGTGTTCGTGAGGACGCCGCCGGTGAAGAAGAGCAGCGTGGGCATCGAGTGGACGCGGTGGTCGCGGGTGGTGACCGGGTTCGCGTCCACGTCGAGGGTGACGATGCGGACCTCGTCGCCGAGTTCCGCCGCCAGTTCGGCCAGGACGCGGGTCATCGGGCCGCACGGCGGGCACCACTCGGCCCAGAAGTCGACGATCACCGGGACCGGTGAGGCGAGGACCAGGTCGGCGAAGGTGGCGTCGGTGACGGTCAGCAGGGATTCATCAGGCATCGGATCTCCCGGTGTTCGATCGCTTGGCCGAGCTGATCGTGGAGTCGCCGCCGTACGTCGGTGAGCTGCGCGAGGTACCCGTCCACTTCGGCCAACCGGCGGCGCAGCACCGCGACGGCGTCCGGGCAGACGTGGCCCGCGCTGTTGCCGGCGCGCAGGCAGTCGACGAACGGCTTGATGTCGTCGACGCCGAAACCGTCGGCGAGCAGCGCCCGGATCTCGTGGACCACGCGGAGTTCGGCGTCGTCGTACTGCCGGTAGCCGTTCGCGTCGCGGCTCGGCCGGACGAGCCCGTGCTCCTCGTAGTAGCGCAGCGTGCGCGGGCTGGTGCCGGCCCTCTCGGCGAGCTCTCCGATCAGCATGTTCGTGACGGTAGGCCTTCACATCGGCGTCAAGGCAAGATGGTGTCATGGTCGACAACTCGGTGGCGTTCGTACTCGGTGGCGGTGGGGTGCTCGGCGCCGTCGAGGTCGGGATGCTGCGGGCGCTGTTCCGCGCCGGATTCCGGCCGGACGTGGTGGTCGGCACGTCGATCGGGGCGGTGAACGGCGCTCTGGTCGCCGCCGACCCGTCCGAGGCGGTGACCGACCGGCTGCTGCGGCTCTGGACGTCGCCGGAGGCCGCTGCCGTCTACGGCGATTCGCTCGGCCGGCAGATGCGCCGGTTCGCGGCCCGCACCCACCTGCACTCGCCGCGGCCGCTGCGCCGGCTGCTGGAGAGCGAGCTCGGCGAGGGGACCACGTTCGGCGACCTGAAGATCCCGTTCCGCTGCTGTGCGGCGAGCATCGAACGCGCCGCCGAACACTGGTTCGACAGCGGCCCGCTGGTCGACGCGGTGCTCGCCTCCTCGGCCGTGCCCGGCCTGCTGCCACCCGCGGAGATCGATGGCGAGCACTATGTGGACGGTGGCATCGTGAACTCGATCCCGATCGGCGAGGCGGTCCGGGTCGGCGCGAAACTGATCTTCGTGTTGCAGGTCGGCCGGGTGGAGCGCCAGCTCAGCGTGCCGAAACGGCCCTGGGAGGTGGCACAGGTGGCGTTCGAGATCGCCCGCCGGCATCGGTTCGCCCGCGAGCTTGCCGCACTGCCCGATGATGTACGGGTGCACGTTCTGCCGAGTGGTGGTGGCGAGGCCCGCGACGACTCCCCGTGGGCCTATCGGGACATGGCCTCGGTCGGCCGGCGGATCAGCCGCGCCTACACCGCGTCCCGCCGCTATCTGGCGGCGAACGTGAACCCGCTGCCGGGGCAGTGATGGGGTTGCCGCCGATCTGGGTGCGCCGTGTGGTGCTCGCCCCGCTCGTGGTGGTTCTCGCGGTGACGTTGCTCACCACGCTGCCGCTCTGGTTGCTGCTGGCTCTCGCGGTGTCGCCGTTCGTGCCCGGTCGGCTGCGGGTGCCCCGGCTCGTCTTCCTGCTGATCGTCTACATCGTCTGGGACGCGGCGGCGATCATCGCGCTCAGCGCGATGTGGCTCGTATCGGGGTTCGGTTGGAAGATCCGCAGCTCCGCCTTCCAGCGTGCCCACTATGTCCTCTCAGGAGTGTTCCTGCAGGCTTTGTTCTGGTTCGCCCGGTGGTCGCTGCACCTGGCGATCGACGTGGTCGGAACCGACCCGGACACCGCGATCCCCGGCCGCCCGGAGATCGTGGTGAGCCGGCACGCCGGGCCCGGCGACTCGTTCACGCTGATCCACGCGCTGGTCAACTGGTTCGCCCGGGAACCGCGGATCGTGCTGAAGGCGGCCCTGCAGTGGGATCCGGCCGTCGACGTGCTGCTCAACCGCCTGCCCAACCGGTTCATCTCGCCGGGCCGCACCGGCACGGCGACGCTGGAGGAGCAGATCGGCGCGCTGGCCACCGGCCTCGACGACAACGACGCCTTCGTGATCTTCCCGGAGGGCGGCAACTTCACCCCGCGCCGCAAGGTGAAGGCGATCGCCCGGCTCCGGGCCAGCGGGCTCGACGAGATGGCCGAGCGCGCCGAGCACCTGCGTAATCTCCTCCCGCCGAAGCCGGGCGGCCTGCTCGCCGCGATCGACGCCGCGCCGGACGCCGGGGTGATCTTCGTGGCGCACACCGGCCTGGACCGGATGATCACGGTGTCCGACGTCTGGCGCGAGCTGCCGATGGACAAGCGGCTGGTCATGCGGTTCTGGAGCGTGCCGCCCGAAGAGGTGCCGGTCGGCGAGCAGGAGCGGATCGACTGGCTCTACGACTGGTGGGCGCGGATCGACACGTGGGTCGAGGAGAACCGCCCGCCCGACTACTGACGGCTCACTGACCGCCCAGAGCCTTGTAGACGTCGTCCGGCGCCTCGACCACGGTGGCGTCCTGGGGCTTCTCGGCGGCGACGGCCCGGCCGTAATCGGTGTACCGCGCCTCGATCGGGGCGATCGCCGTCCCGTTCACGGCCGGCGGGGTCAGCGTCAGCGTGGCGAGCCGGCCCTGCTTGTCGAGGGCGACGGTGAACGGCACGCGCTGGGCGGCCGAGCCGTACCCGTCGATGGTGACCCGGTCCAGGCCGGCGATCCCGGCGGCCTTGGTCAGGTCGACGGTGCCGGAGTACGTGTTGCCGCCGCTCGACTGGACGTCGGTGGTGGAGGCGAGCAGATTCGCGGTGTCCACCGGGTCGATCCGGCCGGGGCGCAGGCCGACGTTCGCGCCCTCCGGCAGCCGGCTCATGTCCAGGTGGGTCCAGGTGCCGTCCTTGGTGATGCCCGGGATCTGCGCCCAGAGGTCCTCGCCGATCAGCAGGGACTTCACGGTGATCTCGGTGTTCGGGCCGCTCGCGGTCAGTTCCGCGGTGCCCTTGCCGCCCGGCGGGTCGAGCAGCGCGGTCAGGTTGAAGCCGGTGCCGGCCGTGACCGTCATCGTGTAGCTGCTGGTGCCGAGCGCGGCGGTCGCCTTGCCGAGGGCGGCCGTGGCGGCCGGGTCGGCGGTCGAGGTGACGCTCGGCGCGGCCTCCACGCTCGCCGAAGTGGACGACCCGGGCGAGGCGGCGTCCCCGGCGCCTGTCGTGGAACAGCCCGTCAGGGCGACGGCAGCCGTAGCCGCACAAATCGCGATCCTTCGCATTTGTCTGTCTCCTGCTGCGTAGAGCCGTATGGAGCTGGATGGAGCCGTATGACGTCTGTCGATGACGTTCATGCCCGATGGGGTGACGAAACAAACGGACAAGTCCGGCCTCGCGGACGCCCGGATTTCTCGGCGGATCATGTGGCGGGCATGATGGGCCGGTACGCGCAATCCCTGGGGAGGACTCGTGAGATTCGAGGTCAGCAAGGTCCTCGACGCCATCGAGGTCCGGCTCACCACCGACCCGGCACTCGCCCGGGCCGTGGTTGATCTGTCCGAGGTCGTCCGCTACGCGGACCTCGACGGTGGCCGCCCGGCCAGCCTGGTCCGACTCGGTCTGCTGGTCGACGCGCTCGGCCGGTACGTCGCCGAGGAGAACGTGCCCGTCTATGCGGTGGCGCCTCGCGGCCTCATCTCGGACACCGATCTCACCTCGAACGAGCGCATGGTCGTCCGCCGCTGGGCCGACGACGGCAAGATCGAGGTTGTTCCGCAGCTCGACGACCGGGTGCTGGAAGTGGCCGAGATGCTCGGCCTGCCGGTGCTCACCCGGGACCGGGAGGACCGCTTCCGGGACCGCCGCCCGTGGGTGACCGACCCCGGTCGCCTGCTCGCTCTCGTGTCGAACCAGGGCGGGCCCGTGCTGGTGCCGCGGGTGGGCCGGGGCGAGGTGGCGCCTCCGGTGCCGCGGTCGCCGCTCGGCGAGCGGCTGCTGGCCCGGGTCTGGAGCTGCCCGGCGCCGAACTGCACCAGCTACAGCACCGGCGGCGCCGGCGAGTCGGACAGCTTCTTCTCCGACATGCGGACGTTCACGAGCCCGGTCTCGCAGCCTCCGCCGGCCCTGCGGTCCGGCGCGCCGACCTGCCCGCGGCACGGCGAGCGGCTCCGGGACGCCGGGTCGCGGCCGGCCACCGAGGTCTTCTCGGTCCGCATCGACGGCGTGATCCGGCAGCGTTTCGTGGTCGCCGAGGACAACCCGGTCGTGATCGGCCGGGCGCCCGAGGGCGGGTCCGGGGTCATGCTCGGCCAGTGGCTCACCGAGGACGCCCGGAAGTGGATCAGCCGGGGCCACGTGCAGCTCTCGCTGCGCAACGGCGAGGTGACGGTCGCCGACATCAGCATGAACGGCTCGGGCATCCGGCCGGGCGGCACCACCGACGACGACCAGCGGCTCACCCTGAAGCGGGACCAGACCCGGGTGCTCGGGCCGGAGGACGTGGTGGAGCTCTACGCCGGGGTGCACCTGGGCCGGTCGAAGATGTGGTCGACCGGCGGTGTGATGCAGCCCGAGTCGGTGATGGGCGAGGCGCCGACGATGGCGTTCCGGCCCGTGGGCCGGAACTGACCGTCGCCTATCCCTTCAGGATCGCTTCCAGCTGTGCCAGGGCGTGATCCAGGTCCGCCTCGGTGACCACCAGCGGCGGGGCCAGCCGGATCGTCGAGCCGTGGGTGTCCTTCGCCAGGACACCCCGCTCGGCGAGGCGCTCGCAGGCCTGCCGCCCGGTCATCAGCAGCGGGTCGATGTCGACGCCGGCCCAGAGACCACGCCCGCGGACCGCCACGACGCCCTTGCCGATCAGCGCCTCCAGGCCCGCGTGCAGCCGCGCGCCGAGCCGCTCGGAGCGCTCCTGGAACTCGCCGGTCGCGAGCAGCCGGACCACCTCGGCGCCGACCGCGCAGGCCAGCGGGTTCCCGCCGAAGGTCGAGCCGTGCTCGCCGGGCCGCAGCACGCCGAGCACCGAGGAGTCGGCGGCCACCGCGGAGACCGGCACGATGCCGCCGCCGAGAGCCTTGCCCAGCACGTACATGTCCGGGACGACGCCCTCGTGCTCGATCGCGAACGTGCGGCCGGTGCGGCCCAGGCCGGACTGGATCTCGTCGGCGATCAGCAGCACGTTCTGCTCGGTGCAGACCTCGCGCAGGCCGGCGAAGAACCCGGCCTCCGGCACCAGAACGCCCGCCTCGCCCTGGATCGGCTCCATCAGCACGGCGACCGTGTTCGGTGTGATCGCGTTGCGGACCGCCGCCAGGTCGCCGAAGGGGACGACCACGAAACCGGGGGTGTACGGGCCGAAGTCCGCCCGCGCCTCCGGATCGGTGGAGAAGCTGACGATCGTCGTGGTCCGGCCGTGGAAGTTGTTCGCCGCCACGATGATCTCGGCACGCTCGTCAGCCACGCCCTTGACCCGGTAACCCCACTTGCGGGCCACCTTGATCGCGGTCTCGACGGCCTCGGCGCCGGTGTTCATCGGCAGCACCAGGTCCTTGCCGCAGAGCTCGGCCAGACCCTTGCAGAACGCGGCGAACTGGTCGTGCACGAACGCGCGGCTGGTCAGCGTGACCCGGTCCAGCTGAGCGTGCGCCGCCGCGATCAGGCCGGGGTGCCGGTGCCCGAAGTTCAGGGCCGAGTACCCGGCGAGGAAGTCGAGGTAGCGGCGGCCGTCGACGTCGGTCACCCAGGCGCCCTCGGCCTCGGCGACCACGACCGGCAGCGGGTGGTAGTTGTGCGCGGTCCAGCGCTCGGCCTCGGCCAGCGCTTCCGGCGTACGGAATTCGACAGTCGTCACGAGCGCACCTCCAGCGTGCAGCACTTCGGGCCACCGCCGGCTTTGCGCAGCTCGGACAGGTCGACCCCGATGGTCTGATAACCGGCTTCGGTCAGCGCCCTGTTCAACGACGCGGCCTGCACCGGGAGAATGACGTTGCGGCCGTCGCTGACCGCGTTGAGGCCGAGCACCGCCGCGTCCTCCGGCGTTGCGATGATCGCATTCGGGTAGAGCTGCCGGAGCACCGATTGCGAACCCGGCGAGAACGCCTGCGGCAGGTACGCGATGTTCGTCTCGTCCAGCACGCAGAGCGCGGTGTCCAGGTGGTAGTACGCCGGGTCGACCAACTGCAGCGTGATCACCGGCCGGCGCAGGAACTCCTGGGTCTCCGCGTGCGAGGCGTGGGCCGTGCGGAAACCGGTGCCGGCGAGAAGCACGTCACCGGCGAGCAGGATGTCACCCTCGCCCTCGTTCGTGTGCTTCGGCTCGCGCACCTCGAAGCCGCGGCCACGGAACCAGGACGCGTACGCCGGGGCCTCATCGGCCCGCTCGGCGTCCCGGAACTGGACCCCCAGGACCCGGCCGTCGACGACGGTGCCGCCGTTCGCGGCGAAGACCATGTCGGGCAGGCCGGGCAGCGGGTCGATGAGCTCGACGGTGTGGCCGAGGTCGAGGAAGGTCTGCCGCAGGGTCTCCCATTGGCTGACGGCCAGCGCGTTGTCGTACGGCGCCGCCGGGTCCATCCACGGGTTGATCCGGTAGGTCACGGCGAAGTGGGTGGGCCGGCACATGAGGTATCGGCGCGGCATGGCGTGGGACGTCATGGAAGAAGACGCTATGCGTGATCGACCGACGATCACCCTGGATCAACCATGCGTGCGGCGGCGAATCGTTGCGTCATCCCGTGGGACTGCGGTGAAACATTGCGCAGGGCGCTGCGGAGCCGGCGAACCGCCAGCCCTGCAGCGCCCTGCGAGGTTCTCCGGCGAACCGCCGGAGGCATTTCGGGGCGGGTTCGGCTCAACACCGTCCCGGTTCCGAGGAGCAATCACCGGTGCATCACCGGCGATGAATGTCAGATACCCGTCAGAATCGGGTCTCAAACTGTGCGTCGAGCCACTGCCGGAGATCGTTCACCGGCTGCATGTCGGTGCCGAGCCAGTAGAGCGAACCGGTCAGCGCGAGGATGCCGACGACGATCGCGGCGATCGAGAGCAGCAGGCCGATCAGCGCGTCGGTCTTGCCGGCGATGTGCCGCTTGCGGGTCGCGAAGAAGCCGACGACCGAGAAGATCAGGCCGAGGGCGGCCACGCCCATGCCGTAGCCCATCAGCGGACCGGAGAGCACGAGCAGCGCGCCGGCGACACCGAGGATCAGACCGGTGGTGGCCGCGAGGCTGGCGCGCGGCTTGCGGTCCGGAACCGGCCTGCTCTCCACCGGCTTGCTCTCCACCGGCCTGTTCTCCACCGGCCTGTTCTCCACCGGGGTGCGGCGGTCCTCGGTCACCGCCGCGGCGCGCTGGGCCTCGGTGCGGTGATCGGTACGGGTGGCCGGGATCGTGGCGGTGGTGGCATCCCCGGAGGTGCGGGTCGCCGGGATCATGGTCGTCGTCTCGTCCCGCGGCGGCGTCACCGTGCTCGACCGCGGCGCGGCAGAGCCCGTGCGCGGCGCGACCGGGTTCGTCTGCGGCGGGGCGGCGTTCGTGCGCGGCGCGACCGGGGTCCGGCGCGGCAGGCGGTCGTCGACCTGCTGGTCGTCACGCTGCGTGGCAGGCGGGGTGGTCGCGGTGGGCCGGTCCTCGACCGTGCTATCGGCCGAGGACTGGCGGGAGAAGGAAGGAATCCTCACGTCAGCACCTCCGAATGTATCTATCAGTGATGACGGAGCTCTATACCCCCTTGACCCGGAAACGACACGAAGGGCACGTGGAAGTCACTCCACGTGCCCTTCGAACTGCTCGAACGTCAGCCGATCGGGGCGGCGGTGTGCACGTCGGCGGTCGTGGTGATCACGTGGTCGACGAGGCCGTAGTCCTTCGCCTGCTGCGCGGTGAACCAGCGGTCACGGTCCGAGTCGCGCTCGATCTCCTCCGGGGTGTGCCCGGTGTGGAAGGCGATCCGCTCGTTCATGACCTGCTTGATGTGCAGCATGCTCTCCGCCTGGATGGCGATGTCCGCGGCGGTGCCGCCGATGCCGCCGGACAGCTGGTGCATCATCACCCGGGCGTGCGGCAGTGCGTACCGCTTGCCGGGGGTGCCGGCGCAGAGCAGGAACTGGCCCATCGAGGCCGCCATGCCCATCGCCACGGTCGCGACGTCGTTCTTGATGTACTGCATGGTGTCGTACACCGCCATGCCGGCGCTGATCGAGCCGCCGGGCGAGTTGATGTACAGCGTGATGTCGCGCTCCGAGTCCTCGGACGCGAGCAGCAGCATCTGCGCGCAGATCCGGTTGGTCACCTCGTCGTTGACCTCGCTGCCGAGGAAGATGATCCGCTCGCGGAGCAGCCGCTCGAACACCTGGTCGTCGAAGGACGCGCCGCCGCCACGCATGGTCGTGTCAATGCTCATGAGCCAACCCTCTCGCATCGCTGTTTACGTTTCACACCTTCTCCCAGGCGTGGCGTGATAGCCCAGTGATTCCCCTCAGGGCGAATCCGCTCTGGGCAGAAACCGTCCCGCAGTGGCACTGATCACGCCGAATCAGTTCGGTGACCGGCGGTGGATAACTTTGGACGCGTGCCGGAGGGACATACCATTCATCGCCTTGCCACGCGCCACCGTGAGCTCTTCGCCGGCTCACCGGTCCGGGTGAGCAGCCCACAGGGCCGGTTCGCGGCCGGCGCGGCTCTGGTCGACGGCCAGGTGCTGCGGGACACCGAGGCGGTCGGCAAGCATCTGCTGCACCACTACGCCGACGGCCGGACCGTCCATGTGCACCTCGGGCTCTACGGCAAGTTCGCCGACGGCGACGGCCGGGCGCCCGAGCCGGTCGGCCAGGTCCGGATGCTCATGACCGGTTCTGATCACTGGTTGGAGCTGCGTGGGCCGACCGCCTGCGAGGTGCTCGACCCGGGCGCCGTCGATGTTCTGAAGGCCCGACTCGGCGCCGATCCGCTGCGCGACGACGCCGACCCGTCCCGGGCGTACCGGAAGGTGCGGAGCAGCACGAAGCCGCTCTTCGCGCTGCTGCTGGATCAGTCCATCGTGGCGGGATGCGGCCTCATCTACGCCAACGAGGTGCTGTTCCGGGCCGGCCTCTCGCCGGAGACGCCGGGCACCGCGATCGACCCGGCGCGCTGGACGGCGATCTGGGACGACCTGCGGGCGCTCATGAAGGAGGGCGTGGCCCGCGGCCGGATCGACACCGTGCACACCGAGCACACCCCGGAGGCGATGCGGCGGGCGCCGCGCGTGGACCGGCACGGCGGCGAGGTGTACGTCTACCGCCGTCCCGGCCAGCCCTGCCTGGTCTGCGGCACCGAGGTGGCCCGGGGCCCACTCGCCGGCCGCAACCTCTACTGGTGCCCCACCTGCCAGCCCGCGACCACCCACCCACCGACCCGCCCCCGGACCCGCCCGGCGTGACCAGCCCCGCACCGGCCGCCCCGCACTCGAACCCGCCCGGCTTGACCTGCGCGTACTGGTCGGCCCGCGTTCGGACCTGCCTGAGCGGACCGGTGTGAGCGGCGCGGTGGGGGAGCCGGTGTGAGCAGCCCTCCCAGAGCGGCGGCCTGAGCGGCGGCGATCGGTGTGCCGGCCGCGACGACGGCGCGTGCGTGAACGGTCCGTCCGAGTGAGCCGGACTGAGCGGCCGTCCGCAGCGTGTGCGGGCGACCGCTCGTCAGGGGACGGCGGGTGTGGCTGACGGGGTGGCGTTCGCCGCGGCGGCGCCCTCGTCAGTGGCCGGCGTCGTGGGAGCCGGGGACCCGGACGGGGCGGGCGACGAGACGGACGGCGACGGAGTGGCGCCGGCTGGCGTCGACGTGCTCGGCGCAGGCGTCGGAGCGGTAGTAGCCGGCGTCGTCTCCTGACCGGGAATGCCCAGTGAGAAGTTGCTGACGAGCCAGGGCATCAACTGCTCGTACGCCTTAGTGGTCGACGGCTGGTTGAAGTCGTGCGACAGGATGATCGATCCCGGTCGCGTCTCCTTCTTGACTGAGGCGACGACCCGTTTCACGTGCTGGGCGTCGGTCTCCCCGGCCGGGTGCTCCCAGTCACGCGGGTCGACTTCCCAGTACAGCGAGGTCATGCCGCCGCCGGTGTACGCCACGCGCACCAGCCGGTCGGTGAAGTTCCCGCCCGGCGCCCGGAAGTACGGGATGCGTGCGCCCGGAACCGCGGCCCGGATCGCGGCGTTCGTCTTCGCCAGGTCCTCGAGGATCTGCGCCGGCTTCTTCTTGCCGATCTTCAGGTCGTGGTTCCACGTGTGGTTGCAGAGCACGTGACCCGCGGCGCTGATCTGCTTGACCAGGTCGGGGTACTTCGTCGCCTGCGCGCCGACCAGGCAGAACACGGCCTTGACGTCGTGCTTCGCCAGGATCGCCAGGATCTTGGGGGTCTCGTTCGGGTCGGGGCCGTCGTCGAAGCTGAGCATCACCGTTCGGGAGCCGGTGGTGCGCAGCGAGTTCGCCGGGCCGTCACCCTTCGGCACGGCCAGCCCGGCGGGGCGCGCCTCGGTGACCGGCTTGCTCGGGGTGGCCGCCGCGGAGGGTGACTGGCTGGTCGGCGCCGGCTCCGGCCGACTCGTCGCGATCGGCGCGGCCACCTGCGTCTCAGCGGGTGCCGGCTTCGCGTTCGTCGCGCGGGAGACGGCCTGGGCGGCGACGTTCATGACGCTGGTCGTCGCGCCGTCCTGCTGCGGGATCGTCGGCAGCGCGGTGAGCAGCACACCGGCGACGACCAGGGCGCCGAGCAGCATCTGCGGCCGGTTGCGGGCGGCCTTCACCCAGCCGTCGACCGAGACCGGCGACTGAGGAGCGCGATGCCGGGCCGCGTTCGGCCGAACCGGAGCGGACTGGGCCACAGCAGATCGCGCGACAGCGGATCCGGTCACGGCGGATCGGGACGAGAGGGAACGCGCCACAGCGGATCCGGTCACGGCGGACCGGGACGCAAGGGAGCGGGCCGCGGCGGAGGCGCCGGCGAGAGGCCGCTCCCACACCGGGCGCGAGGCGTTGGAGGAGTGCCGGGCGGAGCGCGAGCCGGGTGCGGGGGTTGCGGCCCGGGACGAGCCCGATGCCTTGTACGACGAACCGGCCGTGGCCGCGCGGTGCCGCGCCGACCGGGTGCCGGCGTCGGCGGCGAACATCTCGGCGCCGAGGATCAGGGCACGCGACCCTGTGCCGGCGGGGGCCGCGGGGTCGTTATCGGCAGACGCGTCACGCCTGCGGTGCCGCCCGACCCTGGCGCCGTCCACACCGGAAGCCGGCGCTGATGGACGAGGGTTGTGCGGAAGCATCCGTCATGACTACCGGTTGGCATGATCGAACGCGATACCGAATCGGTCATCTCGTCGGCACGCACGGTGATTTTTGCTGGTCACCCTATGTGATTACGCTAAGCAATATCCGTGCGGATGTGAGTGTGATCCTTATCGGTCCGATATTTCCCCTCGGGTCAGCCGGGCCAACTCGTCGACGACGTCCGCCACGGACGCGCCCCGGGCCAGCATCGCGCGCTGCCGCGCCGCCCCGGTGCCGCCCTCCCGGAGCCGTTCCAGCAGGACGGTCACGGTTTCCAGATCGCCGTGCCGCTCGAGCTCCGGGCGTACGTAATCGAAGAGCTGACGAAGCAGGCGCCACGCCGGACGGGGCTCGCGCGTGGCCATGTCGATGTTGAGGCCTTCCAGGCCGTCGTGCGCGGCCCGCCAGTGGGCGGCCATCAGCAGCGGGTGCGGCACGTCCGGCGCCTCGATGCCGTCGCGCACCTCGCGCAGCAGGGTGGCGACCAGGCCCCGGGCCAGCGCGGTGAGCAGCATGGCGTCGTCGAGGGTCGGGGTGACGTCACCGAGCCGGATCTCGACGGTGGGGTAGTTCGCGGAGAGCCGGGCGTACCAGTAGAGCATCCCCTCGTCGAGCATCGCGCCGCTCGCTTCGAGGTCGGCGATGAGCGTCAGGTAGTGCTCGTGCGACAGCAGGTACGGCGTGGGGCCGACGGTGGGCCACCGCTCCCACATCATCGAGCGCCAGCTGGCGTAGCCGGTGTCGCGCCCGGCGAAGATCGGCGAGTTCGCGGCGGCCGCCTGCAGAACCGGCAGCCAGGGGCGCAGGTGGTTGAGCACCTGCACGCCGGTCTCCGGGTCCGGGATGCTCACGTGCACGTGGGTGCCGCACATGCCCTGGCCGGGGGAGAGGTCGCCGAAGCGCTCGCGCATCCGGTGGTACCGAGGGGTGTCCACGATCCGCAGATTCGGGCCGGCGGCCGGGCCGGTGCCGACCGCGATCAGCCGGGCGCCGGCCCGCTCGGCTGCCGAGGCGACGGTGCCGCGCAGCCGGGACATCGCTTCCCGCAGGTCGGCGAGGTCGAGCCGGGGCGGACTGGCGACCTCGATCTGGCTGCGGTAGTACTCGTGCTGAACCCCGTCCCGCAGTTCGTCGGGCAGCTCGGCGAAGACTTCCTCGACCGCTTCCACGGCGCGCGGCTCGACGGCGTCGACGAGCAGGTATTCCTCCTCGATGCCGAGGGTGTGCAGGTCGTTCCGGTCGGCCTCGGCGGCGATGTCCGCGGGGAGGACCGTTCCCTCGGTGACGGCGTCCATGGCCGTCGAATACCCGAGCGGATCTCGGCGGAAACAGACGTCGTTGACAGTCGATGTAACAAGCGTGAAACTCTCGTGAGAGCGCTCTCACACATCCCCCTTCGCGGAAGGCGCGTGTCTCATGCGAGCTCCCCGGCTCCTCGCCGCAGCAGCGGCCGCCCTGGCGGTGGCCGCCTCCATCACGATCGTCTCCAGCGCGGAGGCCGCCGTCCCCCCGGCGCCCTCCGGCATGTCGCTGGTGTTCAGCGACGACTTCACCGGCGCGGCCGGCACCGGACTCAACCGCTCGAACTGGCTCTACTCCACCGGCTACGGCTATCCCGGCGGCGCCTCGAACTGGGGCACCGGCGAGATCGAGCGGATGACCGACTCGACGGCGAACGTCTACCAGGACGGCAGCGGCAACCTGGCGATCAAGCCGATCCGGGACTCGGCCGGCAACTGGACCTCGGGCCGGGTCGAGACGCAGCGGACCGACTTCGCCGCCCCGGCGGGCGGCCGGGTGCGGATCGAGGCCCGCATCCAGCAACCGAACGTGACCGGGGCCGCGGCCGCCGGTTACTGGCCGGCGTTCTGGGCCCTCGGTGACGCGGCCCGCCCGGTCGGCGCCACGAACTGGCCGGGCATCGGCGAGTGGGACATCATGGAGAACATCAACGGGCGGTCCAGTGTCTTCGCTGCCCTGCACTGCGGCACCAACCCGGGCGGCCCGTGCAACGAGACCACCGGCCTGACCAGTGGCGAGCGTGCCTGCAACGGCTGCCTGTCGAGCTTCCACACCTACGCCGTGGAGTACGACCGCAGCACCTCGCCCGAGCAGATGCGGTGGTACCTCGACGGCGTCAACTACTTCACCCTCAACTCGACCGCCGTCGACGCGACCACCTGGAACAACGCGACCCACCACGGGATGTTCGTGATCCTCAACGTGGCGATCGGCGGCGGTTTCCCGGCGGCCTTCGGCGGCGGCCCGACCGCGCAGACGCAGTCCGGCGTGCCGATGCTCGTCGACTACGTGGCGGTCTGGCAGTCGTCCGGCGGATCGACGCCGTCGCCGTCGCCGACCTCGACCGGTGGCACCGGGAGGGACGCCTATTCGAGGATCGAGGCCGAGTCCTACAACGCGTCCGCGGGTGTGCAGGTGGAGACGTGTTCCGAGGGCGGACAGGACGTCGGCTGGATCGCGAACGGCGATTGGCTCCAGTTCGACAACGTGGACTTCGGGACCGGCGGGGTGAGGGACTTCGTGGCCCGGGTCGCGTCCGGCGCGGGCAGCGGCGTGAGTGGTCTCATCGAGGTGCGGCTGGACAGCCGGAGCAGCGCGCCGATCGGCAGCTTCGCGTTCGGCAGCACCGGTGGCTGGCAGAACTGGCAGTCGATCCCGGGCAACGTCGCCAACGTGACCGGCCGGCACACCGTGTACCTGACCTTCAGCAGCGGGCAGCCCGCCGACTTCGCCAACGTCAACTGGATCCAGTTCCGCAGGTAAATATTTTCATCCTTTACTTTTACTGTTAACAGTCCTAAACATTGACGCATGACTCTGGCGAAGCGCTACAGATCGGTAATCCTCGCAACGGTCACGGCGCTCGTCGCCGGGGGCGCGGCGACGTACTTCGCGGGATCCGCGCAGGCCGCGACGGCCTGCGCGGCCGCGTGGAGCTCCACCGCCGTGTACGTCGGAGGCAACGTGGCCTCCCAGAACGGCCACAACTACACCGCCAAGTGGTGGACGCAGAACGAGTCGCCGGCCACCAACAGCACCCAGTGGGCGGTCTGGACCGACAACGGAGTCTGTGGAAGCGGCCCGTCGCCCTCGCCTTCCGTCTCCCCGTCGTCCTCGCCGTCGGCATCCCCCTCGACGTCGCCCTCCACGTCGCAACCCCCGATCACCGGTCAGCTGCCGAAGCACTTCCTCACCGGCTACTGGCAGAACTTCGACAACGGCGCCGCGCCGCTCAAGCTCGCCGCCGTCCCGGACACCTACGACCTGATCGCCGTCGCGTTCGCGGACGCCACCGCGACGGCCGGCGCGGTCACCTTCAACCTCGACCCGGGCCTGGCCGCGGCGGTCGGCGGTTACACCGACGCGCAGTTCAAGGCGGACATCGCCGCGCTGCACGCGCGTGGCAAGAAGGTGATCATCTCGGTCGGCGGTGAGAAGGGCACCGTCGCGGTGAACAGCGCGACGGCCGCCACCGCGTTCGCCGACTCGGTCTACGCGCTGATCCAGAACTACGGGTTCGACGGCGTCGACATCGACCTGGAGAACGGGCTCAACCCGACCTACATGGCGAGCGCGCTGCGGTCGCTGCGCGCCAAGGCCGGCAGCAACCTGATCATCACGATGGCGCCGCAGACCATCGACATGCAGAACGCGCAGTCGTCGTACTTCAAGCTGGCGCTCGACATCAAGGACATCCTGACCGTCGTCTTCACCCAGTACTACAACTCCGGCGCGATGCTCGGCTGTGACAACAACGCCGCGTACGGCCAGGGCAGCGTCAACTTCCTCACCGCCCTCGCCTGCATCCCTCTGCAGAACGGCCTGCGCCCGGACCAGATCGCGCTCGGCCTGCCGGCGAGCACCCGCGCGGCCGGTGGCGGTTACGTCGCGCCGTCCGTCGTGAACGCCGCGCTCGACTGCCTGGCTCGCGGGACCAACTGCGGCACCTTCAAGCCGCCGGCCACCTACCCCGGCATCCGTGGCGCGATGACCTGGTCCATCAACTGGGACGTCACGAACGGCAACAGCTGGGCGAACACCGTCGACCCGCACCTCGCCACCCTCCCCTGAATCCCCTGGAGTCCCCCGTGAAACTCAGCAGGAAGATCGCCCTCATCGCGGCGGTCGCGACAGCCTCGACGGCCGCCGCGGTCCTCCCCATGACCAGCTCGAACGCGGCCGTCGCGTGCGCGCCTGCCTGGAGTGCGAGCGCCGTCTACGTCAAGGACAACAGCGCTTCGCAGAACGGCCACAACTACACCGCGAAGTGGTGGACGCAGAACGAGTCGCCGGCCACGCACAGCGCCCAATGGGACGTCTGGATCGACAACGGCGTCTGCGGCGGCACGACCACGCCGCCGACGACCACGCCGCCCACCACCGGCCCGACCACGCCGCCTCCGGCCACCGGCACCAAGATGGCCGCGGCGCCGTACATCTACCCGGGCTGGGGCAACCCGCCGGCGCCGGCCACCGTCGTCAACGCGACCGGCATCAAGGCGTTCACGATGGCGTTCGTGCTGGCGAGCAACGGGTGCAACCCGGTGTGGGACGGCGAGTCCGGCCTGACCGGAGGCGTGCACGCCAGCACCATCGCGGCGATCCGGGCGGCCGGCGCCGACGTGGTCCCGTCGATCGGCGGGTGGAGCGGCAACAAACTCGGCCCGAACTGCGCGACCGCCGAAGCGCTCGCCGCGGCGTACCAGAAGGTGATCGACGCTTTCGCTCTGAAAGCCATCGACGTCGACATCGAGAACACCGACGAGTTCGAGAACACCGTCGTGCAGGACCGGATCCTGAACGCGCTGAAGATCGTCAAGCAGAAGAACCCCTCGGTGAAGACGATCCTCACCTTCGGCACCTCGACGACCGGGCCGAACTACTACGGCACCCGGCTGATCCAGCAGGCCAAGGCGCTCGGCGCGAACATCGACATCTTCACCCAGATGCCGTTCGACTTCAGCGGCGGCGCGGACATGTACGCCAGCACCGTCGGCGCCACCGAGGGCCTGAAGAACGTGCTGAAGACGACGTTCGGGTACACCGACGCCCAGGCGTACTCCCGGATCGGCATCTCCGGCATGAACGGCCTCTCCGACCAGCAGGAAGTGACGTCGGTGGAGACCTGGACCCGGATCCGGGACTACGCGCGGACCAACAACCTGGCCCGGTTCGCCTTCTGGGCGGTCAACCGGGACCGTGGCTGCGCCGGTGGCGGCGTGGTCTCGAACTGCTCCGGCATCGCCCAGGCGGACTGGGCGTTCACCAAGGTGAGCGCGGGTTTCTAAAGATCAGCTGATCGGTGCGCGGTCGTCCTTGCGGGCGGCCGCGCGCCGGCGTTTGCGGACCTTCTTGACCACCCAGGAGCCGATCGCGATCGCGAAGAACGCCCAGATCGCGTAGTCGAACCAGTGGCTGTACTTCTCCAGGTCCTGCCAGCGGTTGCCGAGCGCGTAGCCGCCGCCGATGAACAGCGCGTTCCAGAGGCCGCTGCCGATCGCGGTGAAGAGCGCGAACTGGCCCACCGGCATCTTGTTGGCGCCCGCCGGGATCGAGACCAGGCTTCGTACGACCGGAGCACACC
Source organism: Actinoplanes sp. OR16 (assembly GCF_004001265.1). Classification (GTDB taxonomy): domain Bacteria; phylum Actinomycetota; class Actinomycetes; order Mycobacteriales; family Micromonosporaceae; genus Actinoplanes. Next base: position 1,393,699 of record NZ_AP019371.1, on the reverse strand, counting down.
GGCCGAGGAGCACCGCCGCGCGCTCGTGCTTCTCGAACCAGCGGTCCGCCTTGTTCAGGTCGTCGAGGTCGACCAGGGGAACCTTGTCGAGCCAGTGACGCAGGCGCTCCTCGCCGAGACCACGGCCGAGCCAGTAGAGCAGCAGGGCGCCGACCAGCGCGCCGACCGTAGCGGCGACCCAGACCAGGACCAGGTTGACGCGTCCCTCGCTGGCCAGGTAACCGGCCATCGACAGGACGATCTCGCTCGGAATCGGCGGGATGAGGTTCTCCAGCGCGACCAGCAGGCCGACGCCCACCTCACCGGCCGACTCGATCACCGAAGCGACCCAGCCGGTCAGCCCACCGAGGTTTGCGAGATCGCCTTCGGCCATGAAGAGCCCTCCTGAAGTCAGGTTGTCACTGGTACCCGGCATCCAGCGTACGAATCGCTTGCCGTATATACCGTTCATCGGTATATGCTGCTGGCCATGAGCGAGACACCGATGCGCGAGCCGACGTTCCTCGTGCTCACCGCCCTGGCCGAGGAGCCCCGGCACGGTTATGCCGTGATCGAGGACGTGTCCGCGATGACCGGGGGCCGGGTCCGGCTGCGCGCCGGCACGCTCTACGCGGCCCTCGACCGGTTGCGCGCCGAGGGCCTGATCGAGGTCGACCGGGAAGAGATCGTGCAGTCCCGGCTCCGGCGCTACTACCGGCTCGCCGCAGCAGGCGAGCGGGCCCTCGCCGCCGAGACCGGCCGCCTGCGCGAGCAGGCCGCCATCGCCGACCGCCGGCTGCGCGGCCGCCGCACCGACCTCGGGGGAGCGACCGCGTGAGCGCCGTCCACCGGGGTCTGCCCAAGCTCTACCCGGGCGATTTCCGCAGGGAGTACGAAGAAGAGATGCTCGCCGTGCTGGCCGCCGAGGGGCGACCCGGCCCGGCGCAGGTGTTCGACCTGGTCCGGGCCGCGCTGCTGGTGCGATTGAGTCGTCTGCCGGTGCCGTCCGGTCTGCGGCGGGCCGCCGCGGTCACCCAGCTCTTCGGCGCGGTGCTGCTGCTCGCGATGGCCCTGCGCCGGGTGGTGCCGTTCGTGCCCGAGCGGCTCGCCGCCGTCGACCCCCTCGACCTGCTGCGGGTGGCCGGCTGGGCCGCGGTGGTCCTGGCGGCGTCGCGAGGGTGGCGACTGCTCGGCCTCGTGGGCGCGGCGGCCGGGATGGCCGGGGAGATCGCCGCGCCCTCCCGGTTCTACCTCGATACGCCCGCCATGGTCCTCAACGCCTACTGGATCATCATGACCGCCGCCGTGGTGCTGGCGGCCGGCCTCATCGCGGCCCGGCATCGCGGCGGGACGCGCGGCCTGATCCCGGTGGTCGCCGCGGGCGGAGTCCTGGTCTCCCTGGGCGCGGTGTCCGCAGTGGAGCCGATCGCGTTATCCCAGGCGCTGGTGCTCGGCCGCGTCGGCTGGGTGACGTTCAGCGGCGCCCTCGTGCTGCTGCTCGCGGCCGGTGCCCTGGTGCTGCTCGCGGTGGTGCGGCAGGAGCCCGTAGTGCGCCGCTGGCTGGCGGCCTGGGCAGCCCCGGTGCTGGTCACGGTGCCACTGGTGCGGAGCGGATTCGACGCCTTCATGGAGTTCAACTCGTACCACCCGGAGGCGACCAGGCTGATCGGCGGCTTCCAGTGGGCGGCGCTGGTTCTCGTGCCGGTGGCCGCGTTCCTGGTCGTGGCCGTCCTGACCAGCCGCTTCGAGCGTGCCGCATGAGCACGCTGGAGGGCTGCTACCGCCGGCTGCTGCGGGTCTATCCGGCCGGGCATCGGGCGGTCTACGAGGAGGAGATGATCGCTGTGCTGATGACCGGATCGGCGCCGGGCCGGCGCCTCCCGTCCCCGGCCGAGGTGGTGGACCTGCTGCGGGCCGGCCTGCTGGCGCGCACCGGCGGTTCCTGGCGGGGTGTGCGGGACGGCGGCCGGCGTGACGCGGCAGCGGTGGCCGGTCTCGTCGTGGCGGTGATGATGGCCGCGGTCGCCGGACGGCGGCTTCTCGGCGGGCTGCGGGTGCACCTTCTCGGGAGCGACCCGATGGAGATGTTCGGCATCCGCGGCCTGCTGCTGCTCGACGTGTCGCTGCGGTTCGCCCTCTGGGCGGCGGTCGCCGCGGCCGCGCTGGCCGGCCTGCGCAGGACGGCGTCGTGGCTGGTCGTGCCGGCTGCGGTGGTGGAGCTGGGAGCGGTCCTGTGGTGGCTTCCCTCTACCCCGGTGCAGTCGTCGATCCGGCTCTCCTGGTCGGTGGTGACGACCGGGGTCGCGGTCGCCGCCCTGGTGCTGGCCCGGCACGGCCGCCCGCTGCCCGCGGTGCTCGGCCGCCGTGGCGTGGGCGTCGTCCTGGTCGCCGGCGGCGCCGTGCTGACCGTGGAGTTGCTCGCCGCTGCCGTCTTCGAGGCCGGCTACGGCTGGCCCGTGCGGATCTTCGAGCTGGTCCTCTTCCTGCTGATCGCCTCGGCGGTGCTCGCGGCGCCACCGGGGGTGCGGGGCCGGGCCGTGGTGCTGCTGGTCCCGGCGTTCGCCGGCCCGATCACCTGGGAGCTGGCACAGCGTTCGCACCTGCTGACCACGGTGGACGGTGGCAGCACCCTGGTCGCGCAGATGTTCGTGGTGCTCGCGGCTCCGATGATCGCCTTCGCCGCTGGGCTCGCCGTTCTCCGGCTGTGGAGCGTTTCGCGGGCCGGAGGTGAGGCAAAGGAAGAGGGCCATGAGTGACCGGTGGTACGAGAAAGCGGTCGTCTACTGTCTCGACATCGACTCCTTCGCCGACGCTGACGGCGATGGGTGCGGTGACATCCGGGGGCTGATCGGCCGCCTGGACTACCTGGCACGGCTCGGGATCAACTGCCTCTGGCTGAACCCGATTCATCCGTCGCCCGGGCAGGACGACGGCTATGACGTGACGGACTTCTACAACGTCGATCCGCGGTTCGGCAACCTCGGCGACTTCGCCGAACTGCTGCACGAGGCGGGCAACCGCGGCATCAAAGTCATCATCGACCTGGTGGTGAACCACACCTCGGACAAGCACCCGTGGTTCCAGTCGGCTCGCAAGTCGGCCGACTCGCCGTACCGGGATTGGTATGTCTGGAGCGAGACCGCTCCCGCCGACCGCAACCAGGGCATGGTCTTCCCCGGCGAGCAGGCCGAGACCTGGACCTACGACCGGACCGCGAAACTCTGGTACTACCACCGGTTCTACAAGTTCCAGCCGGACCTGAACATCAAGAACCCGGCGGTCCGCGAGGAGATCAAGAAGATCTGCTCGTTCTGGCTGCAGCTCGGGGTGGCCGGTTTCCGGATGGACGCGGTGCCGTTCATCATCGAGGAGACCGAGCCGGGCAACTCGGACGCCCCGAAGGACCTGGCGTTCCTCACCGAGCTGCGGCAGCACGTCCAGTGGCGCAAGGGTGACGCGGTCCTGCTGGCCGAGGCCAATGTGGAGCCGGACCAGCTGGTCAAGTTCTTCGGCGACGACGGCGGCTCGGGCAACCGGATCCACATGCTGTTCGACTTCATGCTCAACGCCAGGCTGGTGCTCGGCCTGGCCCGGGAGGACCCGGAGCCGATCATCGACGCGCTGCGCGACACGCCGAAGCTGCCGGAGGGTGGGCAGTGGGCCACGTTCCTGCGTAACCACGACGAGATCGACCTGTCCCGGCTCACCGCCGACCAGCGGAAGGACGTCTTCGCGCGGTTCGGGCCGGACGAGAACATGCAGCTCTACGGCCGGGGCATCCGGCGGCGGCTGGCCCCCATGCTGGGCAACGACCGCCGATGGCTGGAGCTGGCGTACGCGCTGCAGTTCAGCCTGCGGGGGACGCCGGTGCTGCGGTACGGCGAGGAGATCGGCATGGGCGACGACCTGTCGCTCGACGGGCGCGACGCGATCCGGACGCCGATGCAGTGGTCGCAGCTGCCGAACGGCGGGTTCACCACCGCCGATCCCAAACTGCTGGGCCGGCCGGTGATCACCGGAGGCGAGTTCGGCTACGAGACCGTCAACGTGACGGCGCAGCGCCACGACACCACGTCGCTGCTCTCCTGGTTCGAGCGGATGATCCGGACCCTGCGGGAGGCGCCGGAGGTCGGCTGCGGCACGTGCTCGCACGTCGACGTCCCCGCACCCCGCGGCGTGCTGGTGCACCGCGCCGACGACCACACCGGCACGATGCTGTTCGTGCACAACCTCGGGACCGAGGCCGGCGTGGTCGATCTGAGCAGCCTGGCGGGTGAGGCGGAGTTCCCGAACGACGTGCTGGCCGACCAGGAATACCCCGAACCCGGCAAGCTGGACGCGATCCGGGTCGAGGGTCATGGGTACCGGTGGATCCGGCTGCGCAGGACGGCCTGAGCAACGCTAGAGTCGCCGCAGAGCAGCGAAGATCACACCCCGGAGGCCGCAATGTCGCAGTCCGTACCCAGCCGGGTAGCCATCGTGACCGGGGCCGCTCGCGGCATCGGTGAGGCCGTCGCCCTGCGGCTCGCCGCCGACGGGCTGGCCGTCGCGGTCGTCGACCTGGACGAGGGCGCGTGCGCCAACACGGTGACCGCGATCCACGACGCGGGCGGCACCGCCGTCGCGATCGGCGCCGACGTCGCCGATCCGGCTCAGGTCACCGCCGCGGTCGAGCGCGTGGTGAGCGAGCTCGGCGCGCCGACCGTGCTGGTCAACAACGCCGGGGTGCTGCGGGACAACCTGCTCTTCAAGATGACCGAGGACGACTGGGACACCGTCATGGCGGTGCACCTGCGCGGCGCGTTCCTGTTCAGCCGGGCGGTGCAGAAGCACATGGTGGACGCCGGGTTCGGCCGCATCGTCAGCCTCTCCAGCACGTCCGCGCTCGGCAACCGGGGTCAGGCGAACTACGCCGCCGCGAAGGCCGGGATCCAGGGCTTCACCAAGACCCTCGCGATCGAGCTGGGCAAGTTCGGCATCACCGCGAACGCCGTGGCGCCGGGCTTCATCGTCACGGACATGACCCGGGCCACGGCGGCCCGGGTCGGTGTCGATTTCGCCGACTTCGAGAAGGCCACCGTCGCGACGATCCCGGTGGCCCGCGGGGGCCGTCCCGAGGATGTGGCACACACCGTCTCGTTCCTGGCCAGCGAAGGAGCCGGCTTCGTGTCCGGGCAGGTCATCTACGTCGCCGGTGGGCCCAAGGACTGAGGATAGGGACGGCTGGCAAGTTGCTGAGAAGAGTTACAAAGAAATCATGAACCGACGCATGAGTTCCCGCAGCGTGTCGCTGACCAGCACCTTTCTTCTGCTGGCCGCGGGGGGAGCGGCGGCATGCGACAACGATGAATACGTGGACGAGGGTTTCTACTGCGCCGACGCCGATGGCGTGGTCGTCGACGAGGACTACTGCGACGACGACTACAACGGCGGCGGCGGTACCGGCTTCTTCATCTGGCACAGCTCCGGCTACAGCAGGGGCTACCCGGTGGGTCACCGGCTGCCCGCCGGCGGCAGCAAGTTCGCCTACAACGACGCCGCGTCGCGGTCCAAGTTCGGGCTGCCGTCCAGCGGCAAGATCAGTAATGGCACGGTGAAGACCAGCGTGGTCGGCAAGGGCGGCAGCGGCAGCGGCAAGTCCTCGTCGAAGTCGGGCGGCTGAGAGTGCGGCGGATCGCGTACGGGCCGGTGCGGGACGGCTGGCGGCTCACGAACTTCAGCCTCGGGTTGACGTACAACGACACCGAGCTGCCGGACGGCACGATGCAGTCGTACTGGCAGGAGGGGCCGTACTACGACTTCACCGCGGCGGAGATCGAGGAGCTGGAGACCGCGACCGCCCGGCTCTACGAGATGTGTCTCGAAGCCGGTGAGTGGATGGTCGAGCAGTGCCCGCGGCGGACCGTCGAGGGCCGCAAGCGGGGCTACTTCGAGTCCATCTGCTCACCGGAGACGTGCTTCCTCACCAAGATCGGCATCCCGGAGTACACGCACGAGCAGATCATCCGGACCTGGTACGACGGCGACCCGGAGACGTGGACGCACTACGACAAGGACCCGGACATGCGGCTGCCGATGCAGACGCCGGACTGGTCGCCGAGCGTCTACGGCCGCTTCGATCTCTGGTACAACGGCGCCGGCAGCACGCCGAAGCTGCTCGAGTTCAACGCGCAGACGCCGACGTCGCTGGTCGAGGCCGCGGTGGTCCAGTGGCACTGGATGGACCAGACCGGCCTCACCGACCACCCGTGGCGTCAGTGGAACTCGATCCACGAGCGCCTGGTCGGCTGGGAGGCGGTGCCCGGCGAGCCCGGCGATCCCGGCGCGTGGCGGCGCAACATCGGCAAGTTGCGCGAGGCCCGGACGTGGCTGCCGGAGAAGCCCAAGATCTTTTTTGCGTACGAGACGAGCGAGACCTCCGGCGAGGATCGCATGAACGTCGCCTACCTGATGGCGACGGCCGAGGAGGCCGGTTACCCGGTCGAGCTGATCGCGATGAGCCAGATCGGCTGGGACGTGGCCGGCGACCGGGTCCTCTACGTGCCGTCACCAGGGCAGGAGCACCTCGCCGAGCCGATCGACGTGATCTTCATGCTCTACCCGTGGGAGTGGTTCTGGCACGAGGAGGGCGGCAAGGCCTTCTTCCGCAACATGGCCGACCCGGAGAAGCGCGGGACGGTCTGGATGGAGCCGCCCTACAAGGCGGCGCTGCTCGGCAACAAGGCCCTGCTGCCGGTGCTCTGGATGCTCTACAAGGACAACCCGGAGCTGAGCCGCTACCTGCTCCCGTCCTATTTCGCCGAGTCGTCGTCCGCCGCGGCGCTGACGTCGTACGCCAAAAAGCCCGTCTGGGGTCGTGAAGGCGGATCGGTGACCCTGGTCAAGGACGGGGAGACGATCGTCGGCAACCCCTCCGAGTACGGCGCGGACGGGCGCTACATCGTGCAGGAGCTGAAGGAGCTGCCGTCCTTCGAATCGCTGGAGGGCACGGCGCACCCGGTGATCGGCGCCTGGCTGATCGACGGCGAGCCGGCCGGGATGGGCATCCGCGAGGGCGTCGGCACGGCGGGACTGGTCACGACGAACACCTGCAACTTCGTCCCGCACGTGATCGAGGGCAAGAACTAGGAGCGGTGCTTCCAGATCCACCAGAGGCCGACGAACGGCAGGAGCAGCGGAACGTATCCGTAGCCACTGCCGAAGTGCGACCAGACGGTGTCGTCGGGGAAGGCCACCGCGTCGACGATGCTGAGCGTGCCGACGATCAGCACGCCGGCCAGCTCGATGCTGCAGCTGATCAGCGCGATCAGCCGGCCCCGCGGGCCACCGATCGCCAGACCCACGGTGGCCGCGATGTAGACCAGGCCGGCCACCGCGGAGAGCAGGTAGGCGAGCGGCGCCTCGGCGAAGTGCGTGCTGATCTGCACCAGGGCGCGGGCGCTCGCGGAGAGCGCGAAGATGCCGTAGACCAGCAGCAGCACCCGGCCGAGGCCGGTGTTCAGCGCGGCGTCCCGGGGACGGGTGGCCGTGGTGTTCTGCTTCTCATCAGACAAGGGGCACCGACGCGATCTGCTGCAGGCGCAGCACGAGAACCGGCAGGACGACGGCGCCGACACCGAGGATGAGGTTGCCCCAGCGGGTCGGCTCCATCCGGGCGAGCACCAGCGCGGTCGGCGCGAAGGCGACCGTGGTGAGCAGGTAGCCCAGGAAGGTGGCCAGCTCCAGCGGCCGGCTGCCGTCGAAGAGACCGATCACAGCGATCACGACGAGGACCGTGACCAGGGCGCCGAGCACCGCGGTGGCCAGCAGGTCGATGCGGCCGGGGGCGCGGTCGAGGGCCGCGCGCACGAAGTACCACACCGCTAGGAGCAGGGCGACGACGATCGTCGCCACCGACAGGGGACCGTTCACCGCCACAGGTTACTGATGTGGCGATGGGCTGGTAACTTCCGCCTCCGGAGATCACTGACGGAACAGGGGTACGGCCGTGCGTTTCGGATTGTTCGGTACGGGTCCGTGGGCGTATCAGGCGCACGCGCCGGCTCTCGCCGCTCACCCGTCGGTGGAGTTCGCCGGTGTCTGGGGACGGGACGCGGCGAAGACCGCTCGCCTGGCCGACGAATTCAAGACCCGCGCGTATTCCGACATCGACGCCCTGATCGCCGATGTGGACGCCGTGGCGATCGCTCTGCCGCCGGACGTGCAGGCGCCGATCGCGCTGCGTGCCGCGGAAGCGGGCCGCCATCTGGTGCTGGACAAGCCGGTCGCGCTCCGCGCCGAGCAGGCCGAAGCCGTGGCGTCCGCCGTCGCCGCCCGGGACCTGGCCTCGGTGGTCTTCTTCACCCGGCGGTTCACGCCCGAACTGGCCGCATTCCTCGCCGAGACCGCGGCGACCGGCGGCTGGACCGAGGCCCGCGTCGACCACCTCGGCTCGATCTTCACGCCGGACAACCCGTTCGGCGCCTCGCCGTGGCGGCGTGAGCGCGGCGGCCTCTGGGACGTCGGCCCGCACGCCCTCGCCTTGGTGCTGCCGGTCCTCGGCCCGGTCACCGCCGTCACCGGGATGGCCGGATCGCGCGACCTCACCCACCTGCTGCTCCAGCACTCCGGCGGCGCCACCAGCCGGCTCACCCTCGCGGTGGACGCTCCGCCGGCCGCGGCCCGCGAGGAGGCCGTGTTCGCCGGGGAGGCCGGTCTGCGGACCGTGCCGCGGGCGCGCTGGACCCCGGACGAGGCACTCGGCCGGGCCGTCGACCAGCTGCTGGCCGCTGCGGCCGGCGGCCCGAGCCCGGACTGCGACGTGCGGTTCGGCACCCGGGTGACGGCGATCCTCGAAGCCGCCGAGCAGGCGATCCGTTCAGGGACGACGGTTCGCCTCTAGGGCACGGTCTTCTCGATGGCGGCTGCGCCGTCGCGCTCGAGTTCGGCCTTGGCGCGCGCTATGTTCGCCGGAGTGGGGTACTTGCCCTGGGCGACGGCGAGGTCTTCCGGTTCCCACGGTTGTTCGGCGCCCGTTCTGATCAACGGTGTGCCGAATGGCTCCGCATTCTCGATCTTCTGCATCGCGACCCCAGATGTGAGATGTCGTCCGGTTCGGTACCCGTTTTCTGATCGTAGAACCCGGGTAGCCCGAACTGAGCGCTAACTGGACAGAACCTGCGCGTTACGGATGGACGCTTAGTAGTGAGCCGAATACATTTTCGGCTTGTCACGCCCACCGGGTTCGACGTCCGTCGGCGGCCGCCACGGCCGTGAGCGGCAGCCCGGGACGCGTGCGGGGGTGAGGGGAACGCTTTGGACGCCGGACAGGGCACACGCAGGCAGGGCAGACGCGGACAGGGCACACGCGGACAGGGCACACGCGGACAGGGCACACGCGGAACAGGCGGGACACGGGCCGGGCGGCGGCACGGCGTGAGCGCCGGGCGAGTGCGCTCGTGACGGGCCGGTGGGACGCCGAGCGGGATGCCTCCGACGCGGCGCAGGTCCTGGCCGGCATCATCGCGTTGCTGCAGCGTGCGGCGATCGACGAGACGGATGTCAACCAGCTGCTGAGCATGGCTCGCAACGGTGCGGCGGCGGCCGGCCGGGTGGAGGCCTACCTGCGTGCGCAGCGTGGTGCCGGCGACGGCGAGATGGCCACGGTGCCGTCCCGGCTCGCACCCTGGCGGGACTGGGCGCCGTCGCGTGGTCACCTCTTCGGCGCCTCCGCGCACCCGCGCCGGGTCAACGGCGTCCCGCAGCCGCGCCGCTGCGGAGATCCCGGCGAATGACCCGGGAGATCCGGCGAATGAACCTCGGAGATCGGGCCGGGTAACCCACACGGGGGAGACCCGGGAGAGTGACCCTCGGTCAGGTGATCCGCGGATGCCTGAGTGACTCGGACGGCGACTCGCCGAACCGTTCCCGGTACGCCGACGCGAACCGCCCGAGGTGGGCGAAACCCCATCGGTGCGCCACCGCGGCCACCGTGACGCGCGCCGGATCGCCGTCGAGGAGCGCCTCGCGTACGCGTCCGAGCCGGATCTGCTGGAGATAGGTCATCGGCGCGCAGCCGACGTGCCGGCGGAAGCCGTCCTGCAACGACCGCACGCTCATCCCGGCGATCGCCGAGAGGTCGCCGACCGTGAACGCGCGTTCCGGCTCCTCGTGGATCGCCTCGATCACCCGCTGGACGGCGCGCGGCGGGCCGCTCGCGGCCGGCGCGACGAGCTCGTCGCGGTACCGGTGCGGGACGCTCAGCAGCAGCCCGCTGAGCACGCTGCTGCACAGCTGCTCGGCGATGAGCGGCTGGTGGATCAGGCTGGACTCGTGTTCGAGCTCGTCGCGGAGCAGCCGGATGAGCCGGCTCCAGCTGTGCGCCGGCCCGCCGGTGAGGTCGAACTGCGGCGCCAGGTCGATCGGCCCCTCGACCGGGTGACCGAGCAGTGCTGCCAGTTCGCTCTCCAGGGCCCAGCGCTCTATCCGTACGTCGAGCTCGGACGAGTTCGGCTCGTGCCGTAGATGAACGCGGTCATCGGGCCGGAACGCCAGGGCGGTGGCGGGTGTGGCGGTCACTTCCCGGCCGTCCCGGCGGGCGCGCACGAGACCCGCCGTGGGCAGCGTCACGTGATAAGCGCCGGCCTGCGGGGAAACCAGGGTGGCGGAGCCTTCGAAGGTCAGGTGGCCGACGGTGAGCGGTCCGAGTTGGATCATCTCGACGCCCAGCTTGAGCTCCGCGCCGTCCGGCGTGCCGATCGACATGGGGTGGTAGAAACGATTCAGGATGTCCCGGGCCCGCGCGGCGTCGACGTTGTCGAAGTAGACGGTTCCCGGCGCGGTGATGGCACGGGATGAGCCATCAACCATGCCGTCCGGCGCTCCATCGCATACGGTGAGTATTCGGTCCGACTCTGTCGACAGTCAACGTCGACGCCACGCAGTGACCGTTACAGCACATTCCGGCCATATGAACTACTCTGGCGTTCCGCGCCTACGTGGCGTAACTTGCAGACCAGCGGATTGTTGTAGGAACGCGGGTTTGGTCAGCGTCCTTAAGCGTTCGCTCGACCGCATTTCGGTCAACACACCGAGTCCGCGGAAGTCGGTGTCGGTTCCAGCCCGACACCAGGAAGAGGGCAGCTGTGTATCTGCCGATCACGACCCGCCAGCTGGCCGACGGAACTGTCGAGATCGCACCGAGCGGTGAGATCGATCTGGACAACGCGCATGTGATGCGCGACGCGGTCAACGACGTGCTGACGAGCATGACCCCCAGCAAGATCTGTCTTGATCTGCAACGGGTGATGCTCATCGACAGCATCGGGATCGGCATCCTGGTCGCCTGCTTCCATACCGCGGCGGCGAGCGGGATCAAGCTGGTGGTGAGCCATCCCAGCGCCACGGTCTACCGGCAACTCTGGGTCTCCGGCCTGGTCGGCCTCCTCGGCTGTGCCGAGCCGCCGTCGCCGCGCACCTCGGTGGGCCTGCGGCCGTCCTGACCCCGGTGGGCCGATTTCACTCCTGAGAGGCCGCCCCGCGACCGAAATGGATCGGGCGCGGCCCTCTCCGAGAGAAGACCGCGCCCGACACGCGAGGGTCAGTGGACGGACAGGGCCGCCGCTTCCTCCTGCTTGCGGCGTTCCTCACCGGAGAGCGTGGAGAGCGGCTTCTCCTTGATGAAGATCACCGCGATCACCGCGAGGAACGCGATCGGCGCGCCGACCAGGAAGAGTTCCGCGGTCGCCGTCCCGTAGATGTCCTGCACCACGGTGAGCACCTGCGGCGGCAGCGTCGTCAGGTCCGGGACCTGCGCGGACCCGTCGCCTCCGGTCGCGCCGAACTTCTCGGCGAACCCGGACGCGACCTTGTGGGTCAGCACCGCGCCGAGCGCGCTCACGCCGATCGAGCCGCCCATGCTGCGGAAGAAGGTCAGCGCCGAGGTGGTGGCGCCGAGTTCGGCGACCGGCACGTCGTTCTGCGCGGCGAGGACCAGGTTCTGCATGAGCATGCCGACGCCGATGCCGAGGACTGCCATGAACAGCGAGATCATCAGGACGCTGGTGTCCGCGCCGATCGTGCTGAGCAGCAGCATCCCGACGGTCATGATGATCGCGCCGGCGACCAGGTACGCCTTCCACTTCCCGTGCTTGGTGATCAGCGCGCCGGCCACGGTCGACGAGATGAGCAGGCCGAAGACCATCGGCAGGCCCATCAGACCGGCGACGGTCGGCGACTTGCCCAGCGAGATCTGGAAGTACTGGGACAGGAAGACGGTGCCGCCGAACATCGCGACGCCGACCAGGACGCTCGCGATGATCGTGAGGGTGACGGTCCGGTGCCGGAAGATGCTGAGCGGGATGATCGGCTCCTTGGCCTTCGCCTCGGCCCAGACCGCGAGGGCGAGCAGCGCGAGACCGGCGACCACCAGTGCGGCGGTCTGCCAGGAGGCCCAGTCGAACTTGTCGCCGGCCAGCGTGGACCAGATCAGCAGGGTGCTGACGCCACCGGTGATCAGCAGCGCGCCGAGCCAGTCGATGCTGACCTTGCGGCGGACCACCGGCAGGTGCAGGGTCTTCTGCAGCATCGCGATCGCGATCAGGCTGAACGGCACGCCGATCAGGAAGCACCAGCGCCAGCCCAGCCAGGACGTGTCGACGAGGACGCCGCCGATCAGCGGACCGGCGATGGTGCCGACGCCGAAGACCGCTCCGAACAGGCCGGAGTAGCGGCCCAGCTCGCGCGGCGGGATCATCGCGGCCATCACGATCATCGCGAGGGCTGTCATGCCGCCCGCGCCGACGCCCTGGATGACCCGGCTGACCAGCAGGATCTCGACGTTCGGGGTGAGGCCGGCGACGAGCGAGCCGGCCACGAAGAGGCCGAGGGAGAGCTGGATCAGGAGCTTCTTGCTGTACAGGTCGGCCATCTTGCCCCAGAGCGGGACGGTGGCCGTCATGGCGAGCAACTCGGTCGTGACGATCCAGGTGTAGACGGACTGGCTGCCGCCGAGATCGGCGATGATCCGGGGCAGGGCGTTCGCGACGACGGTCGAGGCCAGGATGCTCACGAACATGCCGAGCAGCAGGCCGGAGAGCGCCTGGACGACCTCCCGCTGCGACATCCGCCCGCTCTCGGCGGCGGAGGCGCCGCTGCTTTCCTCGGCGGTGGTGGTGCCTTCCAGAGAACTCATGCATTCCTCGAAACAGGTGGGGGTGGGACGAGACCGGCGGCGATCGTGCCGAAGGCCTCGCGGACGTGCTCGGAGAGCGGGCGGGCGTCCTCGCCGGCTGCCCAGCGGATCACCGCGACCCGCACGGCGGCGTTGGTGACCGCGGCCGCGACCTGCGGGAACGGGTCACCGGCGGCGAGGCCGGCGCGCTCGGCGACGGCCTCGGCGAACTGCTGCTCGGCAGTGGCGGCCGCGGCGATGAGCAACGGCAGCAGCTGCGGGTTGTTCCCGATCACCCGCATCCGCAGCAGCCAGTGCTCGCGGTCCTGCTGGATCTGCTGGAAGACCGGCGCGAGCGCGTCGAACAGGGCGTCCAGCAGCTGCTGATCGGCCGGGGCGGCGAGCAGCTGGGCTCGCAGATCGGTGCAGCCCTCCAGGGGGTCGCCGACGAGGGCGTCCTCCTTCGTGGCGAAGTAGTTGAAGAACGTCCGCTGCGACACCCCGGCCGCCGTGGCGATCTCGTCGACGGTGACATGATCGGCGCCGCGCTCGTCCACCAGGCGCAATGCGGCGGTGATCAGGTCGAGGCGGGTCTGCCGGCGTTTGGCCTCACGAAGCACTCGGCGAGGTTAGCTCCAACTTTGCAGAAACTGCAAAGTTTTAGTCGTTGAGCTGAGACCGTTCGATCTCGGCGAGCGCGGCGGTCAGCCACGGCTCGACCGGGCGGCCCGCGAGCAGGTCGTCGATGAGCGCGACGGCGTGCCGTGCCAGCACGTCCGGCTTCGGCGCGGGTGCGCCCTCCTCGTCGAGCACGCCGAGGGCGCCGGCCAGCAGCCAGAGCACCACCTGCGGGTCGGCGGCCGGCCAGGACCGCACGCAGCTCGCCAGCGCGGCGCGGACGTCGTCGGCGGTGAGGCCGTCCGGGTTGGCGTCCTCCAGCAGCAGGCGGACCACCGTGCCGAGGATCAACCCGGTCGGTGCCGGATCCTGCGCCGCGAGCTCGTCGCCCGGTTCGCCCGCGGACCGGTAGGACTCGAGGGAGGAGAGAGTGGCGGCGGCGATCGGCCGGGCCGGCGGCGGCAGGTGACGCCAGCTGTTGTTCATGCGGCGACTCTACGGTGGGATGGGTCCACCGGCGGACGAGGGGAGCGGGCATGACGAGCCTGGATGCGGTGACCGCCTGGGTGGGCAAGTATCGCAAGGCCTGGGAGTCGAACGACCCGGATCACATCCGTGACCTCTTCGCCGACGACGCCGCCTACTTCCCCGAGCCCTACGCGACACCGTGGATCGGCCGGGAGGCGATCGTGACCGCCTGGCTGGAACGTCAGGACGCCCCGGGGACCACCGCCTTCGCCTGGCATCCGCTGATCGTCACCGACGAACTCGCGATCATCGAGGCGACCACGACATATCCGGATCGGATCTTCCGCAATCTCTGGGTGCTGCGTCTCGATCATATCGGCCAGGCGCGTCAATTCACTGAATGGTGGATGGAAGAGCCTTCACCCTGACGGGTGACGACATTCGTGAAATCACCTCTCGCGCATTCTCGGATGTGCGATTTGCCGCCCGGTCGGGAAAACTGCCTCGGGTGGACGAGGAGCGGAAACTCGGTGGCCGGTACCGGCTTCTGACAGAACTCGGCCGCGGCGGCATGGCCGTGGTCTGGCGGGCCCTCGACGAGGTGCTCAGCCGCCCGGTCGCGGTGAAGGTGCTGGCCGGGCGATATGCGGGCGACGAACGGTTCCGGGCCAGGATCCTGCACGAGGCCCGGGCGGCGGCGACCCTCTCGCACCCGAACATCGCGCAGATCTACGATTTCGGCGAATCCGACGAGGGTGGCAGACCGGTTCCGTACGTGGTCATGGAATTGATCAACGGGCCGACGCTGCAACAGAGAGTGGCGAGAGGGCCCATTCCGCCACGCACCGTGTTCCGGATCTGCGGCGAGATCGCGTCGGCGCTCGCGGTGGCGCACGCCGACGGGCTCGTGCACCGCGACATCAAGCTCGCCAACGTGATGGTCACCCCGGCCGGCGCCAAGGTCGTGGACTTCGGCATCGCCGCGGTCGCCGGTCCCGCCTCGCCCGAGGACGCCCTGCTCGGCACGCCCGCCTACCTCGCGCCGGAACGGCTCACCGGCGGCGCGATCGAGCCGGCCTCCGACATGTACGCGCTCGGCGTGCTGCTCTACCGCCTCCTCGCCGGCGTCGCGCCGTGGAGCGTGGAGACCACCACGCAGATGCTCTCGGCGCACGTCTACGTCGAGCCGTCGCCCCTGCCCGATCTGCCCGGGGTTCCCGAGGTGATCGCCGATCTGGTGGACCGCTGCCTAGCGAAGGATCCCGCCGAGCGTCCGGACGCGGCCGAGGCGTCGGCCTGCCTGGGTGACGCGGCCGAGGCCGCGAGCGCTTTCCAGCCTGATGCCGTACGCAGGGCAGCCGATGTGCGGGCGGCCGCACCCGCCGCGAGCGAGACCGCCGCCGCCCCGGGGCCGGGGGCGCAGGCCGTGCCCGCATCCCGCGCGGTCACCGAGTCGTCGTCCCGGGACCTCCCCGGCGGCGACACGCTGCTCCGGGAGGCGACCGTCCCGGTGATCCCCGCGCAGCCGGGGCGCGGTGACGAATGTCCTCGGGGCGTGGCCCGGCCGGGTTCCGGTGGGGGAGGGTCCTCGCACGGCGGTTCCGTCGTACGAAGGCTCGTTTCGCGCCGGAGGAAGGTCCTGGCCGGCGGCGGAATCGCGGCCGTGCTGATCGCCCTGCCCTTCCTCTGGCCCTCGGGCGGCGGCGGACAGAGGGCGGCGCCCGGCGTCGCGACACCGCCCGCATCATCACCGAGAGTGACCGCTCCGTCGCCCGGTGGGCGGAGCGCGGCAAAGCCGGTCGTGCCCGCCGTCCAGCCCAGCCGGGCGCCCGAGTCGACCGGCTCGCTGGCCCCGGCGGCATCCGGATCCTTCCCGTCGGTCTCCGCTCCCCGGCCGTCCGGCGAAAGCGCCTCGGCGCCGCCGTCCCCGAGCGGCGGCGCGAGCGTCCCACCCGCCGCGGAGGCGCCCGACCCGGAGGCCACCCGCCTGGAATCGCCCGGCGGCATCGTGCTCGCTCGATGTGTCGAGGGCGGCAACGAGCTGATCGCCTGGGAGCCGAACGAGGGTTTCGTCGTGGAGCGCGTGGATCCCGGTCCGGAGCTGACCACCAGCGTGGTCTTCAAGGGCGACCTGGCGCGATACCGGATGAGCATCAACTGTTTCGGCGCCCGGCCGTCCGCTGTCGTGCTCCCGCTGTGACGTGTCCGCATCCTGGCGATCGTCACGCTGCGTGGAGGAACTGGCTAGACTGTCCCGTCACGGCCGGGCGAAGGGGACATCGATGACGGCGACCGCGAATACGCTCAGAAGCAGACTCGCTCGTGTCCGGGCGGCGGCTCGGCGGCGGCTTCGCCCGGTCCCGCCGCCCCCACCGCCGGTCGCGCCGTCGGTGGTGAACCTCGTGCTCGACCCCGGCTTCCGCGGCGCGCCGGACCGGCCGTTCGACGCCGGCGGCCTCTACGTGCACTCGCACAACTCCTGCGAGTTCGCCGAGATCCCCGGCCTGCCCGGAGTGCGCGGCGCCCGGGTCGAGGGGGTCGGCGCCAACAACGACACGCACATCGCGCCCGGTGGCCGCAACGCCGCCGGCGCGTTCCGCCTCGGCATGCGGCCCGGCGCCACCTACACCGCGAGCGTCTCGATCTACCTGCCCGAACCGCTCACCGGCACGCTCAACCCGGCGGCGCTGCGGCTCGTGCCCGGCTGCATCGTCGACGAGGCGCCCAAGTGGACGCTCGCCCAGTCCGCCCCGGCCCGCAACGAGTTCGGCCACCACCGGATCAGCGTGACGTTCACGATCCCGGAGAACGCGACGGCCGCCTGGATCCGGCTGCACAGCGGCATGGCGGCCGGCAACGGCGTCGTCTACTGGTACGACTACTCGCTCACCGAGACGTCGGTGGCGCTCGACCACTTCGACGGCTCCTCCGCCCCGACCGACTTCCACACCTTCGAGTGGATCGGGGAGCCGGACGCGTCGCCGTCGAAGCGCACCGTGCGGGTGTCGCCCTCGGCCACGCCCGCCGAGATCGCCGCCGAAACGGTCCGGCTGGCCCGGGCCGGCGTCACCGACGAGGCCGCCTTCCTGCGCAGGCAGATCAGCGGCGACCGGATGACCACCGCCCGGATCGCGCTGGCGGCCGGTGACGAGGAGAAGGCACTCAAGGCGCTGCGCCGGGTGGTCAAGGCCGGTGACCCGGACGGTGAGGCGGCGTTCGAGCTCGGCAGGATCGCTCTCGCCGAACACAAGTGGGCGGCGGCCGAGAAGCTCCTCCGCACCGCGGTCTCCAAGCAGCCGTCGTTGCCGGAGCGGGGTTACGCGCTGGCGTTCGCCCTGGACAAGCTGAAGCGGCGGGAGGACAGCAAGCGCGCGTCGAAGGCCGCCCTCGTGCACGACACGAAGCTGCCGTTCGACGGGCCGGCCGTTCTCGACCTCGACGTGAAGTCGTTCGGCGCCCGCCGCGAGCTGGGCGTGTTCCTCGCCGAGAACCTCACCCAGATCCGTACCCAGGCCGAGCAGCGGCTGGCCCGGCCGGTCGTCAGCACGTTCGACCAGCCGATCTTCATCTACTGGGCGCAGGGCTTCGAGTCGGCGCCGCCGGTCGTGCGGGCCTGCCTCGCCGGGCTCAAGGCGAACAACCCGGAGAGCCGGGTGCACGAGCTGACCGACGCGAACATCGGCGCCTACGTCGACGTGCCGGGCGGGCTGCTGGAGGCGCTCGACGGCAACCGGACGCACTTCTCCGACCTGCTCCGGCTGCTGCTGCTGGAGAAGTTCGGCGGGATCTGGGTGGACGGCACCTGCCTGGTCTCCGAGCCGCTGCGGCCGCACATCACCAAGGCCCTGGAGCGGAGCAGCCTCTTCGCGTTCAACTACACCGGGCCGTACATCTCCAGCTGGTTCCTGGCCGCCCGGCCGGGAAGCTACGCCGTGCATCTGTGGCGGGCCGCCTGCTTCCTCTGGTGGGAGAGGCGCGGCGAGCTGATCGACTACTTCCTGATGCACCACGTCTTCGAGATGCTCTACCACCTCGACGAGCGGTTCCGTGCCGACTGGGACGCCGGGCTGCGGCTCAACTCCAAGCCTCCGCACGCGCTGCAGGAGGTGATGCTTCAGGCGTACGACCCGGACATGTACCAGACGGTGATGGAAGGGGCGTTCGCACACAAGCTGCGCTACAAGTACCGGGCGCATGAGCTGAGGAGTGAGTCGTACCTCGCCCGGATCATCCGTGGTGACCTTCCGTAATCGCATTCTCGCTAATTGTCATTCATTTCCACAGATTCCGTTACGAGCGAGCCCAGAAAACTCATAGGTTGTATTCCTAATGTGTTTTCCATGCAAAAAGTCATTCGTACTGCGGTCGAGCCGGTGGGAGTCCAGGTCTTCGTGGACTCCACCGGACGGCGTAAGCGGCTGCTCGCGGTCCTCGGATTCTTCGTAGCACTTTTCGCCGCTATCTATATCGGTGTGGTCGGCGCCAGTGTGGTGCAGGCCGCCGATTCCGGATTGACGACGAAGGCGACGGTGTCGACGTCGGCCACCGCGTCGGCTTCTGCTTCTGCTTCGGCGTCGTCTTAGCGGTGTCCGTTATTTCGCGAAATCAGTGAACATCTTGGTAAAGGCATAGTCGGTCTGCTCGATACCGCTGCACGCCGCCTCGACAGCGCCCGTCGCGCAGTCCCCGTTGTCGCGGTTGACCGACCAGAACCGGACGAATCCCAGCTTCTTCTCCTCGGCGTAGTCGAGGAGCGTCTGGGCGTCCGCCGTCTCGGTGACCGGCCCGGTGTCGTTGACCCCGATCATCGGCGTGACGCCGAGCATCGCGTAGGCCTCGGTGTCGCTCAGGTCCGTCCAGACCGACTTGACGTCGGCGGCCACCGCCTCGGTCGCCGTGGTCATCGACGTGCCCCAGTCGTCGTTCTCCTCGGTGAAGTTCATCGTCATCGCGTTGACGGTGACGTCCAGGCCGGCGTCCTTCGCGCTCTGCAGCAGGGCGATGCTGGCGTCGGTGAGGCCGAGGACGGTCCCGCCGACCGGCACGGTCAGGGTGATCGCGGTGCCGCGGTCGGCCTGCAGCGTGCTGAGCGCCCGGGTCACCGTCGCCGCGGTGATCGACTGCTCGATGTCCACGTCCAGGGCGTTGCTGCCGGCCGCGTCGAGCGCCGCGGCGTACGCGGTGGCCAGCTGGTCCGCCGTGCAGACGCTCTCCAGGTACGTCCCGGTGGCCCCGCCGCTGGAGACGATCACGTCACCGTCCAGCGCCGTGATCTTCGCGATGTCGGCCTGGACTCCTGTGTCGGTCAGGGCCTTCGTCCCGCCCCAGGTCGCGGTGCACGAACCGGCGCTGTCGGCCAGGATGAACGAGATCGTGTAGTCCTCCTGGCCGGTCTTCTCGGCCACCTCGTCGATGTCGGCGGTGCCGCTGACGATGTCGACGTACGGCGCCACCTCCGGCGTTTCGGCGGTGGCGGTAGTGCTCGCCGCGACGGTCGGTGAGGTGGTGGCGGTCGCGGTCGTGGTCTCCGTGTCGTCGTCGCCGGAACATCCGGCGGTGAGCAGGAGGAGCGCGACCGCGAGCCGTTTCAGATGCACGTTTCCACTCTCGCAAAACACCGGTGCCGAATTCCGGTGCTCAGCGAATCCCGTTCGGGGCCGATAGGGGACCCGAGGGGGTTTTCGTGTCCGTTTCCCGCCGCCGTATCCCGGTGCCCCGCCCGCGCTGGATCGTCCTTTCCGTGGTGCTCGTCCTGTTCGCCAGCCTGCTTTTCGTGAACGGCGTCGTGCAGGGTGAGTTCGCTCAGGACGGCGCGGCCGAATCCACCTCGGAGACCGGCCAGGTGCCGGACGAGGCGTTGACCGGCGGGCCGATCATCCAGACCGACGGGACGACCACGACGACGGTCTCGCCCGGCGACGGCCAGATCGTGCTGACGTTCGACGACGGTCCGGACCCGGAGTACACCCCGGAGATCCTGGACGTCCTGGAGGAGTACGGCGTACCGGCGACGTTCTTCATGATCGGCTCGGAGATCAGCAGACATCCGGGGCTCACCGAGGACGTCCTCGACGCCGGCCACGAGATCGGCATCCACACCTTCACCCATCCGGACATGTCCGGCAAGAACGAGTGGCGTCGTTCGGTGGAGATGCAGGAGACCCAGTACGCCCTGGCCGGAGCGGCCGGCGTGACCAGCGTGATCTTCCGGCCGCCGTACTCGTCGACGGTCAAGGCGCTGGACGATCCGACCTGGGCCGTGATGGCGGAGATGGGCGCGGAGGGCTACCTCACCGTCGTGAACAACCTGGACAGCCGGGACTGGGAAGCGGACGTCACGAACGACGACATCGTCGAGGCGGTCACCCCGGACGACGGCGCCGGGGCGATCCTGCTCTTCCACGACGGCGGCGGTGACCGGTCGAAGACGGCGGCGGCCCTGCGTACGGTCATCCCGTCGCTGCAGGAGGCCGGCTACACGTTCACCACCGTCGCGGCGCTGACCGGCATGAGCACCGTCAACCCGGCGGCGCCCACCGACGACTGGGTGCTCGGCCTCGGCATCGTCAGCGCCGTGCAGGTCGCCACGAAGGCGACCGTCTGGTTCTCCGCGCTGCTGGTGATCCTCGGCGTGCTCACCGTGCTCCGGCTCGTGCTGATGCTGATCCTCGGCCGCCGGCACGCCCGGCGGTACCGCAAGGGCGACGCCGTCTGGGGGCCGCCCTACACCGAGCCGGTCACCGTGATCGTGCCGGCGTACAACGAGAAGGAGATCATCGCCGAGACGCTGGGATCGCTCGTGGCGAGCACCCATCCGATCCGGATCGTCATGGTCGACGACGGCTCGGACGACGGCACCGCGGACATCGCGGAGGGGCTGGGGTACGAGAACGTCACCGTGATCCGGCAGCCGAACGGCGGCAAGTCGGCAGCCCTCAACAACGGCATCGCGCACGCGACCACCGACGTCGTCGTGATGATGGACGGCGACACGGTCTTCGAACCGGACACCGTGCGGTTGCTGGTGCAGCCCTTCGCGGACGCCGAGATCGGCGCGGTCGCCGGGAACGCCAAGGTCGCCAACCGGAACTCGATGATCGCGATCTGGCAGCACATCGAATACGTCGTCGGTTTCAGCATCGACCGCCGGGCGTACGACGTGATGCGCTGCATGGCGACCGTCCCCGGAGCGATCGGGGCGTTCCGCCGTACGGCCCTGCAGCAGGTCAACGGCTTGAGCGACGACACCCTCGCCGAGGACACCGACCTCACCATCGCGATCATCAGGGCCGGCTGGCGGGTCGTCTACGAGGAGCGCGCCCGCGCCTGGACCGAGGCGCCGTCGACGATGCCGCAGCTGTGGCGCCAGCGGTACCGGTGGAGCTACGGCACCATGCAGGCGATGTGGAAGCACCGCCGGGCGCTGTTCGAGAAGGGGCCCGGAGGGCGGTTCGGCCGTCGCGGCCTGCTGAACCTGGCGCTGTTCCAGACCCTGCTGCCGCTGCTCTCGCCACTCATCGACGTCTTCCTGGTCTACGGCCTGATCTTCCTGGATCCGCTGCGCACGGCCCTGGCCTGGCTCGCCATGCTCGCCATCCAGCTGATCAGCACGATCTGGGCGTTCCGGCTCGACTCCGAGTCGCTGAAGCCGCTGTGGCGCCTGCCGCTGCAGCAGTTCGTCTACCGCCAGCTGATGTACCTCGTGCTGATCCAGTCGGTGCTCGCAGCCCTGGGCGGCATCCGGCTCGGCTGGCAGAAGCTGCGGCGTACCGGTGGCCTGAACGCGCTGATGGGGTCGCGCCTGCCGACAGGGGACGCATAGGTTCGCGATTCCTTCTTGGCGAACCCACAAAAGCGGCACAGCGGAACCGATCCCCTGGGTTCCTACCTTTGCTGGCATGTGCGGAATCGTGGGATATGCCGGCGGGCAGCCGGCGCTTGACATCGTGATGGACGGCCTGCGGCGGCTGGAGTACCGCGGCTACGACTCGGCGGGTGTCGCCATCGTCGACGCGGACGCCCTGGCAGTGGAGAAAGCCGCGGGGAAGCTGGTCAACCTGGAGAAGGCGCTCGCCGAGCGGATCGACACCGGCTTCGACGAGGGCATGACCGGAATCGGTCACACCCGATGGGCGACGCACGGCGGGCCGACCGACCGGAACGCCCACCCGCACGTCTCCGCCGACGGCCGGGTCGCGGTGATCCACAACGGCATCATCGAGAACTTCGCGTCGTTGCGGGCCTCGCTGGAGGCCGAGGGCGTCGAGTTCCAGAGCGACACCGACACCGAGGTGGCCGCCCACCTCCTCGCCGCGGAGATGCGCCTTCTGCGTCCGTCGTTGACCGGTCCGGCTCTCCTGGCCGAGGGCATGCGACGGGTGGCCAACCGGCTCGAAGGCGCGTTCACACTGCTCGCCGTCTCCCCGGACGCCCCCGGGGCGGTCGCCGCGGCCCGGCGCAACTCACCGCTGGTGGTCGGCTGCGGCGACGGGGAGAACTTCCTCGCCAGCGACGTTTCGGCGTTCATGGAGCACACCCGGTCGGCGATCGAGCTCGGCCAGGACCAGGTCGTGCTGATCACCCCGGCCGGCGTGGAGATCACCGGCTTCGACGGCTCGCCGGCGTCCGGCACCCCGCTGACCGTCGACTGGGACCTCGCCGCCGCGGAGAAGGGCGGCTACGACTTCTACATGCTCAAGGAGATCGCCGAGCAGCCGCAGGCGGTCGCGGACACGCTGCTGTCCCCGTTCCCCGCGGTGGCTCTCGACGACGTCCAGAAGGTGATCATCGTGGCCTGCGGGACGGCGTACCACGCCGGCATGATCGCCCGGTACGCGATCGAGCAGTGGACCCGGCTCTCCTGCGACGTCGAGCCGGCGAGCGAGTTCCGCTACCGGGAGCCGGTCCTCGACGCGTCGACACTGGTGATCGCGATCAGCCAGTCCGGTGAGACGATGGACACGCTGATGGCGCTGCGGCACGCTCGTGGACAGGGCGCGCGCGTACTCGCGATCTGCAACACGAACGGCTCGACCATCCCGCGCGAGTCGGACGCGGTCCTCTACACCCAGGGTGGCCCGGAGATCGCCGTGGCCTCGACGAAGGCGTTCCTCACCCAGCTGGTCGCGTGCTACCGCGTCGCCCTGGAGCTGGCCGCGGCCCGGGACATGCCGGTCCCCGGAATCCGCGAGGCGCTGCGCGAGGTCCCGGGCCAGCTCCGGGCCCTGCTGTCCGGCGCCGCGGCGATCCGCGAGGTGGCCTACGACCTGGCCACGGCCCGCCAGGTCCTGTTCATCGGACGGCACGTCGGCTACCCGGTGGCCCTGGAGGGCGCGCTCAAGCTGAAGGAGCTCGCCTACATGCACGCCGAGGGCTTCGCGGCCGGCGAGCTGAAGCACGGCCCGATAGCCCTGATCGACGCCGGCACCCCGGTGATCTGCGTTGTCCCGGCGCCCGGCCCCCTCCACGACAAGGTCATCTCGAACATCCAGGAGGTCCGGGCCCGCGGCGCCCGCACGATCGTCATAGCCGAGGAGAACGACGACGCGGTCCTCCCCTGCGCCGACGAACTGATCCGGGTGCCGGCCACGCCGCCCCTGCTGGCCCCGCTGCTGACCACGGTCCCGATGCAGATCCTGGCGTGCGAGATAGCGGCAGCCCGGGGCAACGACGTCGACCAGCCCCGCAACCTGGCCAAATCAGTGACGGTCGAGTGACCCACGGCCGGCGCTCGACCGTTCGGACAGCAATGAGCCACAGCCGAACTCGGTGGCTGTGACTCATTGCTGTCGGTGGGGTGGTCGGGCAGCCATGGGTCACAGCCGGGCTCGGAGTGGCGGCGACCTGCGAGATCCGGGGCGGCCCAGGCTGCGCGCCGACGGAGCTGCTTTCCAGCTGAGCCGTGGAAGAAGAAAGCGGCCGAGCCGGGTGCGCTGGTCAGAGGGTGACCATGCACCGGTCGCGAAACCCGCCGAACGGCCCGGCGCAGGCACACGGCCGCGCCGCCGACCGAGAACAGTCAGCCTGCGTTCGTCAACAGCCGCCAACTCCGTACGAGGAAGACGAAGTAAAGCGCAAGAAGAAGTCCTGCAGCACCCACCGCACCGTGGGGGGTTCGGGGGCTCGGCCCCCCGGCAGACAAAACGAGGCGGATAGGTCCAAGGTCTACCTGGACACACTCCGCCTCCGACTCGTGCCCCCGGCAGGATTCGAACCTGCGCTTTCGCCTCCGGAGGGCGACGCTCTATCCCCTGAGCTACGGGGGCCCAGTGGTTCAGAACTCTAGCAGGCCCGCCGGAACCATCGCCAACCGGTTCCGGCGGTGTCGCGGATCAGCCTGCCTGAACCTTCTTGAGCAGGGAGTCGATCAGTTGGATCTCGCCCTGCTGGGCGGTGACCATGCTGTCGGCGATCCACTGGACGTCTTCGTTGTCGGAGAGCTCCATGGCCTCCTGGGCCATGTGCACGCCGCCGACGTGGTGGGCTCGCATCAGGGTGAGGAACTGGACGTCGAGCTCGGTGCCGGTGGCCGCGCGCAGGGATGCCATCTGCTCGGGGGTGGCCATGCCGGGCATCAGCCCGTTCACGATGGAGCCGTCGGATCCGGGGATCCAGGCCATCGGCTCGGCGGTGCCGGTGGGGGAGAGGTTCCAGTCGCGCAGCCAGGCCTGCATGTAGCCGATCTGGCCCTGCTGCGTGGTGGCGATGTCGGCGGCCAGGGTGACGATGTCGGGGTTCGCCGAGCCGGCGTGGGCGATCATCGCCATCTCGACGGCCTGGGCGTGGTGGGTCGACATGTCGCGCAGGAAGCCGGCTTCGACGGAGTCGTCGCCCGGGTGGCGCAGACCGGGGAGGACCAGGCCGGCGCCGAGGCCGAGGATCAGGCCGACCAGGAGGGTCGCCACCGCGACGTAGCCGATCCGGCGAGTGCCCACCCCGGGCGCGTCCGTGGACGCGCCCGAGGTTTCGACTTCGGAGATCATCAGCCGGCGGCCGAGGCGGCCGGAGCCGGGACCGGGTCGCTGGTGGTGTTGCCGCTGGAGCAGGCGGCGCCGGGCTCCATCGAGGCCTTGACCCGGGTGGTCCGGATGAAGTCGTCGATGCGGCTGTCGTCGGCGCTGTCGACCTTGAGCTGGTAGCCCCAGACCTGGACCGAGATGTTCTTGTCGAGGCCCGCGATCGGGGACATGAACGTGTAGTCCTTGCCCTCGACCTTCGACTGCAGCTTCTCCACCTGGTCGGCGGCGAGGCCCTGCTTGTAGGTCACCCAGACCGCGCCGTGCTCGAGGCTGTGCACCGCGTGCTCGTTGGCGATCGGCTCGGTGTAGACGTCGCCCATGCAGTTCTGCCAGGTGCTGTTGTGCGCGCCGCCGACCGGGGGGTTCGTCACGTAGGTCTGCGGGCCGTCCTTGTGGGTCCGGTCGTCGATCTGCGCGTTCTTCTGGGCGCGGTAGTCGACCACGCCGTCGATCGCGGCGACCTGCTCCTCCCACGGCTTGCTGCCCTGGACGGAGGCGTAGACGCCGTAGCCGATGATGCCGGCGGCGATCAGGACCACCGCGCCGATGAGCGCGATCGGGCCCCAGTTGCGGCCGCCGCTGACCTTGACGGGGGTGACCGGCTTGCGGCCCTTGCCCTTGCCGCCGCCCTTGGCGCCTGGGCGGCCGGCCGCCGGCCGGTTGGTCCCGGGCTTGCCCGTGGGGGGCTTGCCCTGACCGGTCGTCTTGCCGACCTTGACGGTGGACGGGACCCGTTCGGGACCCGGCGTGCTCATGCTCATCGCGCCTCGTCGATTCGTAAAGGTGAGGAAGGGCGGGGCTCGGGTGGCCGCCGAACGACGAAGTCTACCCCCGATAGCATGGCCCAGTGACTCCCGCCAACCTTGCTGACACCGTTCTCTCAGCTGCTCGTGCCGTATTCGAGACGCGCGGTCTCGACGTCGCGGCACTGCCCGCCACCACGGCGGTGGAGCGTCCGCGCAACCCCGAGCACGGCGACTACGCCTCGACCATCGCCCTGCAGGTCAGCAAGAAGGTGGGTGTCCCGCCGCGCGAGCTGGCCGCCGCCCTCGCCGAGGAGCTGGGCAGGCGTCCCGGCATCAAGTCGGTGGAGATCGCCGGCCCGGGCTTCCTGAACATCCGGCTGGACGCCGGCGCGGCCGGGGCGCTGGCCCGCGACATCGTCCTCGCCGGCTCAGGCTACGGCCGGACCGACCGGCTCACCGGTGAGCGGATCAATCTGGAGTTCGTCTCGGCGAACCCGACGGGTCCGGTGCACATCGGCGGCGTTCGCTGGGCGGCCGTCGGCGACGCGCTCTCCCGCCTGCTGCGCACGGCCGGGGCGGACGTCGGCACCGAGTACTACTTCAACGACGCCGGTTCGCAGATCGACCGGTTCGCCCGCTCGCTGCTCGCGGCCGCGAAGGGTGAGCCGGCGCCGGAGGACGGGTACGGCGGCGCGTACATCGCGGAGATCGCCGCCGAGGTGGTCGCGAAGGTCCCCGGTGTCCTGGATTCAGCAGATCCGCAGGAGACCTTCAGGCAGGTCGGCGTCGACCTGATGTTCGCCGAGATCAAGCAGTCGCTCGGCGAGTTCGGCGTGCACTTCGACACGTACTTCAACGAGAAGGACCTGCACGACCGCGGCGAACTCCAGGAGGCCCTGGACCGGCTGCGCGAGCAGGGCCACATCTTCGAGACCGACGGCGCGACCTGGCTGCGGACCACCGACTTCGGTGACGACAAGGACCGGGTGCTGCGCAAGTCCGACGGCGACTGGACGTACTTCGCCGCCGACTGCGCGTACTACCTGGACAAGCGGAAGCGCGGCTTCGACCGGGTCGTGATCATGCTGGGCGCCGACCACCACGGCTACATCGGCCGGATGAAGGCGATGTCGGCGTGCTTCGGCGACGACCCGTCGAAGAACCTGGAGATCCTGATCGGCCAGCTGGTCAACCTGGTCCGGGATGGCGAGCCGGTGCGGATGAGCAAGCGGGCCGGCACGGTCGTGACGCTCGAGGACTTCGTCGAGGCGCTCGGTGTGGACGCGACGCGGTACGCCCTGGCGCGCTACTCCAGCGACTCCCCGATCGACATCGACATCGACCTGTGGACGAGCGCGAGCCGGGAGAACCCGGTCTACTACGTGCAGTACGTCGCGGCCCGGACCGCGAGCGTCGCCCGCAACGCCGCCGACGCCGGCCTGGTCCGCACCGATGACTTCAAGCCTGAGCTGCTCACCCACGACAAGGAGAACGAGCTCCTCAAGACGCTGGGCGAATACCCGGAGACGGTGGCCTTCGCCGCCGAGCACCGGGAGCCGCACCACGTCGCCCGGCTGCTCGAGAAGATCGCCGGCGCGTACCACCGCTTCTACGACGAGCCGGCCTGCCGGATCACCCCGAAGGGCGACGAGCCGATCACCGACGGGCACCGCTCCCGGCTCTGGCTCAACGACGCCACCCGTACGGTGATCGCCAACGGTTTGTCGCTGCTCGGTGTCTCGGCCCCGGAGAGGATGTAGTCATGCGCGCACACGAGGCCGGGGCGCTGCACGGCGACCTCGGCACCCGCGGCCCGGCCTGGCTGCGGACCCCGGAGGACGTGAACGCCCTGGTGCCACAGCTGTGGCCGCGTACCGTGAACCGCGCCGAACAGGGCGAGCTGCGGATCGGCGGCGTGAGCGTCACCGAGCTGGCCGCCGACTACGGCACGCCCGCCTATCTGCTGGACGAGGACGACCTGCGGGCTCGCTGCCGCGACTTCAAGGCGGCCTTCGCCGGCGCCGACGTCTATTACGCCGGCAAGTCGTTCCTCTGCAAGGCGGTCGTGCGGATCGTCGAGGAGGAGGGCCTCTTCCTGGACGTCTGCTCGGGCGGCGAGCTGGCGGTGGCGCTGGCCGCCGGGTTCCCGCCGGAGCGGCTGGGCTTCCACGGCAACAACAAGTCGGTTTCCGAGCTGTCCCGGGCCCTGGACGCGGGTGTCGGCCGGATCATCGTCGACTCCTTCGACGAGATCGCGCGACTGTCCGAGCTCGCCCGGAAGTCGGGTAAGCGCCCGGGCGTGCTCATCCGGGTGACCGTGGGCGTCGAAGCGCACACCCACGAGTTCATCGCGACCGCCCACGAGGACCAGAAGTTCGGGTTCAGCCTGGCCGGCGGCGCGGCGTTCGCGGCCGCCGCGCAGATCCTCGACGAGGACGTGCTCGACCTGCGCGGCCTGCACTCGCACATCGGCTCGCAGATCTTCGACACCAGCGGGTTCGAGGTGGCCGCCCGCCGGATCCTGGAGCTGCAGGCGCAGATCCGGGACGCGCGCGGCGTCGAGCTGCCGGAGCTGGACCTCGGTGGCGGCTTCGGCATCGCGTACACCACGCAGGACAGCCCGTCGACGCCCGGCGACCTGGCCAAGCGGATCAACAAGATCGTCGAGTCGGAGTGCGAGCTGGCGTCGCTGCGGGTGCCGCATCTGTCGATCGAGCCGGGACGGGCCATCGTCGGCCCGGCCGTCTTCACCATCTACGAGGTGGGGACGGTCAAGGACGTCGACGGCATCCGCACCTACGTGAGCGTCGACGGCGGGATGAGCGACAACATCCGTACCGCGCTCTACGACGCGTCGTACTCGGCCACGCTGGCGAACCGGCACTCCGAGGCGGAGCCGATGCTCGCCCGCGTTGTGGGAAAACATTGTGAGTCCGGGGACATCGTCGTGAAGGATGAATTCCTGCCCGCTGACGTGCAGCCCGGAGATCTTGTTGCGGTGCCGGGCACCGGCGCCTACTGCCGGAGCATGGCCAGCAACTACAACCACGTTCCTCGGCCGCCCGTGGTGGCGGTGCGCGACGGCGCGGCCCGCGTCATCGTGCGGCGCGAGACCGAGGACGACCTGCTCGCATTGGATGTTGGATGAAGCCAGGGAAACCGATCCGCCTCGCCCTGCTCGGCTGCGGCACCGTCGGCACCGAAGTGGTCAGACTGCTCCACGAGCAGGCCGACGACCTGACAGCCCGGATCGGCGCCCCGCTGGAACTGGTCGGCATCGCGGTCCGCCGGGCCGGCCGGGAGCGCGGCGACCTGCCGGTCGGCGACGAGCTCTTCACCACCGACGCGCTGGGCCTGGTCAAGCGGGACGACGTGGACGTGGTGATCGAGGTGGTCGGCGGCATCGAGCCGGCCCGCACCTGGATCACCGAGGCCCTGCGCGCCGGCAAGAGCGTGGTGACCGCCAACAAGGCACTGCTCGCCGAGGACGGCGGCGCCCTGCACGACGCCGCCGCCGAGGGCAACGCCGACCTCTACTACGAGGCCTCGGTGGCCGGCGCGATCCCCCTGCTGCGTCCGCTGCGCGAGTCGCTGCACGGCGACCGGGTCACCGCCGTCACCGGCATCGTGAACGGCACCACCAACTTCATCCTCTCCTCGATGGCGTCCACCGGCGCGGGCTTCAACGAGGCGCTGGAGGAGGCCACCGAGCTGGGTTACGCCGAGGCCGACCCGACCGCCGACGTGGAGGGTTTCGACGCCGCCGCGAAGGCCGCGATCCTGGCCTCGCTCGCGTTCCACACCCGGGTCACCGCAGCCGACGTGTTCCGCGAGGGCATGACCTCGGTGACGGCCGGCGACATGGCCAGCGCCAAGGAGATGGGCTGCACGATCAAGCTGCTCTGCATCGCGCAGCGCACCGCCGATTCGGTGAGCGTCCGCGTGCACCCGGCGATGATCCCGCTCACCCACCCGCTGGCGAGTGTCGGCGACGCCTTCAACGCCGTGTTCGTGGAGACCGAGGCGGCCGGCCCGCTGATGTTCTACGGCCGGGGCGCCGGTGGCCGCCCGACCGCCAGCGCGGTCCTCGGCGACATCGTGGCGGCGGCCCGCAACAAGCTGACCGGCACCCGGGCGCCGAGCGAGAGCAACTACGCCCAGCTCGCGGTCCGGCCGATCGGCGAGTCCCGGACGCGCTACCACATCAGCCTCGACGTGGCCGAGCGTCCGGGCGTCCTGGCCGCCGTGGCGGGCGTCTTCGCCGACCACGAGGTCTCGATCGCGACGGTCCGGCAGTCCGGTCGTGAGGATGACGCGAAATTGGTCATCGTGACGCACAGTGCTCCGGACGCGGCTCTGGCGGCTACCGTCGAAGCACTGTCGCGACTGGACATCGTCCGTTCGATCGCCAGCGTGCTCCGTGTCGAAGGCGCAGCTTCCTAAATCGTGGGCGCTTGGTCCCAAGGATCGGATTCCTGGGGCACTCTAGGCGACGAAAACACCAGCTCGAGTGAGGAGTAGGCCATGTGGCGGGGCTTGATTGAGGCGTACCGGGACCGGCTTCCGGTCACCGACGCCACCCCGGTGGTCTCGTTGCACGAGGGCAATACCCCGCTGGTCCCGGCGCCGGTGCTGTCGTCGCGGGTGGGCGCCGACGTCTACCTCAAGGTCGAGGGCGCCAACCCGACCGGCTCGTTCAAGGACCGCGGCATGACCATGGCCGTGTCCAAGGCGGTCGAGGACGGCGCCAAGGCGATCATCTGCGCCTCCACCGGCAACACCAGCGCGTCGGCCGCCGCCTACGCCGCCCGGGCCGGCATCACCTGCGCGGTCCTCGTGCCGCAGGGCAAGATCGCGCTGGGCAAGCTGGCGCAGGCGCTCGTGCACGGTGCCCGGCTGCTGCAGGTCGACGGCAACTTCGACGACTGCCTCGCGCTCGCCTCGAAGCTCTCCCAGGACTACCCGGTCGCCCTGGTCAACTCGGTGAACATCTTCCGCCTGCACGGGCAGAAGACCGCGTCCTTCGAGATCGTCGAGGCGCTCGGCGACGCGCCCGACATCCACTGCCTCCCGGTCGGCAACGCGGGGAACATCTCCGCCTACTGGATGGGCTACCAGGAGGACAAGGACGCCGGGAACTCGACGAGGCTCCCGAAGATGTTCGGCTTCCAGGCCTCCGGCGCCGCGCCGATCGTGAACGGTCAGGTCGTCGAGAACCCCTCGACCATCGCGACCGCCATCCGGATCGGCAACCCGGCCAGCTGGACGAAGGCGCTCGACGCCCGCGACGCGTCCGGCGGCCTCATCTCCGCGGTGACCGACCGTGACATCCTCAACGCCTACCGGCTGCTCGCCCGCGAGGTCGGCGTCTTCGTCGAGCTCGGTAGCGCGGCCAGCGTCGCCGGCCTTCTCCAGCAGGCCGCGGCGGGCAGGATCCCGGCGGGCTCGCGTGTCGTCTGCACGGTCACCGGCCACGGTCTCAAGGACCCGGAGTGGGCGATCTCCACCGCTCCGTCACCGACCGTCATCGCCAACGACGCCCTGATCGCCGCGAAGGCGCTCGATCTCGCCTGACGCGGGGGTCGTTCCAGGACCGCCGGTTCCGCTCCTTCCTCCCGGTACGGAGCGACCGGCGGTCCCCACCCGCACGATGACCGTCACCGGTCGGCAGCGCGGCTGCCTGCCCGCGCCAGGCCGTCCGGCGTCTTTCGCGACCGGTGCATGGTCACCCTGCGACCGGTCCACCCTCCGAGGCCCTTTGATGTTCTTTCACGGCCTCGCGGAGCAGCAGCTCCATCGCGTGCGCCACCACCGACAGCTCCTCGGCTGAGAGCCGGCTGAGGAGCTCGCGCTGTCGCGACACGCCTGCGGTGATGATGCCCTCGATGACCTCCGTGCCCGCTTTGGTGAGGCCGATCCGGCGAACCCGCCGGTCGTGCAGATCCTCCGTGCGCGTGACCAGGTCCTGCACCACCAGGCGATCGATCATCCCGCTCAGGGTGGCGGCGCCGACGCCCAGCATGCGGGCCAGCTCGCCGCCGGAGATCGTGCCGTGGCGGGACAGCAGCAGCAGGATCTTCAGCTGCGACATGGTGAGGTGCGTATCGAACAGCGGGTCGGAGCGCTCATCGGCAAACGTGTGCTGCAGCCGGATCTGTGCGCCCATGATGTCTGCGATGAGCTTCTCTTTCTCGCTCAGCGCCTGCTCCTTCGGTGACGTGCTGATGTCCGGGCGGGGTCCATCTGATGTCGGACGGTACCAGCGGAACCTCGCGGGGCCCCGGCGGAAAATCATTTGTTCGTGTAAGGCAAACTATCAGCATCGACCGAACTTTTCTCGGGGGAGCGTCCATGTCAGCTCTGACACGGTTAAGCCTTGCCAACCGAGGTCTAGTCGCCCTGATCGCGATCGTGATCAGCGGCTTCGGCCTCTATGCGATCCCGTCCCTGAAGCAGCAGCTCTTCCCCTCGATCGAGCTGCCCGCCGCGTTCGTGAGCGCGGTGCTTCCCGGCGCCTCCCCGGAGGCCGTCGAAGAACAGGTGACGAAGCCGATCGAGGACGCGGTCAAGGGCATTGACGGCATCGACACCGTCACCTCGACCTCCCGCGAGAACGCCTCCAGCGTCGTGGTGATGTTCCAGTACGGCACGGACATCGAGTCCGCGGTCAACCAGGTCACCACCTCGATCAACCGGATCCAGTCGCAGCTGCCGGACGACGTCGACCCGCAGGTCTTCGCCGGCGGCACCGACGACATCCCGGCGATCGTGCTGGCGGCGACCGGCGGCGCCGACGAGAGCGACCTGCTCAGCAAGCTCAACGACACCGTCGTCCCGGAGCTCACCGGCATCTCCGGCGTCCGTGACGTTCAGGTGACCGGCGCCCGCGCCGAGCAGGTGGTGATCACCCCGGATCTCGCCAAGATGGGCGCTGCCGGAGTCGACCCGCAGTCGCTCACCACGGTCCTGCAGGCCAACGGCGTCTCCATCCCGGCCGGTTCGGTCGTCGAGGGCGACCAGTCGCTGACCGTGCAGGTCGGCACCCCGATCACCTCGGTGGACCAGCTCAAGGGCGTCTACCTGACCGGCTCGAAGGGCCCGGTCGAGCTCGGCGACGTGGCGAGCGTGGAGAGCAAGCTGCCGGCCGCCGAGTCGTACACCCGCACCGACGGCGTCGACAGTCTCGGCATCGCCGTGACGGCCCGCCCCGACGGCAACCCGGTGGAGATCTCGCACGAGGTCCGGGACATGCTCGCCGACCTGGAGGCCGACACCGGCGCGAAGCTGACCGTCATCACCGACCAGGCGCCGTACGTCGAGCGCTCGATCGAGAGCCTCACCACCGAGGGCCTGCTCGGCCTCGTGATGGCCGTCATCGTGATCCTGGTCTTCCTGCTCAGCGTCCGATCCACTCTGGTCACCGCCGTCTCGATCCCGCTCTCCGTGCTGGTCGCGCTGATCGCCCTCTGGATCGGCGACTACACGCTCAACCTGCTCACCCTCGGCGCGCTCACCATCGCGGTCGGCCGGGTGGTCGACGACTCGATCGTGGTGCTGGAGAACATCAAACGGCACATGGAGTACGGCGAGGAGAAATCGCAGGCGATCCTCGGCGCGGTGAAGGAGGTGTCCGGCGCGGTCACCGCCTCGACGCTCACCACGGTGGCCGTCTTCGCACCGATCGCCCTGGTCGGCGGCCTGGTCGGGCAGATCTTCTCGTCCTTCGCGATCACCGTGACCGTCGCGCTGCTGGCCTCGCTCTTCGTGGCGCTGACCGTCGTCCCGGTGCTGGCCTACTGGTTCCTCAAGCCGCCGCCCGCCGACGCCGACACCGAGGCGATCCGCAAGGCCGCCGAGGAGAAGGAACTGCGCAGCCCGCTGCAGCGCGGTTACCTGCCGGTGATCCGGTTCGCCACCACGAAGCGGTGGACCACCGTGCTGATCGGCGTGCTCGTGCTCATCGGCACGTTCGCCCTCTCCACCCGCCTGGAGACGAACTTCCTCGACGACTCGGGGCAGGACAGCATCACCATCAGCCAGGAGCTGCCCGCGGGCACCAGCCTGGCGGCCACCGACGAGGCGGCCAAGAAGGTCGAGGCGATCCTCGCCGACCGGGACGACGTCACGACGTACCAGGTCACCGTCGGCGGCAACTCGGCGAACCCGTTCGCCGGGGGTGGCGGTGGCAGCACCGCGACGTTCAGCGTGGCCCTCGACGAGGACGCCGACGCCGAGAAGGTCTCCGACGAGCTGCGCACCGAGTTCGACGGGCTCACCGACGCCGGTGAGATCAAAATCGGTCAGGAGAGCTCCGGGATCGGCAGCAGTGGCCTCTCCGTCCAGGTGAGCGCCGCCGACAACGAGGTGCTGGCGACGGCGACCGAGCAGGTCCGCGGCGCGATGGCCGGCATCGCCGGCGTCACCGACGTCGACACCAGCCTGAAGGCCAGCGTCCCCCGGCTCGACGTGGTGGTGGACCGCAAGGCGGCCGCCGACGCCGGGCTCACCGAGGCGCAGATCGGCCAGACCGTGGCCGGCCAGTTCCGGTCCGTCCCGGCGGGTCAGATCAGCGTCGACGGCGCCGGCCAGGACGTGGTGATCTCGTTCGGCAGCGCTCCGGCCGACCCCGAGGCGCTGAAGAGGCTCCCGCTCACCACGAGCAAGGGCATCGTCCCGCTCGACCAGGTCGCCGACGTGAAGCAGGTCGACGGCCCCGAGCAGATCAGCCGGGTCGACGGCAACCGGACCGCGACGGTCACCGGCACGGTCACCGGCTCGGACCTGCGGGCGATCAACGCGGACCTGACGAAGCAACTCGACGCGCTCGAGCTGCCGGCCGGCGCGGAGTACACGATCGGCGGCGTCAGCGCCGACCAGGACGAGGCGTTCGGGCAGCTCGGACTCGCGGTGCTCGCGGCCATCGCGATCGTCTTCATCATCATGGTGGCGACGTTCCGCAGCATCCTGCAGCCGGTCATCCTGCTGGTGTCGATCCCGTTCGCGGCGACCGGCGCGATCGGCCTGCTGCTGATCACCGGCACCCCGCTCGGCGTCCCGGCCCTGATCGGCGTGCTGATGCTGGTCGGCATCGTGGTCACGAACGCGATCGTGCTGATGGACCTGATCAACCACTACCGGGCGGCCGGCATGGGCGTCCAGGAAGCGGTGGTCGAGGGTGGCCGGCACCGCCTGCGGCCGATCCTGATGACCGCGATCGCGACCATCTTCGCGCTGATCCCGATGGCGCTCGGCCTCACCGGCGAGGGCGGCTTCATCTCGCAGCCGCTGGCGATCGTGGTGATCGGTGGTCTGGTCAGCTCGACGCTGCTCACCCTGGTCCTGGTGCCGACGCTCTACACGCTGGTGGAGAACCGCAAGGAGAAGTCGCGGGAGAAGCGGCAGGCCAAGCGGGCCCGCAAGGCCGCCGCCAAGAAGGAGCAGGCCGAGCAGGCCGAGACGCCCGCCGGCGACGCACCGGAGGCTTCCGAGCCGCCGGCCAAGGAGGGCGCGCTCCGCGGCTACACCGACCAGTTCGAGGTGCTGAAGATGCCCCGGAAGCCCAACGAGGCGTAGCAGCAGGCACGACGGAGGAGCCCGGCCACCCCTCGGTGGCCGGGCTCCGGCTTTTATAGGGTCGGTGAGTGCCACCAGCCCTTTCGGTCCTTACCCGCAATCGCGACTTCCGGCGTCTCTTCGCCGCCGAGCTCGTCGTCTTCGGCGCGGACTGGTTCGTCATGGTCCCGCTGCTCGTCCTCCTGCCGGAGCTGACCGGCAGCGGTGTCTGGGGAGCGATGGTGCTCGCCGTCGACACCGGGATCAACGCGCTGCTCCTGCCGTACACCGGGACGATCGCCGACCGGGTGGACCGGCGGAAGATCCTGGTCGGGGCGAACCTGGCGTCGTTCCTCGCGGTCCTGCTCCTCTTCACCGTGCAGTCGGCGGCGACGGCCCCGCTGGCCCTGGTCGCGGTCGGCGCCATGGCGGTGGCGAAGTCCTTCTACTCCCCGGCCGCGTCGGCGGCCCTGCCGAACGTCGTCGACCCGCCGGACCTGGCCGCCGCGAACACGATCGCCGGCTCGGCCTGGGGCACCATGACGGTGGTCGGGGCCTCGCTCGGTGGTGTCGTCAGCACGGTGGCCGGCCCGTACGCCTGCTTCGCCGTGACCGCGGCCCTGCTCCTGACCGGAACCGTGCTGACCGCCCTGATCCACCGCCCGCTGCAGGCGCCGCGCAGCGGTGGCGAGCGCCCGGAGACGCTGCACGCGCTGGTGGAGGCGCTGCGCTACATCGGGGCACGCCCGCGGCTCCGCGCGCTCGTCACGGTCAAGTCCGCTGTCGGTCTCGGCAACGGCGTGCTCACCGTCCTCCCGCTGATCGCGGTGGCGCACGGCGCGGGCGCGCTCGGGGCCGGGCTGCTCTTCGCGTTGCGGGGCGCGGGCGCGCTGGTCGGGCCACTGGTCATGCGCCCGGTGCTGAACCGCTCCTCCTGGCTCCTGCCCGGCCTGGCCCTGTCGATGGGCCTCTACGGCCTCGGCTACCTCGGCGTCGCCTTCAGCCCGTGGTTCCCGCTCGTGCTCGCGCTGGTCTTCGTGGCGCACTTCGCCGGCGGCACCAACTGGGTGCTCTCCAACTACGCACTGCAGGGCGAGGTGCCGGACGCGCTGCGCGGCCGGGTCTTCGCCACCGACATGATGCTGGCCACGCTCGCCATCGCGATCAGCCAGCTCGGCGCCGGCGCGGTGATCGACGTGGTCGATCAGAAATGGGTCCTCGCCGGCTGCGCGTCGATCACGCTGGTCTACGCGATCGTGTGGCGGATCGCGACCCGGCGGCTCGCGGCGCCTCGACATTCGGGAATACCCGGGCGGGACACCTCCGTTTAAATGATCACGCCCTAGCATGTGCCGCATGGGCCTGTCCTTCGTCTCCGACCCGGTCTCCGTCAGCACGCCGGCGACCAGCGCCAACCTCGGTCCCGGCTTCGACGCGCTGGGCCTGGCGCTCACCCTCTACGACGATCTCACCGCGCGGGTGACCGGTTCCGGTTTCACCGTCGAGATCACCGGTCAGGGCGCGGGCGAGCTGCCGTCCGACGAGTCCCATCTGGTCGTGCGCTCCATGCTGGCCACCTTCGACGAGCTGGGGGAGCGTCCGCCGGGTCTCGCTGTCACGTGTGTGAACCGGATTCCGCAGGCGCGTGGCCTGGGCAGCTCCTCGGCGGCCATCGTCGGCGGCGTGCAACTGGCCCGTGGCCTGGTGAAGGACGGCCTCCAGCTGATCAGCGACGAGGACGCGCTGCGGATCGCGGCGCGCATCGAGGGCCACCCGGACAACGTGGCGCCCTGCCTGCTCGGCGGTTTCACCGTCGCCTGGACCGAGGGGACCGGCGCCCGGGCCGTGAGCCTCCCGCCGGCCGCGGCGGTCCGCCCGACCGTTTTCATCCCGGACGAGCGTGGGTACACAGCGACCGCCCGTGCCGCGCTGCCGTCCGAGGTCCCGCACCGGGACGCGGCGTTCAACGCCGGCCGGGCCGCGTTGCTGACGCACGCCCTCACGAGTGATCCG
Source organism: Actinoplanes sp. OR16 (assembly GCF_004001265.1). Lineage (GTDB taxonomy): Bacteria > Actinomycetota > Actinomycetes > Mycobacteriales > Micromonosporaceae > Actinoplanes. The sequence goes on along the minus strand of NZ_AP019371.1, from coordinate 1,356,155 downwards.
TCGCTGTTGTTCCCCGCGACCGAGGACCGGTTGCACCAGGGTTACCGGGGACCGGGGATGCCGGGCAGCGCGTCGCTCGTGGCGGCGCTCCGCTCGGTCGGAGTGGCCGCCGTGATCAGTGGCGCCGGGCCGACGGTTCTGGCGTTGACCGAGGTCCCGGCCGATTTCCACCCGGGATCGCACTGGCGCGGCGAAGTGCTGGGCGTGGATGACGCCGGTGCTCGTGTGAAAGGGGGTATGGTGGAACACGCCGAGCGGGGCCCTGTTGCCGCAGGTCGCACGAGTTGACTACGCTCAAGACCTAGCAGTGCTTCAGGAACAGCCGCGAAGCAAGCGATCTCTGCGGTTCGGCGCACCCCCGAGATATCTGGGCCGATGGCCTGTCTCAAACTCTCATCAAGGCATACGCCGGGCAGCAGTCGATAGATCGCTGCACTCGCCGAGACCTACCCGTCAAGCCCTGGCGGGCAGGGACACCGTCGAGCTGCCGTGCTGCATGAAACTCCCGCGCCGCTGCTGCGAAGCGGGCTCCGAGGGCACCCGGCCCAGGCTGCAGTTCCGGGTGGACTCGGGTTTTTTCCGACGGAAGGAATCCATTGAGCGACACCACCGACGTGACGTCGGGTGTTTCTGACGTCGCTGACGGCGCCGGCACCACCGCGACCGCCACGAAGCGCCGCCGCGGCGGCACCGGGCTGTCCGCGATGCTGCTGCCCGAGTTGCAGAGCCTCGCCGCTTCCCTCGGCATCTCCGGCACCGCCCGGATGCGCAAGGGCGAGCTGATCGCCGCGATCACCGAGCGCCAGAGCGGTGGCGGCGCTGCCGCCGAGCCGGCGCCCCGTCCGCGTACCAACGGCTCCGAGGCCGTCGCCACGGCTCCCGCCCAGGCTCAGGCCCCCGCCGCCCAGGCCGCGGCAGCCCAGGCCCCGGCAGCCCAGGCCCCGGCGGCTCAGGCCGCGACCGCCCAGGCCCCGGCCACTTCGGCTCAGGCCCCGGCCGCCTCGGCCGCTCCGGCTCAGGCCGCTCCGGCGGAGAAGCCGCAAACCGCAGCCGCCCCCGCCGAGAAGGCCGAGCGTCCGACGCGCCGCAGCCGTGAGCGGGTCTCCCGTGACTCGGCCGCCCGCGAGACCCCTCGCGAGACCGCAGAGGCCGCCCCGGCTGCCGCACCCGCCACCGCGCCCGCTGCTGCGGCTCCCGCCGAGGCGCCGGCCGCCGTCGCGGTGGCGACGGCTCCGGCCGAGACCACCGAGCGTGCCGAGCGGGGCGACCGTCCCGAGCGGGGCGAGCGCAACCGTGACCGGCAGCGCAACCAGCGCGACGGCGGTCGTGACGGCGGCCGTGAAAGCGGTCGTGACGGCGGCCGTGAAAGCGGTCGTGACGGCGGCCGTGAAAGCGGTCGTGACGGCGGTCGTGATGGCCAGCGCGACGGCGGTCGTGACGGTCTGCGTGACAGCGGCCGTGACGGACAGCGCGACGGCGGTCGTGACGGTCTGCGCGACGGCGGTCGTGACGGCCAGCGTGACGGTGGTCGCGACAGCGGCCCGCGTGACGGGCAGCGCGACCAGCGTGACCGCAACGACGACCGGGCGCCGCGCTCCGACCAGGGCCGTGGCGACCAGGGGCACGACGACGACGGTGACGACGCCGATGGCGGACGCCGGAGCCGGCGCAGCCGCTTCCGGGACCGCCGCCGTGGCCGGGACCGCGACGACGACGGCGGCGGTAACAGCCGCCAGCGTGACGGCGGCCGGGAGAGCCGGGAGCCGCACGTCGCGGACGACGAGGTCCTGGTCCCGGTGGCCGGCATCCTCGACGTCCTCGACAACTACGCGTTCGTCCGGACCACCGGTTACCTCTCCGGGCCGAACGACGTCTACGTGTCGATGTCGCAGGTGAAGAAGTACGGCCTGCGCCGCGGTGACGCGGTCACCGGCGCGGTGCGGTCCGCCCCCCGTGACACCGGTGAGCAGCGCCGGGACAAGTACAACCCGCTCGTCCGCCTCGACACCATCAACGGGATGGAGCCCGAGGAGGCGCGCCGGCGTCCCGAGTTCTACAAGCTCACCCCGCTCTACCCGCAGGAGCGCCTGCGGCTGGAGACCGAGCCGCACATCCTCACCACGCGCGTCATCGACCTCGTCATGCCGATCGGCAAGGGCCAGCGTGCGCTGATCGTCTCCCCGCCGAAGGCCGGTAAGACGATGGTGCTGCAGGCGATCGCCAACGCGATCACGCACAACAACCCCGAGTGCCACCTCATGGTCGTGCTCGTGGACGAGCGTCCCGAAGAGGTCACCGACATGCAGCGGTCGGTGAAGGGCGAGGTCATCGCGGCCACGTTCGACCGGCCGCCGCAGGACCACACCACGGTCGCCGAGCTGGCGATCGAGCGGGCCAAGCGCCTCGTCGAGCTCGGCCACGACGTGGTCGTCCTGCTCGACTCGGTGACACGGCTCGGCCGGTCGTACAACCTGGCGGCGCCGGCCTCCGGCCGCATCATGTCCGGTGGTATCGACTCGACCGCCCTCTACCCGCCGAAGCGGTTCCTGGGCGCGGCGCGCAACATCGAGAACGGTGGCTCGCTCACCATCCTCGCGACGGCGCTGGTCGAGACCGGCTCGATGATGGACACGGTGATCTTCGAAGAGTTCAAGGGCACGGGTAACGCCGAGCTCAAGCTCGACCGCAAGATCGCGGACAAGCGGGTCTTCCCGGCCGTCGACGTCTCCGCCTCCGGTACCCGGAAGGAAGAGATCCTCATGGGCAAGGAGGAGCTCGCGATCGTCCACAAGCTCCGCAAGGTGCTCAGCTCCCTGGAGTCGGGCGCTGCTCTGGACCTCCTGCTGGACCGGCTCAAGCAGAGCCGTACCAACATCGAGTTCCTGATGCAGATCGCCAAGTCGACGCCTGGCGAGTAACCGCACAAATAAGACGCAGCTCACCCAAAACGGGTGGGCTGCGTCTTTTTTGTCGCACATCTTGTCTGATTCGCCCCGGTCGGGGTCGTGCGAACCTCCGGTAGCACATCCCTCGATACTCCGGAGGCGCTCGATGATCGTGCCCGGCTACCGGGATCAACCGGTCGAGCCATGGGATCGGGAGGCTCCCGTGGATCCCGGCGAGGCCGAGGACTTCCTGCGCCGCTGCTACACCGAGAACCCGCGACTGGGCCCGGTCGAACCCCGGCTGGCCATCGTCCGGGCGCAGATCGCGGCGACCGGCAGTTACGTGCACACCACCGAGGAGCTGGCGCACGGCGCCCGGATGGCGTGGCGCAACGCGAGCCGGTGCATCGGGCGGCTCTACTGGCGCAGCCTGGTCGTCCTGGACCGGCGCCGGGCCCGGACCGCCGACGAGATCTACTCGCTGCTCGTGCAGCACCTGCGGGCGGCCGGTGACGGCGCCCTGCGCCCGGTCATCAGCGTCTTCGCGCCGGCGCAGCCCGGCCAGCCGTTCGCGCGGGTCTGGAACGAGCAGCTGATCCGGTACGCCGGATACCGCACCGAGGCCGGTGAGACGGTCGGCGACCCGCGGCAGGCCGGCCTCACCGAGGCGGTGCGCGGGCTCGGCTGGCGGGGCAAGGGGGAGGCGTTCGACGTCCTCCCGCTGGTGATCGAGACTCCTGGCGACGGCATCCGCCTCTACGAGCTGCCGGAGCGCGCGATCCGCGAGGTGCCGCTGACCCACCCGGACCACGGCTGGTTCGCCGAGCTGGGCCTGCGCTGGCACGCCGTCCCGGCCATCTCCAACATGCGGCTCACGATCGGCGGCGTGCACTACCCGCTCGCGCCGTTCAACGGCTGGTACATGGGCACCGAGGTCGGCGCGCGCAACCTGGCCGACGCCGACCGGTACGACCTGCTCCCGGAGATAGCGAAACGGCTGGAGCTGGACACCAGCCGCGAGTCGACGCTCTGGCGGGACCGGGCCCTGGTCGAGCTGAACCGGGCCGTGCTGCACAGTTTCGAGCTGGCCGGGGTGAAGATGTCCGACCACCACACCGAGTCGCAGCGGTTCATGGCGCACCTGCGCAACGAGGAGAGGGCGGGTCGCCCGGTCCCGGCGGACTGGACCTGGATCGTGCCGCCGATGTCCGGCGGTCTCACTCCGGTCTTCCACCGGTACTACGAGGAGATGGATCTGCGGCCGGCGTTCTACCTGGACGACGAGGCGGCGAACCTGGCACAGGGATGCCCGTTCAAGCGAACTCGTTGATCGGGAAGTCGTCGCGGTGCCGCCACGACGCCTCGGTGCGCACGTGCCCGGCCCGCACCCACTTGAGGACCCGGTGATCGAAGTCGGCGGCCGGGATGCGCCCGGCCGCCCGTACGACATAGCCCTCCGAGCAATCCTCGGAGCGCTGCCGCGACCAGGCGGCACAGGCCTCGGAGAGGCTGCCTCCGCGGTAGAGGACCGGGACGACCGGCAACTCCAGGCGTTGTGCCCAGTCGACGGTGTCGTCCCAGCCCAGCAGCGTGTTCGTCTCGTCCCAGATGCCGAAGACCAGGAAGACGCCGGGGAGGTCGGTGTAGGCGATGCTGCGGCGGGCCCACATCGACTCGCCGCAGACCCGCCACTCGTCCGGGATCCGGTGCGCGGTCATCGCCCAGAGCGCCTTCGCCGGCCGGTCCCAGGGCTGGGTGCCGGAGTCGAGCGATCGCGCGTACATCGCGTCGCGGGTGAAGGTGAGGTTCCCGCCGTCCATCTTCTCGGTCACCACGAGCTCACCGTCCAGCCAGGACAGATCGTGCTGCACCCGGTCGTCGGTGGTGGCGCCCGGGGAACCGGGCAGATGGAACGTCCTGGGGTACTTCACCCTAGAAATCTCCCTCCGCCACCTGGAAAACGGTCAGGCCGAGGGCCCGCCACATGCGTACCACCTGTTGGCGGTCGTCGAACACCCCGGTGATCCGCCAGCGGTCCCGGATCTCGGTATCGAAGATCTCCCGCTTGACGATCGAGTCCTTGCGGCTGTCGCCCTCCGGCCGCATGAACAACGCCTCGTACGGCACGCCGACGAAGAGTTCGAGCCACGCCTCGGTCTCGGACCGGCACACCGCGTCCCGCCCCGAGCAGAAGACGATCGCATGGCCGGCCGCGTGCATCGCGCGCACCGCCGTGATCACCGCGGGATTCGGAGCGTCCTCGCCGACCCGGCTCCAGTCGTACGGACTCCGCCCGTTCATCAGCGCGACGGTGCCGTCGATGTCGACGAGCACGGCCTCCGGCAGCTCCGGATCGGGCCGGTAGACGACGCCCGGGCCGCCGCGCTCGACGAACGGGATCGGCAGTGGCAGGTTCTTCCCGGCCAGGTACCGCTCGTGCATGCGCCGGATGCCGTCCTCGCCGACCCGTTCACCGTCGGGCCGGCCGGCATCGCGGCGCAGGCACTCGTCGAGCGGCACGTCGGTGAAGTCGTGCACCTCGAACGACGCGTCGAACCGGGCCGCCATCTCGGCCCACTCGCGGACGGTCCTGGCCCGCAGGTTGGTGTCGTCGACGATGACGCTGCCCCGCGACCGCAGCAGCGCCTCGACGGCCGCCCGCTGGGCCTGGGTGACCTGCGCCTCGGCGTACTGGGTGTAGAGCCGCGTGCCGTGCAGCATCCGGCGCAGGTCGTCCCGGTTCACCCGGACCACGCCCGGCTGCAGCTTGCGCGCGAACGTGGTCTTCCCCGACGCGGGAAGACCACGGGTGATCAGAAGTCGAGTCATGTCCATCTCTCAAACGGAAGGCCGCGCACGCTGCCACAGGCCGGGACGGTAGTCCTTGCCGTCGAGCCGCTGGAACAGCTCGCCCCGGAACTCGCTGCGGACCGCCGCGGCGGCGAACTCCTTGCGGCCCCAGCCGTCCGGCAACGACGCGACGATAGTGGCGTACGCCTCCTCGACCGCCTCGGCACGGGCCTCGACGGCAGCGGTGAGCTCGGCCGCGACGCCGCGCACCCAGACGTGGAACTCGTCGGGCAGCGGCGCGGTGAGGGCGTCCAGGTCGCCGCCGGCGGCGAGGATCTCCCAGACGGTACGCGCGGTCAGCCCCGTGACGAGACGGTGCAGCCGGACGTAGTCCGCGTACTTGATCTTCACCCGCTGGTCGCTCTCGGTGAAGTGCACCACGAGACCCTCCCGGCCGTCCCGGGGCGGTGCCGCGAGCGCCTCGGCCAGCGTGGTCCAGGCGAACGTCTCGACGATCGGCCCGGGCCACTCCGGCACCGCATCCGGCCCGTACGTCCGGCCGCTGGCGATATCGACCGCCCCGAGCAGCACGAGATCGTCGAGTCCCTGGTAGTCGACGACGATCCGGTTCTCCGGGTAGATGATCTCGACGAGCACCGTCATGCCGGACGGTGGAGCGAACGAGGCGTACCGCGTACGAAGGATGTCCGTCGCATGGCGTGCCTGATCCGACGCGAAGGACCCCCGGGTGGCGACGGCGTAGCCGGAGCCGTCGTGGTAGATCACCCCGAGGCTGCCGTCCGCCTTGTCGGTCACCGTGACCGCCGCGTCCGGCCGCAGCGCCGGCGCCTGTGACTCGGTGTGGTTGAAGAACTTCGCCAGAGGGCGCGCGAGGACCCGGCCGGCCGCGTCGACGATCAGGCCGCGGCAGGTCAGCGTGGTGTGCGACCAGGCCGCCGAGTACTGGCAGGCCTCGGTGTAGTTGTAGATCGTCAGATCCCGGGACGGATGCCGCTGCGCGCGAATCAGCCCGGTTTCGACCGCGGAGGCCAGTTCGGCCGGATCGAGGACGTCGTCGAGCAGGGTCATCGGAGCGCCTTTCCACTGCGGGAATTACCGGAAGGGCGCTCACGTTAGGCCTGGCGAAACCAGTTGCACCTCCTGATTTCCCGTTGGTACGGGAGGCATGGCAGACTGGTACATCGGCCAGTAGGGGTTCCGGTTCACGTCTCTCCAGCAGGAAGGCGACCCGGCGGCCCGACCATCGAGAGGGACCGAGTAAACATGAAGAGCGGCATCCACCCCGAGTACGCGACCACCGAGGTCGTCTGCTCCTGCGGCAGCACCTTCACCACCCGGAGCACCGCCAAGGGCGGCGAGATCCGTGTCGAGACCTGCAGCGCCTGCCACCCGTTCTACACCGGCAAGCAGCGCGTCCTCGACACCGCGGGCCGGGTCGCGAAGTTCCAGGCGAAGTACGCCAAGGTGAACGCCGCGAAGAAGAAGTAACTGCTTCAACGGCGCCCGTCCCGGATTCCGGGGCGGGCGCCGTTCGCATGTGGTCCGCTCGTGTGTGAAGGCCCTGGGAGAGAAACGATGAGCAACGACCGTTTGACCGCGCTTCTCGACGAGTACGCCGACCTCGAGAAGCGGATGGAAGACCCCTCGATCCACGCCGACCAGGCGCTGGTCCGGCGGGTCGGCCGGCGGTTCGCCGAGCTGGCCCCGATCTACGCGGCGAACGCCGAGCTGGAGGCGGCCCGCGCCGACCTGGCCGCGGCGAAGGAGCTGGCGGCCGAGGACCCGGCGTTCGCGTCCGAGGTCGAGGCGGTCGCGGCGGTGCTGCCGGCGCTCGAGGAGAAGCTCGGCGAGATGCTGATGCCGCGCGACCCGAGCGACGCCAAGGACGTGATCGTCGAGATCAAGGCGGGTGAGGGCGGCCAGGAGTCCGCGCTCTTCGCCGGCGATCTGCTGCGCATGTACACCCGGTACGCGGAACGCCGCGGCTGGACCGTCGAGGTGATCGACTCGCAGGAGTCGGACCTCGGCGGCGTGAAGGACATCTCGGTCGCCGTGAAGACGAAGGGCGCTCCCGAGGGCGGCCACGGCGTCTGGTCCCGGATGAAGTGGGAGGGCGGCGTGCACCGCGTGCAGCGGGTGCCCGTCACCGAGTCGCAGGGCCGGATCCACACCTCGGCTGCCGGCGTGCTGGTGCTGCCCGAGGCCGAGGACGTCGAGATCCACATCGAGCCCGGCGACCTGCGGATCGACGTCTACCGCTCGTCCGGCCCCGGCGGGCAGTCGGTCAACACCACCGACTCCGCGGTCCGGATCACGCACCTCCCCACCGGCACCGTGGTGAGCTGCCAGAACGAGAAGAGCCAGCTCCAGAACAAGGAGTCGGCGATGCGGATCCTGCGCTCCCGGCTGCTGGCCCAGGCCCAGGAGGCGGCGGACGCGGTGGCCGGCGACGCGCGCAAGGCCCAGGTGCGTACGGTGGACCGCTCCGAGCGGGTCCGTACCTACAACTTCCCGCAGAACCGGATCACCGACCACCGGATCGGCTACACGGCCTACAACCTGGACCTGGTCCTCGGCGGCGAGCTCGACGGTGTGCTGGACGCGCTGGCCGAGGCCGACCGCGCGGCCAGGCTCGCCGGCGAGACCGAGATCAGCCGACGGCCGTGACGACCAGCCGGTCCTCACGCTGGCAGGCCAGGTAACGGCCGGTCGAGTCGCATCGCCAGCCCTGCTGCATGTCGGCCGACGAGCCCAGCAGGCCGACCCGGGTGATCTCACCGGTCTTCAGGTCGAGGTAGTCGACGGCGTCGCGCATCGGTCCCTGCCCGTAGACCCGGTGCAAGAGCAGGACCGATCCCTCGTACGCCTCGGCGCGCACCGGATAACCGATCCCGCCGGTGCCGGCCTGCTCGCCGGTGAGCGGGTCGACGACCGACTGCCGTGGCGGGTCGGCGTTCTCCGCGGTGATCAGGCGGTCGCCGACCTGGATGACGCCGCCGCCGTCACCGGGCCGCTCCCAGAGCTGCCGGCCGGTGCGCGGGTCGATGCCGAACAGCGAGGAGCCGTCGGCGTGGCAGAGGATCGGGCCGCACTCGACGATGTACGCGTACGGCGACATGTCGGTCTCCCAGAGCCGCTCCAGACTGCCGGCGCGGTAGGCGGTGACGGTCGCCTTCTTCAGGGTGTTACGGCTGACCAGCACCAGGTCGTCGGCGATCGAGAGGTACGTGTCGACGCCGTTCTGCACGTCGGTGGCCGACCACGGAAGTCTCCTCTCCTTGATCACTGAGCCGTCGGCGAAGCGCAGCACTGTGGTGCGGCCGGTCTTGTCGGCCAGGATGACCAGGATCGGGGACGGGCCCTCGTCCTGGACGTTCAGGTGCAGCGCGCCGCCGGCCGGTCGGCGCCAGATCTCGGCGCCGGTGCGGGCGTCGACGAGCCGCACGGTCACGTAGTCGCCGTGGCTGTCCCGCTCGCCCAGCAGCACCGACGAGGACGCGACGGCCTGCACGTCGCCGGCGGTCTTCCAGAGCTGCCGTCCCGTCGTGGACTCCAGCGCGGTGGTGGTTCCGCCGTACGAGAGCAGGCCTTGACCTCCGTCGTCGAACTCGAGGTTCGCCCACTTCTCGTCGCCCGGGATCAGCAGCAGCCCGGCCGCGGCGCCCGGGTACATCCAGTTGATCCGACCGGGCGAATCCCGCCGCCACCGGACCGCGCCGGTGGCCGTCTCGTATGCCGTCAGCTCCACCGTCGTGGCGCCGGTGCCGCGGAAGACGAAGATGCCGTCCTCGCGGACCGTCATCGAGTCCTGCTCGGTCATCGGCGCCGACCAGATGTCGTGCACCAGCGGGTCCCCCGGCCGGGCCGCGCCGCCGAGGACCATCGCGCTGACGAGAGCGACGGCGGCGATGAGCGCGCGGCGTACCGAGCGGGGGTTGAACTCGGCCCTGCCCGCGGGCTCCCCGGGTTCGCTGGGAGCGTTGAACTCGCCCAGCTCGATGACGGTCATCGGGGCACCGCGGCGACGACCATCCGGTCCCAGCCGGTGCAGACGAGATGGCCCGGCACGGTACGGCAGCTCTGCTGGTCGGGCAGCGGCTCCAGCGACCCGAGCACGGTGATCCGGCCGGTGTCCAGGTCGAGGCGGGTCACCGAGGTGCGGCCGATCGGTTCGGTGGTGGCCCGCAGCAGCAGGACCTCGTCCTGCCAGCGGGTGGCCCAGGCGATCCAGCCGGGAACGGGTTCGGAGAGCTCGCGGCCGGTGCGGCTGTCGAGCAGCACGTGCTCGGACCCGTTCTGCCGGTCGGTGAGGATGCGATCGCTGGTCATGACGGAGGCGATGATCTCAGGGCCGCGCCACAGCTCGCGCCCGTCCTCCGGGGCCAGCGCCGCGAACTCGCCGGCGTCCCAGGTGCAGACGACGCCGACGCAGTTCGCCAGCGGCCCGCTGACCAGCGGTTCCAGGCCGTCCAGGCGGTAGACGCCGGTGTCCGGGTCGTCCGCGCCGAAGACGGTCACGAAGAGCAGGCCGGCCGCGACGCTGATCTCGGAGTACCGCCCGCGGCCGGCCGTGATCCGGCGGCTCGCCAGGCCGGCGCCGTCGGCCCAGGCCAGAACCGTCACGTCACCCGCCGCGGTCCGGGTGACCACCCGGTCCCCGGCGGTGTCGACGCCGACGTCCTGGATCAGGGCGCCGTCGCTGCGCGTCCAGACCGGCACGCCGTCCTCCAGCCGGACCCGGGACAGCGAGGCGATGCCGCCGCGCGGGTCGAACTCCTTCAGCAGCGCGCTCCCCGCCTCGATCGCGTCCCAGTGCGGCTCGCCGGGCCGCCGCCACATCTCGGCGCCGGTCGCGGCTCGCAGCGCGATCGTGGTCCGGGAGGCCTGCGCGGCCGGTCCGTCCGGGTTGCCCGACGACGCCGGGTCGGCGGTGACGAGCACCGGTCCGCCGTCCGGCGCGGGATCCACCGTGATGAGGTGGGCGTCGGTGCCCCAGCGCCACAGCCGCCGCCCGTCGGCCAGGGAGTACGCCACCACCTCGGCCCGCTCGCCGCCGCTGAGGACGTAGAGCGTGTCGCCGGAGAGGGTGATGCTCTCGTACTCCTGGACGTACGGCGCCGTCCAGAGCAGACGGAGGCCGGGCGGTTCCGGCCGGACCGCCGCGACGCAGGCGAACAGGCAGAGCAGGACGGCGACCAGCGCTACCGGGCGCAGCCGGCGGCGATCGAGCCCGGCGGTGATCGGATCGGCCACCGGGTCCGGTGGGTGGCCGGCCGTCATGTCGCCGAGCTCGATCACCGCCATCTACGTCGGTTTCCGGGTCGCCGCCGCCGCGGCCAGGGCGGCGCTCAGGCCGCGGCCGTTGCGGCCCACCTCGGACCAGCCGGCGGCCAGGCCGATCGGTGAGCCCGGCACCAGGGCCTGCCAGTTCTCCGAGTCGGCCGCGGCGCCGATGCGGCGGGCCACCTCGGCCGCCTGGTTCGGCCCGGCGCCCGGTAGGACCAGCACGAACTCGTCGCCGGCGAACCGGGCCACGAAGTCACCGCGCCGCATGGTCCGGTGCAGCACGCCGGCGATCCGCTGCAGGACCAGGTCGCCGCAGTGCCGGCCGTGCCGGGCGTTGACCGCGGTGAACCCGACGATGTCGCAGATACCGACGGCGGCCCGCTCGCCGCGCGCCAGCAGAGTGTCCACATAGCGCTCCAGCTGACGCCGGTTGGGCAGGCCGGTGAGCGGGTCGACCAGCGTCTCGTCGCCGTAGCGGGTCGGGTCGCGGTGGGTCTCCTGCGCGTCCAGCCGGGCTGCCACCCCGTCGAGGTAGCCGTCGCGGAGCTGGTCGATGCGCTGGGCGGCCAGGCGGAACGCGTACCGGTCGAGGGCGTGCGCTGCCGCGTGGTCGCCGGCGCTGGCGTGGCAGATGCTGCGCAGCCGGGCCGGCTCGGGCGCGCCGAGCACCTCGGCGGAGACCGGCACGGCCTCCAGCATGGACAGTGCGCGTTCCGGTTTGCCGTCCGCGATGGTGAGGCAGACCGAACCGAGATGCCGCAGGTCACGGGTCCGCACGCTGTCGCCGCCGCCGATCAGCCAGGGCGCCGCGTCGGCGCCGGTCGGTTCGCCCAGGGCGGCGCGGCGGGCCAGGGCGTAGCCGTAGACCGTGCGGCTGCCGGGGCGCAGCTGGTCGGTCGCGATGTAGCGGGAGAGTTCGGCGTCGATGTCGCGCAGCACCCTCAGGCAGCCGTCGGTGTCACCCTGGTGGTCCAGCGCGACCGCGTTGCGCAGCCGGATGCCGGGGGCCGCGAAGATCTCAGCGGCCAGCCCGGCGCTCGCGCCGACCTCGCGGGCCTGCTCGATCGCGGTGAGGGCCTGGCCGTGGAAGCCGAGGTACGAGTACGCCATCGCGAGGTCGTGCCAGCCCCACGCGGTCTCGCCGTCCCGCTCCGGAACGGCGGCCAGCGCGCGGGCGGCCTGCACGAGATGGGTGACGCCACGGTCCAGATTGCTCTGCAGGTGCGCGCCGAGGGCGGCGAACGCGTGCATCTGACCGCGCAGGTAGGGGTCGGGAACCTCGCGCACCGCCTCCGAGGCGACGGCCATGGCTGTCGACAACTCGGCGACGCGGCCGAGATTGATCAGCGCGCCGAAGCGCTGGACCAGCGCGTACGCCCGGGTCGGGGGGTCGGAAGTGGCGGACAGGACCGCATCGAGGATCGGAAGTGCCTGCGCGGACTGCCCGTTCTGCTGCAGTTGCCCGGCCCGGCGCAGGTCCTCGACGTGTTCCGCGAGCTGGTCCAACCAACCCACCAGGCGCCTCCCACGGCCTCGGCGCGCCGCGGGGTGACCCGGCCGACCCCCTGCGGACTGCGACGTCCCATGATTATGCCGTGATGCCGAGCCACGAACACCCCCACGAGAGCACGGATCGGACCCGTCTCGGGCCCGAGCTGGCGACCGCCACATCGGAGCTGGCCGCCGCGGGGGTGGCGTCGCCGCGGGTCGACGCCGAGCTCCTGGCCGCCCACGTCCTCGGCGTGCATCGCGGGCGGCTCCTCCTGCTGGACTCGATCCGCGCCGGCGAGTTGGCACGATTCCGTTCGCTGGTGGCCGATCGGGCCCGCCGGATCCCGCTGCAGCACCTGCTCGGCACCGCCGCGTTCCGGCACATCGAGCTGGCCGTCGGTGACGGCGTCTTCGTGCCGAGGCCGGAGACCGAGCTGCTGGCCGGCTGGGGGATCGAGCGGACCTCACCGGGCGACACCGTGGTCGACCTGTGCAGCGGGAGCGGCGCGATCGCGTGCTCGGTGGCCGACGAGACCGCCGCTTCGTCGGTGATCGCGGTGGAGCGCTCGCCGGCCGCCCTGCCCTGGCTGCGACGCAATGCCCAGGCTTTTCCCGCAGTGCGCGTCCTGGAAGGCGACGTGACCGACCCCGGCCTCCTGGCCTCCTCGCACGCTCAGGTGTCGGTCGTCCTCTGCAATCCGCCCTACGTCCCGGACGGCACGCCGGTTCCGCCCGAAGTGTCCGATCACGACCCGGCTGAGGCAGTGTTCGGCGGCGGCGACGGACTCTCCGTGATCCGCCCGGTGATCGCGCTGGCCGCGAAGCTGCTGAAGCCCGGCGGATGGCTCGGCATCGAGCACGACGACGTGCATGGCGCGGCGGTGCCAGCACTCCTCGATGCCCACGGCGGGTTCGCCGAGGTGACGGCGCACGACGACCTCACCGGCCGCCCGAGATATGCGACCGCCCGCCGGGTGTGACGGCATGGCAGACTGCACGTCGTGATGCTCTACGACTGCTCCACCGTCGCCGACCGGGACCGTGGCATCGCGGCGGCCGTCGAGGCGGTCAAGAGCGGTGAACTCGTGGTGATGCCCACCGACACGGTCTACGGCGTCGGTGCGGACGCCTTCACCGCCCATGCGGTCACCCAGCTGCACCACGCCCGCGGCTCGGACCGCCGGGTGCCACCACCGGTGCTGGTCGGCTCCCGGCACACGCTGGACGGCCTGGTCTACTCGCTGCCCCGGGCGGCCCGGGAGCTGGCCGACGCGTTCTGGCCGGGCGCGCTCACCATCATCGTGGAGCACTCGCCCAGCCTGCAGTGGGACCTCGGCGACACCGGCGGCACGGTGGCCGTGCGGATGCCGCTGCACCCGGTCGCGCTGGAGGTGCTGCGCGAGGTCGGCCCGATGGCGGTGACCACGGCGAACAAGCTCGGCTCACCCGCGCCGCTCACCGCCGACGAGGCCCGCGACCAGCTGGAGTACGCGGTTCGCGTCTACCTGGAGGCCGGTCCGGCCACCGACCCTGCGCCCAGCACGATCGTCGACGTGACCGGCGACGTGCCACGGGTGCTGCGGGCCGGCGCGATCCCGTTCGAGAAACTCCGTGACGTGGTGCCCGAGCTCGTCGATGGGCAGGCCTGACGTGGCGCCCTTCACCGTTCTGCACGTCTGCATGGGAAACATCTGCCGCTCGCCGATGGCCGAGCGGCTGCTCGATCGTGCGGTGCGTGACCGGTCGGGCGAGTCCGGCCTGGTTCGCAGCGTCAGCGCCGGCACCGGCGGCTGGCACGAGGGCGAGGAGATGAACCCGCCCGCGGCCCGCCAGGTCCGGGCACGGCGCGGCTCGGCCGACGGCTTCTCCGCCCGCAAGCTGCGCGGCGACTTCATCGACGAGGCCGACCTGATCCTCACGGCGACCGCCGACCAGTACGACTACGTGGTCGCGCTGCGCCCGGAAGCGGCGGACCGGACGTTCGTGCTCGGTGAGTTCGGCCGCCTGCTCGCCGGGATCGACGCCGCCGCGCTGCTGGCGTCCGAGGCGAAGCCGGAAGCGGTGCACGCGCGTGGCACCGCGATCGTCGAGGCCGCGGCCCGGCTGCGCGGCAGCGACGCACCGCAGCCCGGCGACGACCTGGACGACCCGTGGGGCCGCGGCGACCAGACGTTCCAGCGCATCGGCGACGAGATCGAGGACACCACGGTCCCGCTGGCCAACCTGCTCATCCCGTGATCGTCCGTCCCGACGCCGAGGGCATCCGCCGGGCCGCCGAGATCCTGGCCGCCGACTCGGTGGTCGCGTTCCCCACCGAGACCGTCTACGGTCTCGGCGCGCACGCGTTCTCGGAGAAGGCCGTCGGCGAGATCTACCGGTTGAAGAACCGGCCGTCCTGGAACCCGCTGATCGTGCACGTCGCCTCGGTGACCGCGGCCCGGGAGCTGGCCGAGGACTGGCCGGACCAGGCCGAGCAGCTCGCCGCGAAGTTCTGGCCGGGACCGCTCACCCTGGTCGTCCGCCGGGCCCGGCACCTGCCCGGGATCGGCGCCGCGAACGACACCGTCGCGATCCGGGTTCCGGCGCACGAGGTCGCGCTGCGGCTGCTGGAGGAGTCCGGCCTGCCGCTCGCCGCACCCAGCGCCAACCGCTCGGAGAGCATCTCGCCGACCACCGCCGAGCACGTGGTGCGCAGCCTCCCGGACGTGCCGATGGTGCTCGACGGCGGCCCCTGCTCCTGGGGCATCGAGTCGACGGTGCTGGACGTGACCGGTGAGGTGCCTCGCCTGCTCCGGCCGGGCGCCCTCGGTCTGCGTACGCTGCGTGACGTCACCGGCTCACTCGCCCTGCCCTCCGACGTCGCCGATGGTCAGGCCCGCTCGTCGCCGGGGATGAGCCGGCGGCACTACGCGCCGCGCGCCCGGGCCGTCCTCTGCGCGGATGTGCGGGACGTGGACCGGTCCGGTCTCGCCGGACCGGTCGGTGTGCTCACCTACGAGGGGATCCCCGGCACGGAGATCCTCTCCGCCGATCCCCGGGAGTACGCCGCCGACCTCTACGCGGCCCTGCACCGCCTCGATGACGCCGGCGTCGCGACGATCCTGATCCAGGAACCGCCGCACACCGAGGAGTGGCTAGCGGTGCGTGACCGGCTCTCCCGCGCCGCTGCCCCTGAATGACTCGGCCGTGGCCGTGATGTTCTTCGCCATCCCGCTGAAGACGATGCCGTGGAACGGCAGCACCGAGGCCCAGTAGAGGTGCCCGGCCAGCCCGCGGGGCAGGAAGACGGCCCGTTGCCGGTAGACGCTGCCGCCGTCCGGTGACGGCTCGGCGCGCATCTCCAGCCAGGCCCGGCCCGGCACCCGCATCTCGGCGCGCAGCCGCAGCAGCGAACCCGGCTCGATCTCCTCGACCCGCCACCAGTCGAGCGCCTCGCCGACCCGCAGCCGGTCCCGGTCCCGGCGTCCGCGGCGCAGGCCGACGCCGCCGGCGAGCCGGTCCATCCAGCCGCGCACCGACCAGGCCAGCGGGAACGAGTACCAGCCGTTCTCGCCGCCGATCCCCTCGATCACCCGCCACAGCCGGTCCGGCGGGGCCTGCACCGGACTGCACCGCTCGTCGACGTAGAGGCTGCCACCGGACCACTTCGGGTCGCTGGGCAGTGGCTCGGCTGCGGCGTCCCGGCCGGAGGCGCTGGACCAGCGGGTCTCCACGTCGGCGTCGCGGATCTTGCCGAGGGCCAGGCGTACGGCCTCGTCGAAGCCGAGCGGCTGTTCTCTCTCACCGAGCATCTCGGCCAGGTCGTTCTCGTGTGCCACCGCCTCGTGGACGAGGCTCGCCACCAGCGGCCGGGCGATGGCGTTCGGCACCGGGGTGATCAGGCCTACCCAGTGCGCGGAGAGCCACGGACTCAGTACCCGGGTGGGCACGATGATCCGGCGGGGGAGGCCGGCGACCCGGGCGTACCGCTGCATCATCTCGGCGTAGGTGAGCACGTCGGCGCCGCCGATGTCGAAGCCGCGGTTCACCTCGGGCGGCAGCCCGGCCGCGCCGATCAGGTAGCGCAGCACGTCACGGACCGCGATCGGCTGGATCCGGTTGGTCACCCAGCGTGGTGTGACCATCGCCGGCAGCCGCTCGCTGAGGTAGCGCAGCATCTCGAACGACGCCGAACCGGACCCGATGATCACCGGAGCCCGCAGCACGGCCGTCGGCACGCCGCTCGCCAGCAGGATCCGCGCCACCTCGGCCCGGGACCGCAGGTGCGGGGAGGGCCGGTCACCGGCCGGCGGCTCGGGGCCGCCGAGGTAGATGATGCGCTTCACGCCGGCCGACCGGGCCGCCGCTGCGAAGTTGCGGGCCGCCTCCCGGTCCCGCTGCTCGAAGTCGCTCTGGCCGAGCGAGTGGACGAGGAAGTACGCGACGTCGACGCCCTCCAGCGCGGCCGGCAGCGTCGACGGGTCGGAGAGATCGGCCTCGACGATCTCGACCCGGCCCGCCCAGGGGACGTCGCGGAGACGGCCGGCGCTGCGCGACAGGCAGCGGACCGTGTGGCCGGCTTCGAGCAGCCGGGGCGCGAGGCGGCCGCCGATGTATCCGGTAGCGCCGGTGACTAGGCATCGCATAAGTGCAGACTGTGCCCGCGAACAGGCCCTCTCAAGCCATATGCTTTTAAATCGCAGGTCCGTGAGGGGAGGCCGGATGGGCACCTTCTGGGGTCCGGACTTCGCCGCGCTCCAGCGCGACGATCCGGAGATCGCCGCTGTGCTCCTGGACGAGCTGGCTCGCCAGCGGGAGACCCTCCAACTCGTCGCGAGCGAGAGCTTCACCTCGCCGGCGGTGCTGGCGGCGCTCGGCTCGACGCTGGCGAACAAGTACGCCGAGGGCTATCCCGGCAATCGCTACTACGGTGGCTGCGTCGAGGTGGACCGGGCCGAGCAGCTCGCCATCGAGCGGGCCCGGGCGCTCTTCGACGCCGAGCACGCGAACGTCCAGCCGCACTCCGGCGCCTCGGCGAACCTCGCGGCGTACGCGGCGCTGGCCGAGCCGGGCGATCCGGTGCTCGCCCTCGGGCTTCCGCACGGCGGGCATCTGACGCACGGCAGCCGGGCCAACTTCTCCGGCAAGTGGTTCCACCCGATCGCCTACCGGGTGGACCCGTCGACCGAGGAGATCGACTACGACGAGGTGCGCGACCTCGCCCTCGCGCACCGGCCGAAACTGATCATCTGCGGCTCGGCGTCGTACCCCCGGCTGATCGACTTCGCCCGGTTCCGGGAGATCGCCGACGAGGTGGGCGCGTACCTGATGGTGGACGCGGCGCACGTCATCGGCCTGGTGGCCGGCCGGGCCGTCCCCTCGCCGGTGCCCTTCGCCGACGTGGTCACCTGCACCACCCACAAGGCGTTGCGCGGTCCCCGGGGCGGCATGATCCTCTGCCGGGCCGACCTGGCGCAGCGGGTCGACAAGGCGGTCTTCCCGTTCGCGCAGGGCGGCCCGATGATGCACACGGTCGCGGCGAAGGCGGTGGCCCTGCGCGAGGCGAGCATGCCGGCCTTCCGCAGGTACGCTCAACAGACCGTCCGCAACGCCCGCGCCCTCGCGGCCGGGCTCGCCGAGGAGGGGATGCGTCCCGTCACCGGCGGCACCGACACCCATCTCGCTCTGCTCGATCTGCGCGAGCTGGGCGTCTGCGGGCGGGAGGCCGAGGCGCGCTGTGCCCGGGCGCGGATCGCTCTCAACAAGAACGCGATTCCGTACGACCCGGAGAAGCCCGCTGTCGCGTCCGGTCTGCGGGCCGGGACGCCGGGTGTCACCTCCCAGGGCATGGGAGAGGACGAGATGCGGCGGATCGCCGGCCTGATCGGGGCGGCGGTGCGCAGCGATCCGGCCACGGCCGGCGGCGCGAGCCGGCTGGACGAGGTGCGTGAGGAGGTGTCGGAGCTGGTCCGGCGTTTCCCGGTCTACGAGGAGCAGGAGGTCATGGCGTGAGGCGTGGAGAACCGGTGGATGTGGTTCCCTACGTGCCGGATGCGGCCGACGAGGAGCCGGAGACTCCGCTGCCGGACCTCCCCCCGCTCCCCGCGGATCCGCGCTGGCGGGTCGAGCACCTGCCGTTCCTCTCCGCGATGTCGATGGCGCTGCTGACCTTCGCGGCCTCCGCCGGTTTCTTCGCCGGTGGCGCGCCCGCGGCGCTCGGCGCGGCGGCCGGCGTCCTGATCGTGACCGTCAGCTACACGATGAGCACCCTGGTCATCGCCTGGGCCGACACGGTCCGCCCGGCACTCCTGATGCCGCTCGGTCTGCTCACCTATACGGTGAAGTACACCCTTCTCGGCGTGATCCTCGCGTTCGGTGTGTCGAGCGACTGGGGCGGCCGGACGGCGCTGGGCCTGGGCATCGTCGTGGGCGTCATGGTGTGGACCGCCGTGCAGGCGTGGTGGATGTACCGCAAAACCGCGCGAAAGTGATCTACAGCACGATAACGTTGCTGGTCAGGGCGGTGCAACTCGGTCAGGGAGCCACGATCCGGTGACCTCTTCGCTCGTGGCGTGTTCCGTTCTGGCGCGACAGGAGTACCGTGTCCTTCCAGTTGCGAGACCCTCGACGCCTGGACAACTGCGGTTGTGCGGGGGGTCCCGCTTAGCTTCGTGTTACCTGCTGATATCGTTCGGGCCGTCATGACCGGCCAAGAACCTCCCCCCGAATCTCGCGGTGACAAAGGTCAGCAACCACCTCCCGACACGGGAGTGGGCATGACCGCAGTCTCCTACCTCATCGCGGGCATGTTGGTGTGGGGTGGGATCGGATGGCTGGTTGACCACTTCGTCGGAACCAAGGGCATATTCGCCGGCATAGGCGCCGTCCTCGGTGTTGCCGGTGGTGTGTACCTCATCGTGCGCCGGCTCGGCGCCTGACAGGAAAGGGCCATGGTGATCGGTCAGTCGACGGTCCTCGCGGCGGCGTTCCCGCCCGATGTCGAGGACTTCTACCTGCCCAGCATCCTGCCGTGGGGCGAGCACGACAACTACTGGTTCACCAAAGTCACCCTGCTCATCTGGCTCTCGGTCGCGCTGCTGATCATTTTCTTCCTGTACGCGTACCGGAAGCCGCAGCTGGTCCCGACCAAGAAGCAGTGGATCGCGGAGAGCGCGTACGGCTTCGTGCGCAACAACATCGCGGTCGACATGATCGGCCCGGCGGGCGTGCGCTTCGCGCCGTACCTGACGACGTTGTTCCTCTTCATCCTGGTGAACAACTTCTTCGGCATCGTGCCGCTGATCCAGATGTCGCCGATGTCGCACATCGCGTTCCCGACGGTCCTCGCGGCGATCAGCTACGTGATGTTCATCTACGTCGGCATGCGCCACCACGGACCGCTGAAGTACTTCAAGCACGCCTTGATCCCGCCGGCGCCGTGGTTCATCCTGCCGCTGCTGATCCCGATCGAGCTGTTCTCGAACTTCATCGTCCGCCCCTTCTCGCTGGCGGTGCGTCTCTTCGCCAACATGTTCGCGGGCCACATGCTGCTGCTGGTGTTCACGCTCGGCGGCTTCGCGATGATCAACGCGAACGTGCTGCTCGCGCCGGTCTCGGTGCTGTCCTGGCTGCTCACCATCGCGCTGACGATGCTCGAGTTCCTGGTCATCTGCCTCCAGGCCTACGTCTTCACGGTGCTGACCGCGAGCTACGTCCAGGGCGCGCTCGCCGACGAGCACTGAGCACTACCCGATCTATTAGTTACACCCCGTTGTCGTCCCGCGTGACAGTCACGCGAGATACCAGGAGGAACTGAGAATGCTTCTCGCTGAGGTTGTTGGTAGCACCGCCGCCATCGGCTACGGCCTCGCCGCCATCGGCCCGGGCATCGGTGTTGGTCTGGTCTTCTCGGCCTACATCCAGTCGACCGCCCGTCAGCCGGAGTCGTCGCGTCTGACCCTTCCGTACGTCTGGATCGGCTTCGCCGTCATCGAGGCCCTCGCCCTGCTGGGCATCGCGTTCGGCTTCATCTGGCAGGGACCGCTCTGATCTCCAGCCTCGACTAGGAGGTTTTAATGATCAACCTTTACCTGGCTGCCGAAGAGGCAACCACCGAGCACAACCCGATCCTTCCGATCTGGCAGGAGATCGTGGTCGGCTCGGTAGCCTTCGCGGTCCTGTGCTTCGTGCTGATCAAGTTCGTCTTCCCGCAGATGGAGAAGACGTTCCAGGCGCGGGTCGAAGCCATCGAGGGTGGTATCAAGCGTGCCGAGGCCGCTCAGGCCGAGGCGAACGAGCTGCTGGAGCAGTACCGGACCCAGCTCGCCGAGGCCCGGACCGAGGCCGCTCGCATCCGCGACGAGGCTCGTGCCGACGCCGAGGGCATCCGGCAGGACGTGCTGGCGAAGGCCCGCGAGGAGTCGGACCGCATCATCGCGGCCGGCAACGAGCAGCTCTCCGCGCAGCGTGAGTCCATCGTCCGGGAGCTCCGCAGCGAGGTCGGCACTCTTGCGGTCGATCTGGCCAGCAAGATCGTCGGCGAGGCTCTGGCCGACGAGGCCCGCACCCGCGGCACCGTCGAGCGCTTCATCGCTGACCTCGACGCCGCTGGCACGGGGCGGCGCTGATGACGTCGAGCGTAAGCCGCGAGGCCTACGGCGAGGCGTCGGAACGGCTGGTCGCGGAGACCGCGTCCGCCACGGCCGCGCAGCTGGCTTCGGTCGCCGACGAGATCCTGTCGGTGGCCGGCCTGCTGCGGGCTCAGCCCCGGCTGCGCCGGGCGCTGACCGACCCGTCGCGGCCGGGCAGTGACCGCGCCGATCTGCTCCGCTCGCTGCTCGCCGGCAAGCTCGCCGAGACCACGGTGAACGCGCTGGCCACCCTGGTGGCCGGTCGTTTCGCCTCCCCGGGCGACCTGCTGGACTCGACCGAGCGCCTCGGGGTGGACACCCTGCTGGCCTCGGCCGACCGGGACGGCAAGCTGGCCGACGTCGAGGACGAACTGTTCCGGTTCAGCCAGATCGTCGCGGGCGACTCCGCGCTGGCCGTCACGCTGAGTGACCCCAGTGCGACGGTCGAGCGCCGGGTTAAGCTGGTTCAGGACTTGCTCAAGGGCAAGGTCCACGTCGCCACGGGCCGCCTCGCCGAGGTCGCTCTCGATGGTTTCGGTGGTCGTGGCTTCGAGGCCTCGCTGACCCGGCTGGTCGAGCTGACCGCCGCGAAGCGGGACCGCGAGGTGGCGTACGTGACGGTGGCGAAGCCGCTCACCGACGCCGAGGAGCAGTCACTCGGCGCGAAGCTGTCCGCCATCTACGGCCGTGAGGTCTCGCTGAAGGTCGGCGTGGATCCCGCGGTCATCGGCGGGGTCAGCGTCCGCGTCGGCTCCGACCTCTACGACGGCACGATCCTGCGTCGGCTGAACGCCGCCAAGCAGGCGTTCGCTAAATAGACATTTCCCCTCGATTTCCATCGAGAAGGCCCCTCGGCGGCGGAGACGTCCCGAGCTAGACAGAGAAGGCAGAGGATGGCCGAGCTGACCATCTCCTCGGACGAGATCCGGGGGGCGCTAGAGCGCTACGTCT
The DNA here is from genome assembly GCF_004001265.1 of Actinoplanes sp. OR16. Classification (GTDB taxonomy): domain Bacteria; phylum Actinomycetota; class Actinomycetes; order Mycobacteriales; family Micromonosporaceae; genus Actinoplanes. The sequence goes on along the minus strand of NZ_AP019371.1, from coordinate 1,334,122 downwards.
CTTCCTACGAGGAAAAGGTCTCCCGCGAGGAGGTCGGCATCGTCTCCGACGCGGGCGACGGTATCGCCCACGTCGAGGGCCTGCCCTCGGTGATGGCGAACGAGCTGCTCGAGTTCGCCGACGGCACCCTGGGTGTCGCGTCGAACCTCGACGTGCGTGAGATCGGCGCCGTGATCCTGGGCGACTACGCGAAGATCGAGGAGGGCCAGCCGGTCAAGCGCACCGGCCGCGTCCTCTCCGTCCCGGTGGGCGACGCCTTCCTGGGTCGCGTCGTCGACGCCCTGGGCAAGCCGATCGACGGCCTCGGCGAGATCGCCAACGAAGGCTTCCGCGAGCTCGAGCTGCAGGCGCCGAACGTCATGGCCCGCCAGCCCGTGAAGCAGCCGCTGCAGACCGGCATCAAGGCGATCGACGCCATGACGCCGATCGGCCGCGGCCAGCGTCAGCTGATCATCGGCGACCGCAAGACCGGTAAGACCACGGTCGCGATCGACACGATCATCAACCAGAAGGCGAACTGGGAGTCCGGCGACCCGGCCAAGCAGGTCCGCTGCATCTATGTGGCGATCGGCCAGAAGGCGTCGACCGTCGCGAGCATCCGGGGCACCCTGGAGGCGCAGGGCGCGCTGGAGTACACGACGATCGTCGCGGCCCCGGCTTCCGACCCGGCCGGCTTCAAGTACATCGCCCCGTACACCGGCTCGTCCATCGGACAGCACTGGATGTACAACGGCAAGCACGTCCTGATCGTCTTCGACGACCTGACCAAGCAGGCCGAGGCGTACCGCGCCGTGTCGCTGCTGCTGCGCCGCCCGCCGGGCCGCGAGGCGTACCCGGGCGACGTGTTCTACCTGCACTCCCGCCTGCTCGAGCGTTGCGCCAAGCTCTCCGACGAGCTGGGCGGCGGCTCGATGACCGGTCTGCCGATCATCGAGACGAAGGCCAACGACATCTCGGCCTTCATCCCGACCAACGTCATCTCGATCACCGACGGTCAGATCTTCCTGGAGACCGACCTGTTCGCCTCGGGTGTCCGCCCGGCGATCAACGTCGGTACCTCGGTCTCCCGCGTGGGTGGTTCGGCGCAGGTCAAGGGCATGAAGCGGGTCTCCGGCCGACTGCGCCTCGACCTCGCCCAGTTCCGTGAGCTGGAGGCCTTCTCGGCCTTCGCCTCCGACCTGGACAAGGCGTCGCGCGCTCAGCTCGAGAAGGGCGTCCGCCTGGTCGAGCTGCTCAAGCAGCCGCAGTACTCGCCGTACTCGGTCACCGAGCAGACCATCGTCATCTGGGCCGGCACCACCGGTCAGCTCGACGACGTCCCGGTCGCCGACGTGCGCAAGTTCGAGCAGGAGCTGCTCGAGCACATCAAGCGCAACCTGAGCGAGGTCTACACCTCGATCGAGTCCACGAACAACCTGACCGACGACAACATCGCCGCGCTCGAGGGTGCTGTGGTCGAGTTCAAGAAGTCGTTCCAGGGCTCGCAGGCCAGCGAGAGCGGTAACTAGGCATGGCCGGTCAGGTACAGGCGCTGCGGCGGCGCATCCGCACCGTCAAGTCGACCAAGAAGATCGCCAAGGCGCAGGAGCTGGTCGCGACCAGCCGGATCGCCAAGGCCCAGG